>DAHUYD010000007.1 GCA_027315385.1 Acidobacterium sp.
CGGCGCAACAACGCTACGGCCTGTTGCAGCTCCGCCCGCACCCTCGCCCACTCCTTATCTGAATGACCTCATTCTATCCGCGCCCCGCCAGGAGTATTCTGGGACCCTTCAGGAGATACCCCGCATGCCCGTCCTCACCAATGGCAGTCACGTCGACGTTCCCACCAATATCGTCAGGCGCGTGGTCGTTTTTGCGGTCGGCGCGCTGGTTGCCCTCATCCTCCTCTTCGGCACCTTCGTCACCATCCCCGCCGGCCATTGCGGAGTCCTCACCACATTTGGCGCGGCCAGCCCCAACGTCCTCTATCCCGGACTCCACATCAAGCTGCCCATGGTCCAGGACATCGTCCTTATGAACGTCCAGGTACAAAAGAACCAGCTCACCGAGCACGCCGCCAGCCTCGACCTCCAGGACGTCGAATCGACCGTCGCCACCAACTGGAACATCGAGCCCGGCGACGCCTCCTGGATCTACCAGCGCATCGGCATGGAATCGGCCCTCAACGACCGCATCATCCAGCCCGTCGTCTCCAACGCCGTCAAGGCCATCGTCGCCCACTACAACGCCGAGGAGCTCGTCGAGAAGCGCGACCAGGTCCGCCGCCAGATCGAAGACCTCATCCGCAGAAACCTCAGCCCCTACCACGTCAACGTCGCCGTCGACGGCGTCAGCATCACCAACTTCTCCTTCTCGCCCGAGTACGAGACCGCCATCGAGAACAAACAGGTGGCCCAGCCGCGCGCCCAGCAGGCCGAGTACGAGCTGCAGCAGGCCAAGGTCGAGGCCGAGCGCCAGATCGCCCAGGCCACGGGCCAGGCCCAGGCGCAGAAGCTCCTCCAGCAAACCCTCACCCCGGAGCTGATCCAGCAGCAGGCCATCCAGAAGTGGGACGGCCACCTCCCCACCGTCGTCGGCGGCAACGGAGTCCTCCCCATGATCGGCAACATCGCCACCGGCCACTGAGAAATCGACCGAAAGACAAAGATCGCCGTTCACACGCCAACATGCGCCACCGGCCGCGGATTCACGGCCAGGGTACAACACATGCGGTTTCCCTCGCCCTCTACCTATGCACCGGGAGTACCGCATTGTTTCGGCTTTTCCTTTCCGTTTCTGTTCTTGCTTCCTTCACACTGGCAGTCCCGCTCCTGCTTCTCACCGGCTGCGGCAGTGCCCCTTCAATGGCCGGCAGCTCAGGGTCGGGCCCTGTCGGTGGATCGGGGATCGACACCAATGCCGTTTGCGGCGGTCCCGGGTACGGATATAACAACCAAACCCCGATCGGCGGCGTTTGGATGCAGAGTCCCAAACCGGGCGAGAATCCAGCCACCGTCCAGGTGAATGCCGTCGCCGCCGGCTCCGCTACCGTGACCAAATGGGCCGTTTGCCTCGACGGCCAACCCGTTTACCAGAACAGCACCGGGGGGAGTTCCGTCTCCACGCAAATCACTATGCCTCCCGGCCAGCATCTCCTCTTCGCACGCGCGTTTGACGCCCAGGGCGATACCGACCGATCTGAGATTGCGCTGGTCACGGTCGGAACGCCTCCCCCCAGCAGCACGACACTGCCCACTCCGCCTGCCAACGCCACCGTGCTCACCGAAATGCAGAACGACACCGGCAACTGGAGCATCTGCAGCCTCTGCGCGGCCGGCACCCACGACACCGGCAACTACTGGATGAAGCCGGACCAGAGCACCCCCTCGCTCAGCGGCAGCAGCATGGAGATGTATGCCGACGGACCCTCCTGGAGCAACGTCCTGTTTATGGACATCATGCCCGGCACCCAGTCCGCGACCCATTTCTTATGGGACTTCGAGGTCTACCACGACCCCGCCGCCGAAGCCCACTTCTGGTCCTCCGAGTTTGATCTCTGGCAGGTGCTCAATGGCCAGGAGTTCATGATCGGCAGCCAGTGCGACTTCGGAGACGGCTACTGGTCCACCTGGGACAGCCAGGGCGGCAGCTGGATCCTCAATGGAATCCCCTGTCCCCACTGGACGCCCGGCTGGCACCACGTTCAGTGGTACGTGGAGCGCACAGGCCCCACTCAGTATCGCTACGACACGCTGGTCTTCGATAGCACGCCCTACGGACTCAACCAGACATGGAACTCCAACACCACCACCTGGCAGGATATGGTCGGGATCCAGTTCCAGCTCGACCAGGATCCCACCGGCACTCCCCTGCACGAATGGGTCGATAAAGTGACTCTGACGGAGTGGTGATGCGGGCGCTGAACGAGCGCTTTCATCCACCTGCCGCCTGTCGTCGGCGGCCACGGAGTCCTCCCCATGATCGGCAACATCACCACCGGCCACTGTCAAATCACCGCAACACGAAAGCGCTGGAAAAGAGCCATTCGGGCCATGGCCGCTCGCGGCCACTCCCTGGCGACGATGACCAGCCACCTGGTACCTTCGTACCCTTCCACCCACCGATTTCCCTTGCGCCTATTTCCTCCATCCGCCTACCCTGAGAATCAGGAAAGCTCTGCCCACTCGGCAGAGCTTTTTCATTGACCACAACATCCGCTTTTCCCGACTAACGAGAATCGCCTCCGGCCCAGGCCGGAAACCGGGTTCTTTCACAACCCACCCGCCGCCCGCCATGCGGAACCGGCGATGCTCGGCGCAAGGGGCGTTTGCTCTGTGCGCTGTGCCTGCTCCAGGCTGTGCGCAGGAAGGTTACCCTGTTGTCGAAGCTGTCAACAGCGTGTAACCGAGCAGAATCAACGGCTTAAAGTTGTCCCCTGCGACAGGATGCACCCCATTCGTTGACCGATCAGTAAAAATCGCCCTGATCGGAAAGAACCGGAGTTACTGCGGCGGCTGCGGCGCAGGGGTCTGTGGACTGGGCGGACGCGGCGCCGCCGGCTTCTTAGGCAACTCCTTTTTACCCGGAGCCAGGATGGCGTGCAGCGTGTTGCCTTCCATGCGCGGCATGAATTCGACCACGCCCGTCTCTCCAATGTCCTGGATCAGCCGGTTGATGATAGCGTAGCCAAGCTCGCGGTGCGCCATCTGGCGCCCCTTGAACCGCAGCGAAGCCTTCACCTTGTCGCCTTCCTGCAGAAAGCGAAGCGCCTGGTTCCTGCGCGTCACGTAATCGTGGTCGTCGATCGTCACGGAGAATTTGACTTCCTTGACGGTGATGACCTTCTGCCGCTTGCGGGCAGCCCGGTCGCTCTTTTCCTTCTCGTAAAGGAACTTGCCGTAGTCCTGAATCCGGCAGACGGGAGGCTGAGCGGTAGGCGAGACTTCGACGAGATCCAGGCCGCGCTCGCGCGCGATTTTGAGTGCCTCGAAGGGAGGCAGAATGCCGAGTTGCTCCCCTTTCTCGTCGATCACACGGATCTCGCGGGCGCGGATCCGGTCGTTGATGCGGATAAACTGCTTCGCCGAACGCTTATCGATGGGCATTTCTCCTCGGGCGTGACCGTGGCCACGCGGCAATTCAGTATAGCAATGCCGGTTCTGTTGGATGCGGCCGGAAACCGGCGGGTCGCGGCAGGGATAGATTCTGGGTAACCGCGGATTCGGCCTCAATGGCGCCGGCCAGGCCTTCAGCAGTGAGGCCCGCAACCCGCGCGGCGACCATCCGATTGCCCCGCAGAGCCTCGGGTATTTCGAGCCTGAGGAAGTTGTCGGTCATGCTCAGCGTGGCGCCGGCGGGGAGCGGTTCGATGGTGACGGCTGAAAGCGTGCGGCCGACGAAGGCGGTCCGGAAGGCCAGCGATTTCCCGGCGATGAGGGTGCGAAGCGCGTCCATGCGCTCGCGGACGGCGCGAGCGGGAACCGGGGTCTGCTGGTGGAGCTCCCATGCCGGCGTGGATGGCCGTGCCGAAAATGGGAACAAATGCAGGTAAGTGAACGGCTGCGCGGCGATAAAGTCGTAACTCTCCTGGAAGAGCGCGCCGGTTTCACCAGGGAAGCCGACCATGACATCCGCGCCGATGGCTGCCCCGGGCAGCAGGCCACGGATTTTCGCCAGCCGCTCGGCGTAGTGCCAGGGGCGATAGCGCCGGTACATGCGGCGGAGAATCGCGTCGGAGCCCGACTGGAGAGGGAGATGCGTATGGCGGGCGAGACGCGGATGCTGGCCCTGCGCAAACTCGCCATAGATAGCCAGCAGGTCGTCGGACCAGTCCATGGGCTCGACGGAGCTGAGGCGGAGACGTGGCAGAGCGGTTTGCCGGAGGATGGCGTCGACGAGCTCCTCGAACCGGCGAACCGGGTGGAGGTCGCGGCCCCATCGGCCAAGGTTGATGCCGGAGAGAACCAGTTCCTGCCCCCCCTGACCCGCGAAGCGGCGGACGTTCTCGATACAGCTTTGGAGCGGCAAAGACCGGCTGTGGCCTCGCGTCGCTGGAATGATGCAGAACGAGCAGCGATTGCCGCAGCCGTCCTGCACTTTCAGATTGGGGCGGGTCTGGCGGGAGTCGGAGGCAAAGGGCAGTGAGGCCAGCTCGGCGTGCGCGAACCGGTCATCGACGAGGACGGAGACTGGAATGAGGTTGGGGCTGGAATCGGACCGGGAGCGGGCGGCCAGATCCATTGCCAGATCGCCGACCAGGGACTTGTGGCTGTTGCCGACGACAGCGTCAACTTGCGCCAGGCTGGCCAGTTCCTCGGGAGCGCGCTGGGCATAACACCCTGTGACCAGAACGCGAGCCTCAGGATTCTCGCGGTGCAGGCGGCGCAGCCAGGCGCGGGCCTGGCGATCGGCTTCCGCCGTCACGCTGCACGTGTTTACAATCACCACATGCGCGGCGGCAGGATGCGAGGCCGGCTCCAGACCACGCCTGCGCAGGTCCGAGGCAATGGCTTCGCCATCGGAGCGGCTGGCGCGGCATCCAAAGTTTTCGACGTGATATCCTGCCACGTTGCTTAGTGTATCAACGGAAGGGATGAATCTTCCCGGCCCGCAACGCTACCACCCCACGCTTCGAGGAGTCCGCTATGAAACGCCGCATTTTGCTGGTCGACGACGATCTCGCGATTTTGCTCACGCTGAAAGCTGTGCTGGAGATCAGCGATTTCGAAGTCGAAACAGCGGCCTCAGCACGCGAGGCCAGAGCGCGCCTGCGCAACAACGAATACCACATGGTGATTACTGACCTTCGAATGGAAAGCGAGACGGCAGGACACGATGTGGCGGCCGCAGCCAGGAAAGCGCCCAATCGCCCAGCCGTGGCGATTCTGACGGCGTATCCGCCCCAGAACGAGGAGTGGGCGACCGACGGCGCGGACAAGCTGCTGGTGAAGCCGATGAACACGCAGGATCTGCTGCGGCAGATCGAGGCGCTGCTGGTATCGCACGAGGATCAGAAGAGGCGCGCCGGCGAGAAGCAGCTGGAAGCGCTGTCGATGGCGCCAGTGCGGAAGCCCCGCAAACTGGCCGTGAGCCGGGCGCGGTAGAAGAGGCGCCGGGGTCGCTCTATCCCAAAACAACCGTCAACCTCAGGCGACCGCCGGCTGGACAGAAGATGCAATGCGAGAGCCCGGAAGAACCCCGGAACCAGCCTGCATGAGGCGTGAATCTCAGCTCGCCTGGCCCATGACGGTCCGGCGCTGCTGAAAGCAACTGCGGCAGAGCACGGGACGCCCCTGGGTCGGCTTAAACGGCACGGTGGTCTCCGTGCCGCATTCCGAGCACACCGTCCGCGTTTCCGGACGCACCGAAGTGGAGCCGGAGGCCCGCTTCGCCTTGCACTGCTTGCAACGCTTTGGATCGTTCTTGAACTGCTTGTCGAAGAAGAAAAGCTGCTCTCCGGCAGTGAAGACAAAGTCGGTCCCACAGTCGACGCACTTCAGAATCTTGTCGGTAAAATCCATTCCGCTTCCCTCGCCTTTCCCTGAAGTATGCGTTACCGGCCCCTGGCCTCACCATGAAGGCAGACCGGCCGCGATACTTCCGATTTTCGATAGGGGCCCTGCGCGTTCCGGTGCGCCGACTCGACGCATGCGCACGACGCGCTGCCGCGGCTGAAATGCGGCCAAGAACTACAGGCACCGGCGCCACTGCCGGAAGCGCCGCTGCGAAGAGCGGCTCAAGTACTGTGTACCGGTCTGACCTTACCAGCGCGCGACCAGGGCGCGCCATCCAGGATTCCCATCCCGGCAGGCTGGAACGCGGCTTGCCGGTTGGGATCTGCCCTGAATCTGGGGATTCAGGACAGACCAGTCCGTGGGTTAGTCCTGCTCTTTACGAGCCTTCTTACGATTCCGCTTGCGCGCCAGCGCTTCCTTCACGCGGCGCTTTTCGCCCGGTTTCAGGTAGAAGGAGTGACGTTTCACTTCCTTGATGATGTCTTCCTGCTGAACCTTACGCTTAAAACGGCGCAGGGCGTTTTCAAGCGGCTCGCCTTCCTGCACGCGAACCTCTGCCAAAGAACTGCACCTCCAAACCTACCCTTGCTGGGCACTCTCAAGATTACCGTACCGGAACCGCGAATTTCCAACCGATTGGAATATGGCAGAAATTGACAGAAGGGGGCAGTCCATGCAAATGTAGACATCCAACAGGAGGATTCGAGGGATGGTTGACGGGAAATCGGACCTGCGGCCGCCAGCCGACGGCGCGGCTGGACCGCTGCTGCAGGGCACTCTGGACCTGATGGTGCTGAAGACGCTGGAATCGATGGGCCCACAGCACGGCTACGGAATCGCCCGGCGGATCGAGCAGACCAGCGGGGACGCGCTCAGGCTGAATCAGGGAACGATCTATCCGGCGCTGCTGCGCCTGCGGCAGAGGGGATGGATTCGCGCCGAGTGGGGCACCAGCGAGAACGGGCGGCGGGCACGGTTTTACGCACTCACGCGCGCGGGCCAGGCACAGATCGCGGAAGAGACCGAGAACTGGGAGCGGGTGGCGACGACAATGGCGCGGTTTCTGAAACCAGTGATCGGCGATCAGTAGCCAGTGGTCGGTGATCGGGAGGAACGGCGATGGCGAAGCGGAGATGGGGATTCATTCAGCTGCGGACGTTGGTGAGCCGATGCGCGTCGATGTTGCGGCGCGGGAAGCTGGATCGGGAGACAGATGAGGAGTTGGAGGCGCACCTGGCCATGGCGGCGGAAGAGCACGAGCGTCGCGGCATGACGCCGGAAGAGGCTCGCCAGGCGGCGCTGCGCGAGTTCGGCGGAGTGACGCAGGTGCGCGAGACCATGCGGCTGCGCGAGGGACTTCCCTTCCTCGAAAACCTGCGGCGGGATTTCGGCTACGCGCTGCGGCAGATGCGGAAGTCGCCGGGGTTCGCGGCGACTGTGATCGGGACGCTGGCGCTGGGGATCGGCGCGGCGGCGGCGATGTTCACGGTGGTGGACCATATGCTGCTGGAACCGGTGCCGTATCGCGATGCCGGGCGGCTGGTGCAGATCACGGAGGTGAACAAATCCCGGGAGACCGTGTGGCCGCTGCCGTGGCTGGATATCGAACAGTGGCTGAAGCAGAGCCGGTCGTTCCAGGGAATTTCATTCGAGACGAACGTCCTCGGAGGCCGGCATTTTCTGGAGCAGGGCAAGAGCGCCGTGGAGATCAGCGCCGAAGCGGTGAGCGCGAATCTGCTGCCCATGCTGGGCGTGCAGCCGATGCTGGGACGGGGATTTCTGCCTGTGAAGCCAAGCCTGGGTCCGGACAGAAACGCCGGCACGATTGTGCTGAGCTACGCGGCGTGGCAGGCGGTGGGCGGCCAGCGGGACATTCCGGGCAAAACGGTGCGGATCAACGACAAGCCCTGGACGGTGATCGGGGTTATGCCGCTCGGGTTCCGCTATCCGGCGGAGACGCACGGCATGGCGCAGGTTTGGACGCCGGCAGAGCTGGACACGGACGATGCGGTGCGGGGCAACAACACAAACAGCTATTCCGTCGTGGCGCGGCTACGGCCGGGCGTGACAGTGCAGGCGGCGCAGACGGAGATGGCGGCGATCCAGCAGCAGGTGGGGCAGGAATGGCAGAGCTCCGTCCGCGAGGACCACAGCCGGGTGAAGGTGGAACGGTACTCTGACACGCTGGTGGACACCGGCATGCGCAAGGCGCTTCTGGCGCTGCTCGCGGCGGCGGCCGCGCTGTGGCTGATTGCCAGCCTGAACGCGACCAACCTGCTGCTGGCCCGCAGCACGGCGCGGCAGCGCGAGATGGCGATGCGGCGGGCGCTGGGCGCGAGCCGGTGGAGGATCGTGCGGCAAATGATGGTGGAGGGTCTGGCGCTGAGCACAGCGGCGGGC
>DAHUYD010000061.1 GCA_027315385.1 Acidobacterium sp.
AGCGGGATTGGCAGCGATCTCTCAAACCTGTTCGAATCCTTTTCATCCCTGGAGGCGAGCCCGTCTGACGACGCGGTGCGGCAGCAGGTGTTGAGCGTGGCGCAGGCGCTGGCGTCGGATTTCAATGGTGCGGCTTCGCAACTCGGGAGCCAGCGCCAATCTCTGGACGAGCAGGCGGGAAGCGTGGTGAAGCAGGCAAATGCCCTGCTGGAGAACGTGGCGCAACTCAACGTGCAGATTGAAACCACCAGCCCGAATGCGGATGCGGGGACCTTGGAAGATCAGCGGCAGCAGGATTTGACACAGCTCTCCCAGTTGATCGGGATCAGGACGGCGACGACGGAGGGCAACGGTTTGACGGTTACGACGTCGGGTGGAGCGCTGCTGGTGTCGCAGGGACAGGTCTTTCAGATGACCACGGGGGAGAGCGGCGGGGTTACGCATTTCTACGATTCGCAGGGCAATGACATTACAGGGGACCTGACGGCGGGTGGCGGCCAGACCGGGGGAATTCTGACCGCGCGGGATCAGGACATTCCCCAGGCGGAAAGCTCGCTGGATGCTCTGGCGTATGCCGTCGCCACGAAGATCAACACCCAGAACGAGGCGGGTTCAGACCAGAACGGCAATCCGGGAGGACCGGTGTTCAGCCTGCCCGGCACAGCGACGGCCGCGGCTCCCGCGGGATCGGCGGCAGGAATTGCGGTGATCATGAGCGATCCATCGCAGATTGCGGCGGCGGCGGCAGGCAGTGGTTCGGCGGATAACGCGAATGCAGTCGCGATGGCCGATCTTGCGAATCAGGCGATGGTAGGCGGAATGACGGCGACCCAGGACTATTCGGACTTCGTGACGACGCTGGGGAATCATGTGACTGAGGTTTCAAGCGAGAACACGGCGCAGCAGGCGGCGCTGACGCAGCTGCAGAACCAGATCGGGTCGCTTTCCGGCGTCAGTCTGAACGACGAGGCGGCGCAGCTTGAGACCCTGGAGCAGTCATATCAGGCTGCGTCGAAGGTGTTCACTGCGCTCGATCTGGTGATCGCCGCCGCCCTGAATCTGGGTGTCCAGACAACATACTCCACGTAAGGAGCGAGCTGTGCGTGTGAATCCGCTGTACATGAACAATCTGGTGAGCTCGCTCGATGCGACTTCGTCCACGGAGCAGACGCTGACCGAAGAGCTGGCCAGCGGATCGCGGGTGAACCAGTTGAGCGATGACCCGGCAGCGGTGGGCGAGAACGTTTTGCTGAGCGCGCAGATCGGGAACGACGACACCTTCTCGCAGACGGCATCGACGACACAGAGCAGGTTGCAGGTGAGCGATTCCGTGCTGGGGTCGGTAGTGAGCCAGTTGACGGAAGCGGTGTCGCTGGCGACAGAGGCGAACAACGGCACGCTGAACCCCGGCGACGTGCAATCCATCGGGGATCAGCTGAGGGGGATTCGGGACGAGGTGCTGTCGCTGGCGAACACGACGTATCTGGGGCAGTATGTATTCTCCGGAAGCCACGGGGGCACAGCTCCGTACGCGCTGGACTCGACGACGACTCCAGCGACCGCAACCTATCAGGGCGACGGAGATGTGAACTTTCTGGAGACGCCGAGCGGGCAGAAGATACAACTGAATGTTCCCGGGAACCAGATCTTCTCGGCGGCGGGGGCGGATGTGCTGGGTACGCTGAATGCGCTGGTGGCGGATTTTTCCTCGGGGACGCCGACGGCGACGGCGCAGGCCGATGCGGCGGCGCTGAACGGCGCACTGAGCCACGTGAGCCAGCAGCGCGTGACGATCGATAACTCGATGACGCGGCTGACGGCTGCGGAAACGTACACTCAGAGCGAGAAGACGCAGCTGACCTCGGTACAGACTACGCTGATGCAGGCAAATGTGGGGCAGATCGCCACGCAACTGAGCACAGCGGAGACACAGCAGGCGGCGTTGAGCCAGGTGATTGCCAAGCTGGGGCAGCAGAGCCTGTTTAACGATCTCTAAGGCAGAAATTACGGGATGCCGACAAAGACGGAGCAGGGCATAAACACTCCTGATCAGCAACCGGGATGGAAGGGATTGTACGCCGGAGCGCCGGCGGCGGGAACCGCTTACTGTGCGGAGGGGTGCTGCGGCGCAGCGGCGGCAGCATGGGCGGGGCCGGCGGGATGGGCCAGATGCCAGGAACGGCTGCCGGTTTGGTACAAAAGCACTGCCGCAAAGACAAGAAAGACAAGACCGGCGTTCAAAACTCTGCCTTCGTGCAGGCGGCGCGCGATCCACCAGGCGCCCGCGATAAACGTCGAGCAGAGAATACCGCCGGCCATTACTACCCACGGCACTGTTCCCCAGGCGATCGAGTAAGTGAACAGCAGGACAAAGGCCGCGGTCGCCGTCCAGAGCGCGACGGAGGTGGCCACGCGGGCGATGGCCCCGTGATGAACTTCGGGAATGCCGAGATCAACGAGTTGACGGCGGAAGAGATCGAGGCCGTCGAGCGAGGCGGGTACGACGATGCCGCCGTGGCCGAAGCGTCCGCGAATCGCAATGCCGCCGTTGGGGCGATCTTCGAAATCTTCTATAAAGGCCGCGGGCAGGAAGTGGCTGTGCCGGCGTTTCCGCGGCAGGCTGTCGAGTTCGAGGAGATCTATCTCGCCGGTGGCCACTCCGCTATAGACCCGGATGCCCTCCGGCGTTATCTCGTACGCGTTGCGGTCGCGGCCGCGAGCATAGTCCGGATAGGTCCAGAGAGCGAACCCGCAGGCGGCAGCCGCCACGGCCGCTTCCACCGAGAGATAAAATAGGATGATCTGCGAGAATGGTGAACCGCGCAGATCCCTCCAGGCGGCGACCGATGCGATGAGGACGATGACGGTGGCCAGGCCGAGCAGGAAATTGCGCCGCTTGCGGCGCATTTGCCGGGCGGCGAGCGGACGAAGGAAGTATAAAGCCATGGGGGAATCCCCGAAGGTGACAAGCGCAGTGTAGCAGGGTTCGCAAAGCGCATCTCGGCCGGGCGGAGCATGGTGGCGAGCGGACGATGTTCCGCTCCGCTCGCCGGATGAACTACATCTTTGCCGCCGGTTTCGCCGGAGGCTTCGGGGCCTCGGAGGCCGGTGTGGCGTCGCCTTTGCCCAGCACCCACTTGTCATACCAGGCGAACCAGCGCTCGTAGCGGTCGAGGATGAAGCTGGGACGCGTGAATCCGTGGAACTGGTTTGGGTAGACGATCAGTTCGGACGGAACGTTGAGCGTCTTCAGCGCCTCGTACATTTGCTTGCCGCCGACCAGAGGGACGTTCATATCGGATGTTCCGCCCATGTAGAGAGTGGGTGTGTGGATGCGATTGGCGTGGTAGAACGGGTAGCCGAGGTCGATGTACTTCTGGGTGACGACCCAGGGATATCCGATTTCGTTGTTGTACTGCAGGATGTACTCGTCGACGCCATAGAGGCCGATAGGATCGCCGGTGCCGGCGCCGCTGCTGGCCGCCTTGAATCGGTTGGTGCTGGCGATGGTGTAGTCGGTGAGAATGCCGCCGTAGCTCCAGCCGCCCACACCCATCCGGTTCGGATCAACCAGCCCTTCCCTGATGACCTGATCGGCGCAGGCCATCAGATCCTGGATTTCGAGATGGCCCCAGTTGTCGGCAATGGCCTGCTGGAAGGCGGCCCCTCGGCCGGAGCTGCCACGGTAGTTGACGTTGAGCACTGCGTAGCCATGGCCGGCGAAGAGCTGGTTGAGGAGGTTAAGTTCATGGCCGTCCTGGCCGTTAGGTCCGCCGTGGATGAAGAGGATCATCGGGTACTTCGTCCCCGCTTCCGCCCCGGGGGGCATGGTGATCAGTCCGTGGACCGCGGTGCCATCCTGACTGGTGGCGGAAACGTCGCGAACCTGGCCCAGTTGCAATTGCGCAATCAGGGCATCGTTGTGGTGGGTGAGCCTGCGCAGCGTTCCGTGGTCGAGGGCGTAGATCTCGCCGGGAGCGGAGTTGGTGGTCCAGAGAATCGCGGTGTGACCGGCCCGCTGGTTGAAGCTCCATGAAACTCCTGGAGACATGACCCCGCGATGGACCGCGCCGGTGGCGACTTCGACGGTGATGGGGTATTGGTTCAGGTCATCCTCCTCGATGGCCTGGATTGACTTGCCATCGGGAGAGAAGACCGGGTTCGAAACGGAGCGGTCGAGCTTCGCGGTCAGCATGCGCGGACGCGCACTACCGTCGGCGGCCACGACGCCCAGCGTGTCCAGGCTGTACTGCCAAAGCTTGAGCTGCGCACCGCGCAGGAACGCGATCCATTTTCCATCGGGAGACCAGGCAATGCGGCCCTCGTCGATCCCAGGATAGTGAGTGAGCTGGCGGGGAGTGGAGCCCGGTTGCGCGGCAACGACCCAGATATCGGTGTTGATACTGCGATCGGGATCGGGATCGTGGTTACTGACGAACGCGATCCGGGAGCCGTCCGGAGACCAGACCGGATCGGTCTCATCGAATTTCGCATTGCTGTTGGTAAGCTTCTGCAGCTTGTGCGTGGCGACGTCGAAGAGAAAGAGGTGGGTGTGCTCGTTGTCCCGGAGGTATCCGGTGACGTCCTGTTCAAACAGATAGCGGTCGATGACGATGGGTTTTGGCTTGGGCTTTTCCCCGGGTTTGGGCTGCGGGTTCTCATCGGGAACAATGGCGAGGACGAGCTTGGTGGAGTCGGGCGACCAGGCGTAGCCGCGGATGTGGCCTTTGACGTTGGTGAGCTGATGGGCTTCGCCGCCGCGGCGATCCATGATCCAGACCTGCTCGCCTTTCGCGGGACCGGGACGGCCGGCGAGGAAGGAGAGGTACTTGCCATCGGGGCTCCACGCCGGATCGCCGGCGGAGCCGAGGCCGTTTGCATCCTGGAGGGATTGGTAGCCCCAGGTGAGGCGGATGTCCTGCGAGCCGTCCCAGGAGACCATCCAGAGGTCGGTGGCGCCCTTGTCGGCCTTGAGGTCGGTCTTGTGGACCGTGTAGGCGATCCATTTGCCGTCCGGGGAGACCACCGGACTACCCACGTTCTGGAAGCGGTAGAGGTCGCTGAGTGTGATGGGGTGGGGCGCGGCGGCGGCGGATGCGTGTTGCGCTTGGATCGCGGAGGTGGCCGCAAAAAGAGCGCAAGCTCCCAAGGCGGAGAGTGCAAGGGAAAGACGTGCGGAAAGCATGGAGAAGTATAAACATCCGGACTAAGAAAAGGGCGAGTGGCAGGGGAGCACGCAAAGCAACACAGACACGGCGCCGCGGAACGAGCAAAAATTTCCGGAATTCTGCATCATTTCGCCCTTCGCATTGCGTATAGGGAGAACAGAACGCGCCGAGGACGCACATGGACGACTCGCCCAATACTTTCCGAGCCATCGTGGAGCGCAATCAGGCGCGGATTTTCTCGATTGCTTACCGGATTGTGGGCGAGCGGGGAACGGCGGAGGAAGTGGCGCAGGATGTGTTTCTGGAACTGCACCGGGTGCTGCGCCGGCTGGAGAGCGAGGATCACGTGACGGCATGGCTGCGGCGCGTGGCCTGTCATCGGGCGACCGATGCGCTGCGCCGGCGGGCGGCGCGAGCGGATACGGCGGCAGCTGCATACGAGGATGGCATGGAGTTGCGGGCGGCGACGCCGGAGTTTCTGACGCTGATGAACCGTGTGGAGCAACTGCTGCTGACCCTGCCTCCGGCGCAGCGATCGGTGCTGCTGCTGCGGTACCAGGAGGATCTGGAGGCGGAGGACATTGCCATTGAGCTGGGCATGCCGCTGGCTACCGTGCGCAGCCATTTACACCGAGCGGTGAAGCTGCTGCGCGAGAAAGCACAGCGGAGCTTGAAGGAGTATTGCCGTGGTTGAGCCAATCGATGATTTTGAGCGGGACCTGCGCGAAGAGCTGACGGCGCGCGACGCTCCGGAAGGGTTCGCGGACCGGCTGATGGCACGCGTTGCCCAGGAGCACGGGGCGCGCGAAAGGATGCGGTGGCTCACGCTGCCGGTGCGGCGGTGGGCCGCGGCAACGGCCCTGGTTGCGGTGGTGACGGCGGGTGTGGGCGCGCAGCATGAGCGGGAGCAGCGCCGCCAGGGGGAAGAGGCGCGGGCGCAGGTGATGCTGGCGCTGCGGATTGCCGGAACGACGCTGCGCGAAGTGGAGCGAACAATCAGCAACCAGCCTGGTCGCCAGGGCGGCGGCGCTGGAACACGGAACCAGAAAGAGGACTGAGCCATGAACCGACGGACGATTGTGAGCATTGGAATAGCCGCGCTGGCGGTGCTGGCCGGACTGGCGGCGCCGCTGCACGCGCAATTGAACACGATGCCGTTTCCGGACTCGCTGGCGAAGGAGTTGGCGGCGCGGTCCTCGAACTATACCGAGGTGACGCTCGACCGGAAGATGCTCGATTTCGCCAGCAATTTCATGAACGACAAGGATGACGCGGAAGGTAAGCAAATCATTGCGAAGCTCAAGGGGATCTACGTGCGCTCGTACGAGTTCAGCAAGCCGGGGCAGTACAGCCTGGCGGAACTTGCAGCTATCCGGCGCGTGTTTGCGGGGCCGGACTGGAGCCCAATCGTGAAGTCGCGCGGGAAGGATGAGGCGGACGACATTTACATGAAGATGGTCAACGGCCAGGTGATGGGCATGATCGTGCTGAACGCCGAGCCGACGGAGCTGGACTTCGTGTACATCGACGGGCCGATCCGGCCGCAGGATCTGGGCGCCATCAGCGGCCACTTCGGGGTCCCGTCGGGACTGCCGGCCGCTGGAGCCGTTGCGCCGGCATCTCCCAACCCGCTGTACCAGAAGCAGAAGAAGGGCGGCCAGCAGTGAGGGCCGCTGCCCGGTTGTTGGCCGCCTTGCTGGCGTTGGCCCCGGTGGCGGGATGCGCGTCCTCCGGGCATGATTTTGACGCGGTGGTGAGCGCTGTGCAGGCCCGGTATCCGGCGCACGTGCAGCGCGTGCCGCTCATGGGGCTGGTGAGCTTCTGCGCCCGGGTGGTGACCGGCGACGGAGTAAAGGGAATGCGGATTGCGGAATTCGAAAATTTCCGCAAGGCGCCCGACCCTGAGCAACTGGAGCACCTGGTGAGCGAAACGCTGGGTTCCGGATGGCAGCGATTTGTGACGGAGCGCCAGCACAACGGAGAAGCTTCGCTGATCTTCACGCAGCCCGACGGCCGCGCGATGCGCCTGATGATCGCAGACTACGACAACGGCGAACTGGATCTGGTACGCATCGAGGTGGATGGGAAACGGATGCAGCGGTGGTTGCAGAATCCGCAGGGCAGCGCGCGGGATCGTGATTACGGAAAACACGCTGTGGCGGACTAAAGGGTGAGCGGCGAGCCGGCTGCGCGTCGAAGATTCTCATGATGGATTCAACCTGTTGCCGAGTGTGGTCCTCCGGCGCCGTGAGGCGGATGGCGCTCTTTGCGGAACTGTGTGTTTGCCTGGCCCTGCCGCTCGCGGACGTCGGTATCTCCGCTCAGACTCTGACGCCGGAGCAGATCATGGCGAGGGTAGCGAAACTACAGGACCAGGCGCAGGCGGAACGCGCTCACTATGTCTACACCCAGATCGTGAAGGCGATCTCCCGTCACGGACGGAGGATTCGCTGCGAGGAGGTTGCCGATTACGGTGTCGTGCCTTCCGCGAACGGTTCGCAGAGACATTTGTTCCAGCTTCGCGGGCGTTATTGGAGCCATCACGGCTACGTGGACTACTCGGCCCAGCCACCCACGCAGGGCAAACTGGAGGGTGTGCAGCATGCCTCGCCCGTACCCGTCACGGGCGACGAAATCGACGTGAACATGGTCGACGACATGCGATCGGAGATCCTCGGAGACAAAACCAAAGACGGGATTGACTCGGAGCTTTTTCCGCTGACCTCGAAAGAACAGGCGAATTACCGCTTCCGGCTGGTGGGACAAGAACACCTCAACAACCGCCGCATCTTTCATATCGAATTCCGTCCCGGCGGTCCGCACGATTTCACATGGAAGGGCGACGCCTGGATCGATACGGCCACATTTCAACCCGTCGCGGTCAGCAGCGAGATGTCCCGCCGGATTCCCCTCGCGATTCGAACCCTCCTCGGTACGAACGTACCGGGCCTGGGCTTCACCGTGGTCTACGCACCTCAGCCGGACGGTGTCTGGTTTCCGGTCTCATTCTCGACGGAATTCGGGATTCACGTGCTGTTCTTCTTTCGCCGGACAGTCATAATCGATGGGGAGAACCGCGACTTAGAGCGGACCCATGTAACCACGGGGATTGTGGGGCCAGCGACCCCGCTTACGCAGGCGCGGCACTGATCGAATTCCCGGGGGCAGAAAGCCTCCAGGAATGCCCCGGTCTCCATGCGATACTGTGCTTGCATGTACAAGCGAGTGGTTCTGAAACTTTCCGGCGAGGCTCTGGCAGCAGGTCGTGGTTTTGGCGTAGATCCGTTGCGGATTCACGAAATTGCGGGTGAACTGGCCGACGTCCACCGCATGGGCGTGGAAGTGGCTATCGTGGTTGGCGGAGGTAACTTTTTCCGCGGCGTTGCCGAGCAGGCGAAGGAGATGGACCGCGTTTCCGCCGACAACATGGGAATGCTGGGCACGGTGATCAACGCTCTGGCTTTGCAGGACTCGCTGGAGAAGCTCGATGTGCATTGCAGGGTGATGTCCGCCATCGGCATGAACCAGATATGCGAACCCTACATCCGGCGCAGGGCCATGCGGCACCTGGAGAAAGGCCGCATTGTCATCTTCGCGGCGGGAACCGGAAATCCATATTTCTCAACCGACACAGCGGCATCGCTGCGCGCCATGGAGATCAAAGCGGATGTCCTGCTGAAGGCCACCAAAGTCGAAGGCATCTATGACGCCGATCCGGTCATCCGACAGGACGCCGTCAAATTCGAGCAGATTACCTACATGGAAATCCTGCGGCTCGGGTTGAAGGTCATGGATACCACTGCGGTGAGTCTGTGCAAGGACAATAATCTGCCAATGATCATTTTCAAACTCAATCAGCCGGGCAATATCCGCCGCGTCATTTCGGGGGAAAAGGTCGGCTCACTGGTGACTGCCTGAGCGCTCAGGGCCAAACCGTTTCACCGATGATCGGGCCCTATGACGATGGAGCCGCGCGCGAGGCTGCGGGAGGCGTGGCGGCCTCTCAGACGGCAGTCATCCGGAAAGGGAGGGACCATCTGCCGGCGCTGAGCGGCCTGCGGGCGTTCTCGGCGATGAACATCGTCTTCTTCCATTTCTTCAATCCGGAGTGGTTTGGGCCGTTTGCCCCCATCGTCAAAAGCGGCTACACCTCGGTGAGCTTTTTCCTGCTGCTCTCCGGGTTTGTCCTGGCCTACAACTACTCCGACCGGGCGCAGAAGGGCCAGCTGAAGAAGAAGAATTTCTGGATTGCCCGGGTGTCGCGCCTGTATCCGATTTATCTGGTGGCGCTGCTGGTGTCCACCGGCATGCTGATGGCAGAGTGGCACGCGCGCTCGCACGCGCAATTTGTCTGGGGCGTGATTCTGACGCCGCTCATGATGCAGGGATGGAGCCCCTCGCTTTCCACCTTCTGGAACACGCCGGCGTGGACGATGTCCACCGAGGCCTTTTTTTACCTGATCTTCCCGCTGGTCATCCTGTGGAAGCGGCCGAGGCATCTGGGCAAACTGGTGGCGCTGCTGCTGGGGCTGTGGTGCCTGGGGATGGTGCTGCCGGGCCTTTACCTGTGGATCCACCCGGATGGCGTGGCGCATATCACCCGGAATACGAACGGGTTCTGGATTCGGGCACTGAAATTTACCCCGCCACCGCACATTCCATCCTTTCTGTTCGGCATTGTGCTGGCCGATGTGGATGGATTGATTCCCCGCGCTGGGGTGACGCGGCTGCTGCTGGCCGGGCTGGGACTCACGGGCGTTGTGGCCATGCTGTACTTCGGGAATTATTTCCCGTTCCCGATGATGCACGACGGGCTTCTGATGCCGTTTTTCGGGATGACGGTGCTCGGCCTGGCGGGGCGGAATCTGATAGCGCGGTTCTTTGGCCTGACTCCTCTGGTGTCTGTTGGGCAGGCGAGCTATTGTTTGTATATTCTGCACTTTAACCTATGGGACCTCATCCATCGCCATCACATTATGGCGCGCCTGGGGCTCTCGAGATTCGAGCCATGGGTGAGCTACGCGGCGCTTGTGACGCTGGCGATCCTGGCAATGAAGTTCATTGAGAAGCCGGCGCAGAAGGCCATCAAGAGTCATTTCGGATTGAGCAACGGCATCTGATCACGCCCGACGCAACCGGGGGCGGCAGCCGGATCGAGGGTTACGTCGAAGGCGAATCGGAATGGCTGGTCCTAATGGCGGCGCGGTTGCGGCCGGCGGATTTAGCCTCGTACAGTGCCGCATCGGCGATGCTGAGGATCTCCATTTCCGACTCACCGCAGATGGGAGCAACCGTGGCTCCCAGGCTGACCGTGAGGGGGATGAGGGTTTCGGCGGCAGCGAACGGCTGAGCGGCGATGGCGGCGCGAATGCGCTCGGCGCCCGACTGGGTCTGGGCGAAGTCGCAGGTGGGCAGAAGGATGAGGAATTCCTCGCCGCCGTAGCGGCCGAGAACATCATAGGTGCGCGTGGCGCCTGCGATGCGTTGGGCGACTTCCTTCAACACCGCGTCGCCCGCGAGATGACCGTGCGTGTCGTTGATGACCTTGAAGTGATCGATATCCAGCATGAGGACGCCCAGCGAGGAGCGGGTGCGGAGGGTGCGCTCAATCTCGGTCCGGAGCATGTCGAGAACGGCGCCGCGGTTCCACATCCCCGTGAGAGCGTCGTGCGTAGCCTGGAAGCGGAGTTTTTCCTGGGCGCTGAGCAGGTCGCGCTGCAGGGCGAGCATGCGCGTCCCAACGCGAAGCCGGGCATGGAGTTCACTCTTGTCAAAGGGCTTGGTGAGGTAGTCGTCGGCGCCGGCATCGAGGCCGCGCACGACATCCGGCGTACGATCGCGGGCCGTAACCAGCAGGATGTATTGGTAAGGGCCGCAGCGGGAGGAGCGCGTGCGGCGGCAGAGCTCCAGGCCGTCCATGCCGGGCATCACCCAGTCCAGGATCATCATGCTCGGTGGATTCTCGCCGCGAAGGATCTCCCAGGCCTGCCTGCCGTCCTCGGCGATCGAAACGGAATATCCCCAGCTCTCGAGCCAGTGTTGCAGGATGCGCCGGAACATGGGATCGTCTTCGGCGATCAGAATCGCATCGTGGTCTCGCTCAGAGAGCTGGGGCGCGGAGGCAAGCTCTGTCATGCGGGTTCTCCGGCAGATGCAAAGACCCGCATTGCCTGGGTCAGGCCATCGATCTGTGCGGCGAACGAGCGAAATTCCTCGGAGGCGGCGGTCAGATCTCCGGCGCGCGCCAGGTCTTCGAGACGGCGGGCGGAAGCGGAAATCCCGGCAACGCCGAAATAGCCAAGCTGTCCCTTAAGGCTGTGCGCGGTCTCGGCAGCGGCGGCTGCGTCGGCTGCTTCGAGGGCACGCCGGAGCGCATCGAGCTGCCGAGGCGCCTCCTCGACGAATATTCCAACCACTTCGTCGAGCAGGGCCTCATCGCCTCCAAGGTGTTCGAGGGTGAGGGCCTGGTCCCAGGACGCCGGGGCATGAGCCTCGGTAGCAGTGGCAAGGGCGGGCGCTTCGACACATTCATCGGGGAAGAAGCCGCGGATCGCATCCGCCAATCCCTGGGAGGTAATTGGCTTGGTGAGGTAACCGTCCATGCCGGCGGCGAGACAGCGCTCGCGATCGCCCTGGAGCGCATGTGCGGTGACGGCGAGGATGAGCACATGGCTGCCGGTGTAGCGCTCAGCTTCGCGGATCTCCCTGGTTGCCGTAAAGCCGTCCATCTCGGGCATCTGAACATCCATCAAAACGAGGTCGAACGGCTGAGCGGCACTGCGAGCAAGTGCTTCGCGGCCATTGGCGGCAACGACGGCGGTGTGTCCAAGATGCTCGACGATGCGTGTGGCCACGATCTGATTGACGTGATTGTCTTCGGCGACCAGGATGCGAAGACTGCGGCAAGGGCGGCCCGCGGGCGCTGGGGAAGTGGCTTCGGTTGCCGGCATATCTTCGGCGCCCATGGCGCGAAGAATGGCGAGCAGGAGTTCATGGCGGCGCACCGGCTTGTAGAGACACAGCGAGACGCCGAGCCGGCGGATGCGTGCGAAATCCATGCCACGCGCTGTGGAGGTAATCATCAGTATGGTCGGTGCGGGGATGCCCGGCATCTGGCGGATGCGCGCGATGAGCTCGAGACCGTCCATGGCGGGCATGTGCAGGTCGGTTAGAACAAGCTGGACGGGCTCCCCCGCCTGTTGCGCCTGGGCCAGATGACCCAGAGCTTCAACCCCGTCGGAAGCGCCGGTGGGGCGGAGTCCGCAGCGCGTAAGCATGTGCTCCAGAATGCGGCGGCTGGTAGCGCTGTCGTCGACGACCAGGGCGCGCAGCCCGCGCAGCGAATCGGCGCGGGCGACCTGTTCGTCCCGCGCTGAGCCTTCAGCCGGCCGGAGGCGCGCCGTGAAGTGGAAGCGCGAACCATGGCCGAGCTGGCTTTCCACCCAGATGCGCCCCTGCATCGACTGTACCAGGCGAGTGGAGATGCTGAGGCCGAGGCCGGTGCCGCCGAATTCGCGGGTGGTGGAGGAATCCGCCTGCGCAAAGGGCTCGAAGATGGTCTGCCGCTTGTCTTGGGGAATGCCGATGCCGGTGTCGGAGACGATGAAATGCAGGAGGCATTCCTGCTCAGGCCCGGAGTCGAGCGCGACGGTGACGAAAACCTCTCCTCGGGCGGTGAACTTGATGGCATTGCCGGCGAGGTTGAGAAGAATCTGGCGCAGCCGGGCCGGGTCGCCGTGAACGGTCTCAGGAACATCGTCGGCAATCTCGCACAGCAGTTCCAGGGATTTTTCCTGAGCACGGGCGGCGAGAATTTTAAGGGTCTCCTCGACCGTCTGGCGCAGCGAAAAATCGACGGAATCCAGATCCATGCGCCCGGCCTCGATCCGCGAAAAATCGAGGACATCGTTGATGACTGCGAGAAGCCCGTCTGCGGAGAGCCGGGCGGTTTCCAGACATTCGCGCTGTTCGGTGGTGAGGGGTGTGTCGAGGGCGAGCGAAGTCATCCCGATGACACCGTTGAGTGGCGTGCGGATTTCATGGCTCATGTTGGCCAGGAATTCGCTCTTGGCGCGGTTGGCGGCCTCGGCGGCGGCACGCAGGGATTCGGCTTCCTGCAATTGACGGCGGATGGTGTGTGTCTGCGACCGGACCCGGCGGCGAAGCACGACGTTCCAGAAGACGATTCCCAGAGCCAGCGCGAGGAGTATGCCAAGCAGAACCAGGGCGTGGCGCGCCGTCCACCACGAAGGACGGACGAGCACCACGACATCCGCGGGTGAAGCCAGCAGGATCCTGACCGCCTGAGGCGTTTTGTTGGCTGCGGCCTGAATGTAACAGATTCCGGTGACCTGAACACGGCTGCCCGGCTGCAGGTCGGCGGAGAAGACGTCTTTATTACGAGCCGGAAGGGCAGCGATGAATGGGATTCCCCGGTCCTTCAGAACGAGTGTTTTCTCGCCGGGACTGAGAGATTCGTAGAGCACCAGTCCCTGGAGCTGGATGGGTTCGGCATCATGGGCTCCACGCAGCGCCTCGGCAACCGTAAGCCGCACCGGAGGCGGAGGCGCGGCCGAGCCCGCGGCACGGTAAACGGCATCGTCCAGGACGGAGGTGTAATCGCCGATGGAAGGAAAGCCAACCACGTCGAGAATCTCGCCCACGGCAACATGAGCCGGAGAATCGCTGTGGATGAAGATGCCGTGATGCTCGCCCATCAGCGAGAACTGGCGGTCCCCCCAGGTGGAGGTGACAATGCCACGAATGTGCACGCGGTGACCGCCGCCGGCCTTGATGATCCGGGACGTGTCGGTGAGGGGCAGGGCAAAGGGATCGCGAGGGCCGGGATCCAGCACCTGAACGTACGAGAGTCCAGGCATGTACAGGTGGACCCCATTGACCTGCCCGCGCTGGTTGAAGCGCGTGCCGCCGGCGGCGCTCACCCGGACTTTGGCGTCGATGAGCGAATCGGCGTCGATGCCATTGGCGTCCTCCGTAATGATATCGAGCAGATCCGCGCCGGAGGCAAGCGTCACGATGAGATTGGATTGGCCCGAAGCGGCATGGCCCGCATAGGCCGTAACGGCGCGTGGACGGCGGACGGAGCGGACGATGCCTTCGACCGAGATCCACTGCGCGTCGTGCTGGTCAATCGAGATCTGATCGAAGCTGTAGAGCGGCGCGACGGGGAGTGGGGCATGACCGAGAAGGTGGAAGCGGGCGTGCAGCAGGACAGAATCCACATTGCCGGGGCCGCTGATGGCGTCGACGCTGACCAGATCGCCTGCGGTCAGCGGAACCGGGGCCTGGCCGCGAAGATCGACAAAAATGCCGCCGGTTGCATCCATGAGGAACATGGAGCCCAGGATGGGATCGTAGAACGTGACCTGGGCGCGGCGCAGATGCACCGGCCAGCCGCGGAGTGCCAACCCCCGGGTAAGGTGGTGAGCAGCGCGCACCGAGTTGAGGATGGGGACGAAAGGTTCAGCTGCGCGCACTCCGCAACAGGCGGTGAGGAACAGAACAAACACGCCAGCGGCGGCCCGCGAGCGCAAGCGCAATGGAACGCCGGCCGCGCGCGCAGAGTACCGGCAGGACAGGGTGCCGCTGGGTCCAGCCTTCATGCGGATCGCCTCACAACAACCCGCAACGTTCCTCTCGCGGGCTCAAAGGTCTCTGCGCGCTGTTCCAGGGTTGTGTGCCTGCAACGGCCCTGGCCGCGGCGTAGTCCTGCAACCTCTATCGGCAGCTTTAGGAAAAAGTATATGGGCCGCGGAGGCGGCTGCCCATGCCGAAAGGGTGTGAAAACGTGCCTCAACGCCCGCGAATCTGCACAAAGGTAATGGTTCACTGCCAGCGTGGCTGGTGGCGGGATGAGCGAGGATGAATAAAAAAAAGGCAGCCCCGAAGAGGCTGCCGTCAAGGATGGTGCGAGAACCAGGGTCAGTTCAGAAACGAATGCTTGGCCCGAAGGTCACGCGCATGTTGTTGTGCGTGCCATTGGCGAGATACAGTTCGTCGCCAACGTCCGCGCGGATGCCGACGGGGCCGAGAAAAAATTCAAGACCGCCCCCGGGATAAGCCGCGAAATGCGTTCCTCCTCCGCCGATCCCGTTGATGGCGTTGGTGACGCCGGTGGAGGAAACGTTATTGGGATTGCTGGTGCTGAAATCGACGAATCCCACCTGGCCTGTGACAAAAGCAGTCACTGCATGGCCCGCGCCGATCTCGAATTTCGGTCCGAAAAGGCCGGTGAGAGGACGGAGCCTGGTATTGGCGAAGCTGGTGTTGATCCCTCCGCCGGACCCGTTGCTGGAAGTGCTGGTGTAGTTGCGGGCGAAGTCGTAGTCCATCTGAGCTTCCAGCGCCACCCAGCGATTGGTGTTGACGTCGAGGCGTCCGCCGAGACCGACGAAGTTAATGGGGCTGCTGCCCTGGTTGAAGCGCAGATAGCTGCCGTACACGCCGACCTCGACGTGATCGTAGCTCTGAGCGTTCACCCACGTCGGGGTGGCCAGAACAAGCGCCAGCCCAGCCAGCAGGGCAAATTGTTTCATGGGAATGACTCCCTCGCAGAAGATTGTCTTCCGGCAAACTCAGTAGGAACCGCTCTCTTCTTTGTGGCGAGAAGCAGGTTCCGCACTCCCAGATTTGGATGCCAGGGTTGCGGGCCCCGTTGGCGCGTCGGCGCGGAGCGGAGTTCAGATCACGCGTTCAAATGGCGATCCAGTCACTGCGAAGAGCACCGGGGAGGCAACCTTTTGCTCTCGAGAACACTGTGACGAGAGATGTTAGTTGTTTAACTGCGGGCCCGGGCGACGCGCTCGTAGATACCGACGTACTCGGCGGCCGAATGCGGCCAGGAGTAGTCCTGGGCCATGCCGTTGCGCATCAGCTGTTGCCACGCTTCCTTGTCGCGGAAGACCGCGAGCGCGCGCTGGATGGCCGCCAGGAAATCTTCAGGGCGGTAGCCCTGGAATTTGAAACCAGTGCCCGTTTGAGCCGCATCGTCCCACTCCTCGACAGTGTCCTCGAGGCCCCCGGTGGCGCGCACCACCGGGACGGTTCCATAACGCATGCTGTGGAACTGGCTCAGGCCGCAGGGCTCGTACCGCGACGGCATGAGGAAGATGTCCGACCCGGCCTCCACCTTGTGGGCCAGCGCCTCATCGTACATGATCTTGACCAGCGCTCTTCCGGGGAATCGCGCGGCCATGGAGCCGAGGAGGTTTTCGTAATACAGTTCGCCGGTGCCCAGCGCGCACAGGACGACGTCTTCCTGCATGAGCGATTCGGCGATCTGCTCGAGGATGTCGATCCCCTTTTGCGTGGTCAGGCGGCTCACGATCCCCAGAACGGCGGTGGAATCCGGTACCGTCCCTCCGCCGAAGGCGTGCAGCAGATCGCGGCGGCACTGGACTTTGCCGGCAAGGTTGGCGGGCGTGTAGTGCGCGGCGATGTTGCCGTCGGTGGCGGGATTCCAGTGCGAGTAGTCGACCCCGTTGAGAATTCCTGTTAGGTCTGCCGCGCGCTTTTGCAGAACGCCTTCAAGGCCTTCGCCGAATTCGGCGGTCTGGATTTCCTGGGCGTAACGCGGGCTGACCGTGGTCAGCCGGTCGGAGTAGACGATGCCGCCCTTCAGGAAATTGAACTGGTCGTAATACTCGGCGCGATCCATCGTGAAAATGTCCCAGGGCAGAAGCAGACGCTCGACAGTTTGCGCCGGGAAGAGTCCGTGATATCCGGCGTTGTGAATCGTGAGGATGGAACCGGCGTTGCGCAGGATGGGATCGAAGTAATAGAGCACCCGCAGGTAGACAGGCAGGAGCGCAGCCTGCCAGTCGTGCACGTGGAAGATGTCGGGAACACCGAGTTGCTTGGAGCCTTCCAGCACTGCGCGGCAGAACAGGCCAAAGCGCTCCCAGTTGTCGCGATACTCGCCGCCGCTGGCGCCGTAGAGAAATTCCCGGTCGAAAAGCTCGGGGCACTCGACGAACCACGTCTGCACTCCGCCATCCCTGCCCCCGTCGAGGATGCCGGCAAAGCGCGAATAGTAGGGGAAGGGAATCGTGAGACTGCGGATAGCGTATTTCTTCTCGGCGACGCGTTCGCGGACCTGGCGGTAATACGGCAGGTAAACGGAAACCTCGTGACCCAGCGCGGCGATCTCGCGGGAGAGGGAACCGACAACTTCTCCGAGGCCGCCGGTTCTGACCCAGGGCGCGCACTCCGAGGCGACAAAAGCGATCTTCATTTGAGGCTCCGTACCGAATGGGATGCCGAAAGCTGAGGATAATGCATTTCGCAGAGGACGGTACCCGGGCTCGGCGATCGAAAGTCGGTCATCGTGTGCGTCGCAAGGCTCGGAAGTGAGAAGCTGAGAGACGTGCGCAAGAGAAAGCCGAAACTGGGGCAGAATTTCCTGGTAAGCGCGACGGCTCAGGCGGCCATTGTGGACGCGCTCGGAGACCTGTCTGCGAGAACGGTGGCCGAGATCGGGCCGGGGCGCGGCGCTCTCACTGGAATGCTGGCATCGCGGGCCAGGCGCCTCGTGGCGATTGAGCTTGACCCGCAGCTGGCGGCGCAGTTGCGGCTGGAATTTGCGGGGAGGCAGAACGTCGAGGTCCAGCAGGAGGATGTGCTGGCCACAGATTTTGCCGCGCTGCGGCAGGGCGGCGAGCGGCTGATGGTGGTGGGGAACCTTCCCTACTACATCACGTCGGAGATATTGCTGCGCCTCTTCCGGTATGCGGACCAGATTGAGCGCTCGGTATTGACAATGCAGCGGGAGGTGGGGGAGCGCGTCGCCGCGCCGCCGGGCGGCCGCGAGTACGGAGTGCTGTCGGCTACCGCGCAATTGTATGCACGCGTGGAGAGATTGATGACCCTCCCCCCGGACGCGTTTTTCCCTCCTCCCGAGGTGCATTCCACGGTGCTGAGGCTGACCATGGCACCGCGTTTCGAGGAACTCGGCGTCGAGACGGACGCTTTTGTGGCGTTTCTCCGCGCCTGCTTTGCGCAAAAGAGGAAGATGCTCGGAAAGAACCTGCGAAATGCCGGCCATGCCGCCGGCGCGGTAGCGGCGGCTTTGGAAGCAAGCGGGGTTGCGGCGACGGCTCGGGCGGAAGAAGTGGACCTGCCGGCCATGGCCGCGGTGTGGCGGCGCCTTCGATCCTGTAGCGTCGCCGGCGATGAAAAATGATGGCGCTCGAGCAGCCGGGCGCGGGATTTTCCATCTCCCCCCGAGAGCAAGAGCGCGGAAACCGCCGAGGCGGGATAATCTGTGGCAGCGACAGGCGCGGAGGTCCCATCATGCCACCTGGAATGGCCGACCGGCCGGAATGCTGGCCCGAATTGCCCCTGGAGAAGTGGCGCGATACCTATGCCACGCTGCACCTGTGGGCGCAGGTTGTGGGAAAGATTCGGCTGCGGCTCACCCCTCTCGTGAATCACTGGTGGAATGTTCCGCTGTACTTGACAGCGCGGGGTTTGACGACATCGCAGATGCCGTATGGGGAACGCGCATTCGAGCTGCGTTTCGATTTTCTGGCGCATGATCTGGTGCTGGAGGCGAACGACGGGACGGTGAAGCGGCTGGCGCTGCGGCCGATGACGGTGGCGGACTTCCACCGGGATTGCCTGGAGATGGTGCGATCGGCGGGATTCGACGTCCGCATCTGGCGGATGCCGGTCGAGATCCCCGATCCAATTGCGTTTGACGAGGACCGGGTGCACGGCGCGTATGACGCGGCGTGGGCAGAGCGGTTCTGGCGGATTCTGCTGTCCGTCGATGCGGTGCTGCAGGAGTTCCGCTCCCGATTCATAGGGAAGTCGAGCCCCGTACATTTCTTCTGGGGCAGCTTCGATCTGGCGGTGACGCGCTTCTCCGGGCGCCGCGCGCCGGAGCGGCCGAATGCCGATGCGATTACGCGAGAGGCGTATTCGCACGAGGTGAGCAGCATCGGCTTCTGGCCCGGCGGAAGCGGCGTGAATGGGCCGGCGTTTTATGCCTATGCGGCTCCGGAGCCGGTGGGCTTTAAAGCGGCAAGAGTGCGGCCCGAGGCCGCAAAGTATGACGCGCGGCTGGGCGAGTTCTTGCTGATGTACGACGAGGTTCGCGCGGCCGAGTCGCCGACCGCTGCCCTGATGGCATTCTGCCAGACGACCTATGAAGCGGCCGCGAATCCGGGAAAGTGGGACCGGGCCGCCCTGGAGCGGTAGCCCCCGGATCAGCGTACGGATACGCTGCCGTCCTCTTCGTGCCTGACGCGCTGAAACAGCCAGACCATGCCGGTAGCGGCGAATGCGATCAGGGCTGTCCAGCGAAAGACGTCGACGAAGGCCCAGAGCATGGCCTGGCGCTGGAGCTGTTCATACAGGATGGACAAGGCGGCTGGCGACCCGGCGGCGTGGCCGAGCTGGCGGCTGAGGTAGGCAGCCGCGTCGGAAGAATGCTGCTGGAACCAGGCGCCGGATTGCGGAACGGCTGCGGCCAGACGACTCTGATGGAAGCTTTGCCGGCGAACGAGCGCAGTTTCCGCCATGGAGATCCCAATGGACCCGCCGATGTTCCGCACCAGATTGAAAATGCCGGTGGCGTTGCCGATCTGCTCGTTGCGCAACGTGGCCACGGCCATGCTGGCGATGGGTACAAAGACGAAGCTGAGGGCGAATCCGGTGACCACGATGGGAATGAGCAGGGTCGTGGGGCTGATCCCGAGATTCACGTCGGCAAAAAGAATGGAGCAGACGCCGAAGACAGCGAATCCGGCGCAGAGGAGCCAGCGGTTGTCGACTCGATGGCTGATAAAGCTCATGACCGGCAGGCCGAGCATCGAGCCGAGCCCGCGCGGCGCGACCACAATACCGGCGGTGAGCGCGGTGTACCCCAGAACCTCCTGATAGAAGAGCGGTAGGATGGCGACCGTAACGTAAATCGCTATGCCGAGCATGAAGACGAGCAGGCATCCGACCGCGAAGTTCCGGTTGCGCGCCAGAATGTGCAGGTTGACCAGCGGCTGCCGTTTGTGCCACGAATGCCACAGAAACCAGGCGAAGGAGACCGCAAGGACGAAGACCATCCAGCGGATCCACATCGCGCCGAACCAGTCGGCTTCCTGACCTTTATCCAGAGTCACCTGAAGGCACCCGGTCCACAGGCAGAGCAGGCCGAAGCCAAGGTTGTCGAAGGGGCCCGCCCTGGCATGCCTGATGTAAGGCGGATCATGGACGAAACGGCTGATCATGAAGACGGCGAGGATGCCGACGGGGATATTGATGTAGAAGGCATAACGCCAACTGAAGGAGTCGGTGAGCCAGCCGCCGAGGGTGGGGCCGAGGACAGGGGCCACGACAACGCCGAATCCGAACAGGGCCATCGCCTGACCACGCTTTTTCGGCGGAAAGGATTCGAGCAGGATGGCCTGGGAGAGCGGTTGGAGCGCGCCGCCGCCCGCGCCCTGCACCACCCGCGCGAGCAGCAACATGCCGAGTGACGGCGCGGCTCCGCACCAGAACGACGCCACGGTGAAGATAGCGACGCAGGCGATGAGGAAGCGCTTGCGCCCGAAGCGCAGCCCGAACCAGTTGCTGGCCGGAAGGATCACTGCGTTGGCGATGAGGTAGCTGGTCAGAACCCAGGTGGCTTCCGATGTGGATGCGGCCAGCGAGCCCGCGATGTAGGGGAGCGCCACGGAAGCGATAGCGGTGTCGAGGACTTCCATGAAGGTGGCCAGCATCACGGAAATCGCGACGATCCAGGGATTCTGAGACGGTGTTGCGAGCGCGGTACCCTGGGCATGCACGGGCGGGCATGCCGCGCCTGCGGCGAGCGTTTGCGGGGCTTCGACGACCGTCGCCAAAGCGGGCCTCCTGATGAGGGGCGACGGTTCAGAGTAGTGCGTCGGCTCGGCGCGCGGCTGTGGTGGGGGTCACAGGAGCCACCGTGGAGCCGTCCGCTGCCGCAGCACGCCGCGAGCATGGCCAACCAGCATAAACAGCACATTTGGACCCGGAAAACGCTGAATGTGGGGGATTGCTGTCCCCGGGCGAAGGCGCCGGCCAAAGCTGGAGTTACCAAGGTGCGTGCAAGGGTAACTCATGAGTAATGATCACAAGCCCTCCGACTGAGTAGTCTTAAACACAGTGCGTTGATTCGGCTTGCGTATCGCCACAGCACAGCAGAGCTTCGCGGCGATGGCTTCCGCGGCATCCGGCGCGCAAAAATGTCTTTGAGGTGGACTCGAAGGAATACAATGCCTGACGTGTAGTGCTGATGATCGCGTCGCAGTCTGGCGCGGCTTTCCAGAGTGCGGGCCTAGAACTCCTGCGGTGTCAGGATGAAATGCGAATGGGGAGAAGAAGAGTATGAACCTTGGAAAGATGAAATTATCCTGTCTGGTGCTTTCTGCAACTTGTGCGGCCTTTCTGCCGATGGGCTGCCTGAAGGTTGCGCCGGTGAAATTGGCGTGCAATGCAAGTGCCCCGTCGATTTACCCTGGCCAGCCGTTGACCGTTACGGCCACTCCAAGCGACGTGACGACGAAGAAGAACTGGAACACCGTCTATAACTGGACCGGCACAGGAGTCAGCGGGAATGGGGCGACCGCGACCGTTGATACCTCCTCCCTTGCGCCCGGCGACTACACGGTCAGTGGGCAGATCAAAGAAGGGAAGAAAGGCCAGGAAGGAACGACGGGTCGGAAGAAGCTCCATCCGAATGAGGTGGCATCTTGCCAGGCACCCTTTACGGTGAAGCCGTTCGAGCCGCCTACAGTAAGCTGCTCGGCCGATCCCAGCACTGTCAAGCCGGGCGAAAGCGCGACCATCACGACCACTGCCAGCAGCCCGCAGAACCTGCCGCTGACCTACAGCTACTCGGCTTCGAGCGGTTCCATCAACGGCACTGAGAGCACGGCGACGCTGACCACCACCGGAGCCCCGTCGGGGACGATTACCGTGACCTGCAGCGTGGCCGATAACAAGGGCCATAACGTTTCGGGAACAACGACAGTGGATGTGCAGGCGCCACCCCCGCCGCCGGCGCCGAAGACGCAGACGCTTTGCTCGATCACCTTCAATAAGGACAAGCACCGGCCAACGCGTGTGGACAACGAGGCGAAGGCATGTCTGGATGACGTTGCGCTGAACGCGCAGCAGAAGCCGGATGCGACGATTGTGCTGGTCGGCGATTCGGCGCCGACGAAGACGCCGAAGACCCGCTGGGAGCGGAAGCACTGGCCCACCGCGGAGAAGCTGGCAGCGCAGCGCGCGGTGAACACGAAGGACTATCTGGTGAGCGAGAAGGGAATCGACGCCAGCCGCATCCAGGTACGCACGGGTACCGCGGGCCAGAACGAGGTGGACGATTACCTGGTTCCGGCGGGCGCTACATTCGACAACGACGTTCCGGGCACAACCGCGGTGGACGAGAGCCAGTACACCGCTCAGCCGCGGAATCCGCCGCACCATCGTCATCACCATCGCAAGGCGGCAAAGTCGTCGCCGGCGGGAACCCAGTAAAGCGGTTCCCAATTGACAGAAAGAGGGGCTGGCCGGGGTATCGGCCAGCCCCTCTGTTTTTGCGGGAGTGCCACGTGGAGCTGAGGAAAAACGGCACTTTGGAAACGCTGTAGACTGCAGAAGAACTCCCGGGCGTTACCAGTGGGTGCTTTTCGCGTGACCCGAGGCAGTCGGGCGCTGACCCGGTGGTAGACTCGTGGCAAATTGACCGAATTCAGCAGGTGGCGCGGCGCGGGAGGCTCGTCCTGTGCGCGCCCGAAATGGAGCAGCAAACGTGTCAGACGATCGTCAGCGCGCCGTGGAACTGGCGCTTTCGCAGATAGAGAAACAGTTCGGCAAGGGATCGATCATGCGGCTGGGCAACCGCGAGGCGGTGGTGCCGATCGCAACCATTTCGACGGGGTCGATTTCGTTCGATGCTGCGCTGGGCGTGGGCGGCGTGCCGCGCGGCCGGGTGATTGAGATCTTCGGACCGGAATCTTCGGGCAAGACGACCATCACGCTCCAGATCATCGCCGAGGCGCAAAAAGCTGGCGGGATGGCCGCGTTTGTCGACGCCGAGCATGCGCTGGATCCGGGCTACGCCAAAAAACTGGGTGTGGACATCGATAATTTGCTGATTTCTCAGCCGGATTACGGCGAGCAGGCGCTGGAAATCACTGAGGCCCTGGTGCGGTCCGGCGCAATTGATGTGCTGGTAGTGGACTCAGTCGCGGCGCTGGTTCCCAAAGCGGAACTTGAGGGCGAGATGGGCGATTCGCACATGGGTCTGCAGGCGCGCCTGATGAGCCAGGCCCTTCGGAAGCTGACCGGGACCGTCTCCAAATCAAGAACATGCCTGATCTTCATTAATCAAATTCGTGAAAAAATCGGCGTGATGTTCGGGAACCCCGAGACGACCACCGGCGGGCGCGCCTTGAAGTTCTATTCCTCGGTACGCATCGACATCCGGCGCATCGCGGCGGTGAAGGAAGGCGACACGGTTGTCGGCTCCCGGACCAAAGTGAAGATCGTGAAGAACAAGGTCGCGGCGCCATTCCGCGACGCGGAGTTCGACATCCTGTACGGCGAGGGCATCTCCCGCGAGGGCGATGTGCTGGATCTGGCAGTGGCGAATAACATCGTCGAGAAGAGCGGCGCGTGGTTCAGCTACAGCGGCGAGCGCATCGGCCAGGGACGGGAGAACGTGCGCACGTTCCTGAAGGACAATCGCGAAGTTTTTGGCAGAATCGACAGGCAATTGCGGGAGAAGTTAGGGATCGGAGTAAAACCAGCCACGCCGGAACCTGCACCGGTGCCGCCCAACGGCGCGGCGCACGCACAGGAGGCAGTCAGGCCGAGAGGGAGGGCTTAGGGGTCGCTTTTACCGGCCGGGAATTACGGGCGCAGGGTGCGAATGCTCTCTGCGCCCCTCATGTCTTCAGGCTGCGATTCGGCCTGGCTCGATCCGGTGAGGGCATCCCCGTGCAGCGCCGCGGGCATCGAACCAGCAGCTTTCCTGCGACAGATTCAGGACCTCGCTAATCCCTTTCCAGCGAAGACCACGGGCCTATGAAATCGAAGGCACAATCAAATTCAGGCAGAAGTCTGTTGCTCAATGGCAATCTGCGGCAGCGCGGCGCGGAGCATTCAAGCCACAGCGCGCATTTCTATTCCAGTGACTCGCTGCTGATCAACGAGATCGGGCGGCGAATGGCTGTGGCCCTGCTTGAAGGCGGAGCCGCCATTGCTTTGGCGACACCGCCGCACCGGCGGCAGTTGGAGCGAGAAATGGAGCTCCGCGGGCTGGATGTTGCCGGGTTGGAACGGCAGGGACGCTGGATAGCGCGAGACGCTGCGGAGATCCTGGCCGCTTTTATGAGAGAGAGCTGGCCGGATGAGCTTCGATTCGAAAAGACCCTGGGCGCACTTGTAGATGCCGCGGTGGGTGCCGTCGCTCGTGAAAAGGATTCCCCACATCCGCATATTGCAGCTTATGGAGAAATGGTGGCGGTTCTGTGGGAACAAGGCAACACATGCGCGGCGGTCCGGGTGGAGGAGCTGTGGAACCAGCTGGCGGAGACACGCCCATTCCATCTGTCCTGCGGATTGCCGCTGCGGTTCTTTTCGCACGGCACGGAGGACGTGATTCTTCGGCGAATCTGCTCGGAGCACAGCCATCTGGTGCCGGACCAAAGTTGCCAAAACATGAGCGAGGAGGAACGGCGCCGCCAAAGGGCATTGTGGCAGCTGCAGGCGCAGCCTCTGGAGGAAGAGAGCCGGGAAGGGAGCAACGTTCGGCAGATACTGCGGGCACCGGACGGTGATCTGCGGAGTTTCCTGGAAACCGCGGTGATCGGGATGCCGTGGCTTGCGCCGGATGGGACGATTCTGTGGGCGAACCGAACCGAACTGGAGATTCCTGGCTACTCCGCAGAGGAGTACGTCGGGCGCGGCACGGCGGATTTTGTGCCCGACGCCAGCGCGATGGCTGAGATGCGGCGCATGGTGCTCTCCGGCGAGACCATCCGCGGATACGAATTGCCTGTGCGGAGCGGAGACGGGGCGATCGGCTGGATTCGACTGGATGCCACACCCTCGATCCGAAACGGGAAAATCCTGCAAGCGCGCTCTTTCACCGTGGAGGGCACGGCGTCGCAGCGTGCCGACGAAGCGCAGATGCTCCTGGCCGCCATCGTCGAATCCTCGGACGATGCCATCGTCAGCAAGAACCTGGACGGAATCGTAACCAGCTGGAACGCTGCGGCGGAGCGCATTCTGGGCTATAGGGCCGCAGAGATGATCGGAAAACCGATCCTGACCATTATTCCGCCGGAACTGCATGGCGACGAGCGGGAGATCCTCCGCAGGGTCCGCGCGGGCGAGCGTATCGAGCATTTTGAGACGGTGCGCATGACGAAGAGCGGAGAACGCCTGAATGTTTCGCTGACGATATCGCCGGTGCGCAACGCGCAGGGCGGGATCATCGGAGCGGCGAAGGTCCTGCGGGATGTGACCGCCGGGAAGAAAATGGAGGCGGCACTGCGGACCACGGAGCGACTGGCCTCCGTGGGCAGGCTGGCGGCCACGGTTGCTCACGAGATCAATAACCCGCTGGAAGCGGTGACGAACCTGATTTATCTGGCGCGGTTGGATGCCGCGCTGCCGGAGGGCGCGCGGGCCTGCCTCACAGCCGCGGATGAAGAACTACAGCGCGTATCTCATATTGCGAGGCAGACGCTGGGCTTCTACCGCGACACATCTCAACCCGTCACGATCGATGTGGCCGAGGCGATCGGAGAAGTAATGGCCATCTACGAACGGCGACTGCGGTACAAGGAAGTCGCGGTTCAGCAGGATGTGCAACCGAGGTTGACAGTGTGCGCCCTGCTGGGCGAACTCAAGCAGGTGCTCTCCAACCTGGTCGTGAATGCCATCGATGCATCGCCGAAGGGAACGGAGATCAGAATCCGGGCGTGGTCCGCGCAGCATCCGGTGACGGGTGTGCCGGGTATCCGGCTGACCGTGGCCGACGAGGGCGCTGGGATTCCTCCTGCGAACCGGCAGAGGGTTTTCATGCCTTTCTTCACAACGAAAAAGGATTTTGGGACTGGCCTTGGCTTGTGGATCACGCGCGATCTGCTGGAGAAGAAAGGCGGCGTCATTCGCTGCCGCAGCCATGTGGCTGGCGAGGGCATGCGCGGTTCGGGAACGGTGATGATGCTGTTTCTGCCGACGGCGAACCCTGAAACGTGCGTCCACGCGGTGGCCGCGTAAAGACGCTCTATTTCCGGTGCAGCAACGACAGGACGGAACGGGGCTTTTCCCTGGGCAGGCCCAGGCGTTCGCGCATCTCGGCGTGGAGGAAGCCGCGGCCCGGCTCATACGGTTGCACCCACTCGCCATCGATGACAAACTGCGGGATGGCGCGCTTACCCACGTGCGCAACGACCTCTTCGATCGCGCCGGGAGTTTCCTCCACGTCGATCTCGCTATAGGGGATGTGGTTGGCATCGAGGAAGCGCTTGGCTTCTCGGCAGTCCCGGCACCAGGAAGCGGAGTAAACAAGAATATGCACCGGATCAGGGTATATGGTCCGCGAGCCACGCGATAGGGAGCGGGGCACGGAGAGCAACTCCATGACAAACGTCATGCTGCTTTGCTGACAATCTCCACTGGAAGCTGGCGCCGAGACGCGCGATGCTGACTCTGCCGCTGAAGCAAATCTTGCGCGGCAGGAGAGACGCCATGACAGCCACAGCAGTTATCCCCGGGGTGGGTCAGACCGGCGGAGCGGCCTGGCCGGTGCCGGTACCGCAGATGCGGACGGTAGCCCACCTGAACGAGGTAACCAAACGTTATGGCACGGTGACGGCGCTGGACCGCTTTTCGCTGGAGTTGCGCGCCGGCGAAGTGGTCGCGCTGCTGGGGCCGAACGGCGCAGGAAAGACGACGGCAGTGCGCCTCCTGCTCGGCCTGATTGCGCCGGCCTCGGGCACTGCTCGGGTTCTGGGCCGCGATCCGCGCGACTCCGATGCGCGCACGCGCATCGGCGCCATGCTCCAGATCAGCCGCGTGCCGGAGATGCTGCGGGTGCGCGAGCACATCGACCTCTTCCGCAGTTACTACCCGCAGCCGTTATCGGCGGCGGAGGTCGTGCGGCTCGCGCGCCTCGAAGGCATCGAAGACAAATTGTTTGGCAAGCTCTCCGGTGGGCAAAAGCAGCGCACGCTCTTCGCGCTGGCGCTGTGCGGAAACCCCGACTTGCTTTTCCTCGATGAGCCGACGGTGGGGCTGGATATTGAATCGCGACGCGCGATGTGGGAGCAGATTCGCGCCCTTTCTGCGGCCGGCAAAACAATCCTCCTGACCACGCACTATCTGGAAGAGGCCGATCTGCTGGCCAGTCGTGTAATGGTCATCAATAAGGGACGCATGGTGTGCGAGGGTACCCCTGCGAAGATTCGTCAGCGCGTCTCGGGAAAGCGTATCCGCTGCATCACGCGGCTGGATCCTGCATGGCTTCGCACCCTGCCATCCGTGTCGCAGGTGGAGAAGGACCGGGAGGCCGTGGTGATCCAGGCTGAGCAGGCGGAGCCGGTGGTGCGTGAGTTGCTCAACCGCGACCCGGAACTGACGGGGCTGGAGATTGCGTCCGCGGGACTCGAAGAGGCCTTTCTGGCGTTGACAGGCGAAGACAAAAAGTAGTGATCGGGGAACAGAGATCGGAGAGGAGCGGAAATCATGGCCAGCAATGCAATCGCAATCCAGCCGCGGGTGCTCGGGATGGGGTATTATGCGCGCATCTTCGCCAAAGAAGCGCGCTACGAATTCATTCGCATGCTGCGCACAAAGGCGTTTTCGCTGTCGGTGATCGGCATGCCGGTCATGTTCTTTCTGCTGTTCGGCGTCTCGAACCGAAGCAACGGTTTCGGCGAATATCTGGTGCCGAGTTACAGCTGTATGGGAGTGGTATCGGCATGCCTCTTTGGCATCGGCATGGCGATCGCACTGGAGCGGGCGCAGGGCTGGCTGGAGGTGAAGCAGGCCAGTCCGATGCCGCGGATTCTGTACCTCGGCGCTAAAGTGATGGGCTGCGCGGCATTCTCGATCATCATCGTAGGGCTGCTGGTGCTGCTGGGAGTAACGCTGGGCGGCGTCACCGTTACGCCCCTGCAGGTGCTGGAACTCTCCGGCGTTATCGTCGCGGGATCAGTGCCGTTCACCGCGATGGCCCTGCTCGTGGCGCTCCTGGTGCCGGCGAATTCCGGGCCAGGCATCATTAACCTCATCTACCTGCCCATGTCGTTCGCGTCCGGTTTCTGGATGCCCGTGAAATATCTGCCTCACTGGTTGCTGGTGATCGCGCCGGCTCTGCCCACCTATCATCTTGCCCAACTGGCCCTGGGCACCTTTGGCCTTGCGCAGCCGGGCGGCAGCATGGTGCGGCACTGGGAGATCCTGTTTGGATTTACCCTGTTGATGCTGGGCGCGGCGTGGATCATCTTCACGCGCATGGAGGCGGAGGCGTGAGCGGAACAGGGACTGAGTCGCACCCCCATCTGGATTCCGATCGCGAAAGAACCGAGCCGCCTCGGGACCGAGGAAAGTCCCCGACCCTGTTCGGCGACCGTAAGGAGCGCGGCGGGTCGTTCTTCGACTACATCTGGCTCATCTATTCGCTGTTTTTTCTTGTCGATCCAGTTCAGCGAAACACCCGAATCGGGTGGGTGGAATTTGCCCTGGCCTACGCAGCTTTTCTCGTCTGCTACTTCGGCATGGTCTTCAGCCGGACCCAGCGCGGCAAAATCGGATTTCTGGTCGGCATGTTCCTGCTGGGTGTCGTCTACTTCCGCTTCAACCAGGGCGCTGGAGGCATGTTCATCTACACCGCTGCGATTGCTCCGTTCATCGTGGAGTCCATCAGCTTCGGGGTCGTGGCGGTTCTCGTGTCCGCAGCCCTCAGCGTCGCGGAAGGCGTCTATCTGCATCGCTCGCCCTGGAACTGGGGCATCTTCGCGGCGTTCTGCGTGACCGTCGGAGCTGCCAATATCGCAGCCGCGCAGCGCATGCGGGCCGGTCGCAAGCTGGGCCTTGCTTACGAGGAGATCGCGCACCTAGCGAAGGTGGCGGAGCGGGAACGCATCGCGCGCGATCTGCATGACGTGCTGGGGCACACGCTGTCGGTGGTGGTCCTGAAGTCGGAACTGGCCGGCAAGGTGATCGATCGCGACCCGGAGCGCGCGCGGCGGGAGATCGGAGAGGTGGAGCAGATTGCTCGCAACGCTCTGAGCGAAGTGCGCGAGGCAATTACCGGATACAGGTCGGAAGGCCTGGTCGCCGAGATTGCCCGTGCGCGGAAAGCCCTGGATGCTGCCGGAGTGAAGCTCGAAGTCACTGACGGATCTGGGCAAATCGCGATCACGGAGGAGACGGTTTTGTCGCTGATCGTGCGGGAGGCGGTTACGAATATCGTGCGCCACGCACACGCCAGCCACTGCTGGCTCACCGTGGAGAGCCGCGACGAAGGCACCTCGCTGATGGTCAGAGACGATGGGCGCGGCGGCATCCGCGAGGAGGGGAACGGGCTGCGCGGCATGCGGGAGCGCGCGGAGTCTCTGGGCGGCCGCCTGCAGATTGAATCAGACAAAGGGACGCGGCTGCTGGTGGAGATTCCTGCGCCCGCCGCGGCTGGCCGATGAAGAAGATCCAGGTGGTCGTGGCCGAAGATCAGGCGATGGTGCTGGGCGCGCTGGCCGCGCTGCTGGAGACGGAGCCGGACATCGCCGTGTGTGCGCGGGCCAGCAACGGACGCGAGGCGCTGACCGCCATCTCCAAACTGAAGCCGGACGTGCTGGTGACCGACATCGAGATGCCGGAGATGACCGGGCTCACACTGGCCGCCGAGGTGCGCGACCGCTATCCGCAGACCCGCGTGGTGATCTTGACTACCTTTGCCCGGCCCGGCTATTTGCGCCGCGCGCTGGACGCCGGAGCGAAGGGATACCTGCTGAAAGACCGGCCCTCGGCCGAGTTGGCCGACGCGGTCCGCCGTGCGCATCGCGGGCTGCGCGTCGTGGATCCTCAACTGGCCGCCGAAGCATGGGAGACCGGCCCCGATCCGCTCACCGAGCGCGAACGGCAAATCCTCTGGCGCGCCGGGGAAGGGAAGTCCAGCGGGGAAATTTCCGAGGAACTCCATCTCTCCGAAGGAACGGTGAGAAATTACCTCTCCGAGGCGATCAGCAAGCTGGGCGCCTCGAACCGCGTGGAAGCCGCGCGACTGGCGCGTTCCCGCGGTTGGCTGTGAGAGATCTCCCGCCCATCCTTTTCTCCCGCGAAATCGCTCTTTCTGAGCGTCTGAAGGCGGATACCGAGCATCTGCCGGCATGCCCGGCTGGCCTCGGTTCGGGCTAATCTCTCTCCGGCGCTCCCCGGAAGATCGCGGCGTGCGGTACGATGAAGAGTTTGCATCCGACCAGAACGACGCGAGAGAGAACGATGATCATCGGTGTTCCGAAGGAAGTCAAAGACCATGAGAGCCGCGTGGGCGTTACGCCCGCGGGGGTGAAGGCACTGGCCGAAGCCGGCCACAAGGTGCTGGTGGAAACGCGAGCCGGCGAGTTGTCGGCGTTTACCGACGATGAGTATCAGTCTGCCGGAGCGGAAATTGCCGGCTCCGCGCATCACGTGTGGGGCAATGCCGATCTTGTCGTCAAGGTGAAGGAACCGATCGAGAAGGAATACGGGTTCTTCCGCGAAGGGCTCGCGCTGTTCACATACCTGCATCTGGCGCCACTGCCGGAATTGACCGCGAAGCTCCTGGAAAAGAAGGTCGTTTCCATCGCCTACGAGACGATTCGCGACCGCGCTGGCACGTTGCCGCTGCTGACGCCCATGTCAGAAGTTGCCGGGAGAATGGCCGTGCAGGTCGGCGCGTCCTATCTTGAAAAGGAGCGCGGAGGCCGTGGCGTACTGCTGGGCGGCGTGCCCGGCGTGCCGCCAGCAAACGTGTGCGTCATCGGCGGCGGGATTGTGGGCACCAACGCCGCGAAGATTGCGCTGGGCATGGGCGCCAGGGTGACACTGGTCGACGTCAACCTGAACCGTCTGCGCGAGCTGGACGATATCTTCAACGGGCGGTTGTTTACCCTCGCTTCGAATTCCTGGAATGTTGCGCGCGCGGCCCAGGAGGCAGATCTGGTGATCGGCGGCGTGCTCATCCCGGGCGCGGCGGCGCCGAAGATTGTCACCCGCGAGATGGTGAGCAGGATGAAAAAGGGTGCCGTGATCGTGGATGTCGCCATCGACCAGGGCGGTTGCGTGGAAACGGCGCATCCCACGACCCACAGCGACCCCGCTTTCGAGGTGAACGGCGTGGTCCACTACTGCGTGACGAACATGCCCGCAGCCGTCCCGAACACTTCCACCCTGGCCCTGACGAACGCAACCTTCCCATACGTGATGCGGCTGGCGCGCCAAGGCGCGAAACAGGCCATTCTGGACGACGACGGGATCCGCGACGGCGTGAACACCTGCGCTGGGACACTGACCTGCGAACCGGTGGCGGCTTCCCAGAAGAAGCCCTGGACACCGGTGCGGCAACTCCTGGGCTGAAAACGCTGCGGGCCGGTCAGAACCGGCCCGTCGCTGTTATTACTGCCCTTCGGTCACCGTGACGGAGCGTTCCAGGCGGAACGTGATGAGGGTTTCCGCCGGCAGGAAGATCTGGTGGTTGCCCGTCATGGCAGTGCCTGCGGTGCCGGCCCCCGCTCCCGCGAGCGCGCCGATCAGCGCCCCTTTTCCACCCCCCGCGAGTCCCCCGATGAGGGCGCCGAATGCTCCGCCGCCTCCTGCGAAGAGCGCTGTGCGCCTGCCCTTGCCTTTTTCCACGCGCTCCATGGTGCTGGTCCGGACTGCGTAACTGCCCCACTGGGTCCTGATGCGCTCCAGGCGCAGCTCCAAAAGTGCGCCGCCCTTGAACCGCCCGAGCGGTCTGGCGTCGATCACCGTGCCTTCAGCGCGGGCATCGCGGGGTATGACGGTTTGGCCGTCGATGACGATCGGATCGGCCACTGCGGCGGTGAACGTGTCGCCCGCCTGATTGATTTTCGATCCGAGATCCTGGTTGATGCGCACGCGCACCCGCGTGTTCGCCGGAATGACAACAGCCGCTGGAGGCGGCGGCGCCTGCGGCTGCTGCGCGGCGGCGGACTGCGGGCTACCGGCCTGCGGACCCGAACCGTACTGGGGACTGCCCGCCTGGGGCGCGGAACCTGACTGGTCCGGCGGTGGCGGCGGGGGATTGCCTCCCCCTGCCTGTTGCGCCGCTGACTGCGTCGAGGCCGGGGCCTCATTGCTGGCCTGCGGATTCTTGCTCTTGTTGCAGCCGCTCGTGACAAGCATTGCCACCAGTGCCGCGCCTGCTGCGAGTGCGTAAAGACGCTGGTATCTCATATGGGAACCATTATGATGCATTTCGAGCCAAGATTGTTGCCCAGTCACCCGGGCTGGGCAGATATCGGCGCACTCGCCCCCTGGCTCTGCGTGCCCCGGCCGTCGGCCTATAATCATCGGATATTCAGGGAGGACTGTTCCTGGGCGACCCGAAACATCGCCGCGCGACTCTCATTTTGCTGGCGGCAGCGGGCTTTTTGCTGCTGCTGTTGCTGCTGGCGCTCAACGCATTCAATGTGCGATCCCTGAACCCGCGGACGACGGCGCAGATTTTTCTCATGACATCGCTTTCCGTAGTGGTGTTTCTGCTGTTCGTTACGGTGCTGGTGCTGCTCCTTCGAAATCTGATTAAGCTGCTGGCCGAGCAGCGGAGCCAGGTGCTTGGAGCGCGGCTGCGGACCCGGATGTTTGTCGGCGCGCTGATGCTTTCGTTTGCGCCCGCGCTTTTCATGTTTCTCTTTAGCTTTCTTCTCATGAACCGTTCCATTGACAGGTGGTTTTCGCAGCCCGCCCTTGAAGTACGCGAGGACTCGGCGCAGATCGCCATGGAACTCTCGCACTACGCCTCGCTGAACGCACGGGCTGAGGCGGAGAGCATGGCACGCGCCCCGGCGCTGGCATCCGCGCTGGAACGCGGGAACATACCCGCCATGGTGGATGTAATGCGAGACCACCAGACCAGTCTGGAGGGCGGGTTTGCCGTTATGTACCACGACGCGGTGCCCGTAGCCACCTACGAGCTTCCACAGACATCAGGACCCGCGGAGGTCCATTCGTGGCTCAATCGCAAGGATATCCAGCGGATTGGCGCGGGGCAGCCGCTCACCGCGCCGATTCTCCGCGCCGCCGAGCGTTCGGACGAGCCGATGCTGGATATCGCGGGTTCCGATTATGCGCTGGGCTCGGCCAGCCTGGACGGCGGGGGGGTGATCGTGGCGGCTCTCCCGATGCCGGCCGGGATGCGCGGCATCATGGCCGATCTAAGCAGCGACGCCAGCGAGTATTGGGCCTTGTACCGGCAGCGCCGGATTATCCGCGCCACTTATTTTTTGCTGCTCCTTATGCTGACGGCGCTGGTGTTCTTTGCGAGCAGCTGGCTGGCGCTGTTTGTTTCGCGGCGGATTACCAGCCCCCTGGAGGCTCTGGCCGACGCGATGGACGCCATCGGCAAAGGCGACTACAGCCATCGCGTGACCGCGGAAACCAGCGGCGAAATGGGCGAGCTGGTGAGGAGCTTCAATCACATGGCGGCGGACCTCGAGCAGAGCCGGCGAATCGCGGAGACCTCGTCGCTGGAAGTGTCGGCAGCCAACCTGGCCCTCGAAACCCGCCGCAGGGAACTGGAGACAATACTGGAGACCATTCCCTCCGGAGTGGTCACCCTCGATGCCCGCCGCCACGTGCTGATCGGCAATCGTGCCTTCGCTGACCTGATGGGCGTTCGGAGCTTTCCCGACCTGTCCGGCGCGCCTCTCGAGGCATTGCTTCCCGAAGAGCTTTCCAGCGAGGTGATCCGCCTTGAACGCCGCGCTCACCGGATGGGTGTCGCCTCCGCGGAGGTTGAGTTGCGTTCCACGCGCGGCATAATGCATGTGGCCGTTACCATTGCGGCGGTGGGAACCGGAGCTGGTCAGGGTTCGATTCTGGTGATGGAAGACGTGACGGATTTCCTGCATGCGCAGCGGCAGGCGGCATGGAAGGAGGTGGCGCAGCGAATTGCCCACGAGATTCGCAACCCGCTAACGCCAATTGCGCTGTCGGCGGAGCGCATCCGGCGCCACGTGGATCGCACCGCGCCGGAATCGCCGGGCGTAATTCGTAAATGCTGCGATGCGATTCTGGGGTCCGTGGAGACCCTGCGAACTCTGGTTGGCCAGTTTGCGGCGCTGGCGGAGTTCCCTGTGGCCCATCCGCGCTCTGCCAGTCTGAACGAGATTGTTGAGAGCGCCCTGCTGCTTTTCGAGGGACGCATTCACAATATGCGCGTGGAAAAACGCCTCGACGCCACGTTGCCGCCCGTCATGGCCGATCCCGAGGCGCTGCGCCGCGCTCTGGCCAACCTCATCGATAATGCGGCGGAGGCGATGCGCGAGAGCCTGCTTCGCGTCCTCTCGATTGAGACCTGCCCCGGCGAACGCCAGGGGATGGCGGAAATCATGATTGCAGACACCGGTCCCGGAATCACCGAGGACATGCGGGAGCGGCTGTTTCTGCCCTGGTTCTCCACGCGCCAGCGCGGAACGGGCTTGGGCCTTTCCATCGTCGCCAAAATCGTGCAGGATCACGGCGGGTCGATTCGCGCCGAAAACAACGTGCCCGCCGGCGCGCGCTTTATCATCGAACTGCCGCTCGCCGAAAGCGGAGTGGCGGAAAGTGCGACGGCCACGGCGCTGAGCAGGGCCTGAGATTCCGTTCCCTATGCATCACGTTCTCATCGTTGATGACGAGGCGGAGATTCGCGAGTCTCTGGAAGAGATTCTGCGCGAAGAGGGCTATGCCGCCGCCAGTGTCGGTACGGCGGCCGAAGCCATAGCCCAGGCACGCGAGCCCATTTACGATCTGCTGCTGCTGGATGTCTGGCTACCCGATCGGGACGGGCTGGAAGTGCTGCGCGAGATTCACGCCCTGGACGCGGAAGCGCGCCCCGAGGTCATCGTGATCTCGGGGCACGCCACGATCGAGACTGCGGTGAAGGCCACCAAGTTGGGAGCCTTCGACTTCCTGGAAAAGCCTTTGACCCTGGATCGCACGCTGATTGTGGTGAAGAACGCGATAGAGGCGCGGAGGCTGCGCACGGAGAACCTGGAATTCCGGCGGCAGTTGGCGCTGGAACGGCAGATTACCGGAGAAAGCGTCCAGGCCCGCGCTCTGCGGCAGCAGATCAGGCTGATGGCGCCGACCAACGGGCGCGTGCTGATCTATGGCGAATCCGGTTCCGGCAAGGAACTGATCGCGCGCGCGATCCATACGGAAAGCCTGCGCTGTGATCGTGTTTTTGTGGAATTGAATTGCGCGGCTATTCCCGAGGACTATATCGAGAGCGAGCTGTTCGGCTATCGCCACGGCGCGGTTCCGGGCGGACCGCCGGAGAAACGCGGAACCTTCGAGCGAGCCAACGGAGGAACCCTCTTTCTCGACGAAGTGGGCGACATGAGCCTGAAGACGCAGTCGAAAGTGCTGCGCGCCCTTGACGAGCAGCGATTTGTCCCGGTGGGCGCAACCCAGCCGATCAGCGTGGATGTGCGCGTAATCGCGGCGACGAACAAGAACCTGGAAGACGAGATTGCGAAGGGGAATTTTCGCGAGGACTTCTTTTATCGCCTCAATGTCATTCCTTTTTACGTGCCCCCCTTGCGCGACCGGCGCGAGGATATCGCGCTGCTGGTACGCGAGTTTTTGCTCGGCTTCGGCCGCGAATACGGGCGCCCGCGGGTGGAGATCGACGACGCGGCTCTGGAACTGCTGCGCCACTACCACTGGCCTGGGAACGTGCGCGAACTCAGGAATGTCGTCGAGCGAGTGCTGATCCTCAATCCGCAGGCTAGGAGGATCGAGCGGCGGCACCTTCCCATGCTGGTGCATCGCAGCGCGGTCCGCACCGGGGAATTCGATACCCTGCAGCAGGCTCGCGACGCCTACGAGCGCGAATATATTCTGCGCAAGATCGACGACTGCAACGGGAACATGAGCCGCGCCGCGGAAACGCTGGGACTGGAGCGCAGCCATCTGTACCGCAAGATGAAGGCTCTGGGCATCGCGCTGCGAGAGCCGGCCGAGCGGTGAAGCGTTGTTTCAGGCCAGCGTGATCACCGTGATCTCCGGAGGGCAATTCAGGCGGAACGGCACGCCAACCGCGCCGATGCCCCGATTTACATAGAGTTGTGTCGGCCCGTGACGAAAGAGTCCTTCGACATAATGATGGCCGTAGGGCGGAAGCGCCAGCGGCGGCAGAAACGGAAGTCGCACCTGTCCTCCATGCGTGTGGCCGGAGAGCATCAGGTCCGCATTGTAGCGGGCGACCTCGGGCAGGATATCGGGTTCGTGCGCCAGCACGATCACCGGCTCCGTGCCGGTCGTGGCCGCGGCGGGAATTGCGGCGGCGGGGTTCGCATCCTGCGCGCAGGCGCTGCCCAGCCCCGCGAGCCACAGGCGCTCATCGTCGCGTTCCAGGGCTACCGCCTGGTTGACCAGCACCGGAATGCCATGTTCGCGCAGCGGTCCGGTCACATAGTCCGAGCCGATCGTCATGTCATGGTTGCCCAGGCTGGCGTATCGCAGCGGGCACTCGACCCCGCTCAGGATGGCGGCGCACTCCGGCATGTGACGCCGTGGATATGAATACGGATACGGACCGTAACTGATGAAGTCTCCGGTCATCACCACCAGATCGGGCTTCAGCCGGTTCACATGGCGCACCACATCGCCCAAAAACCAGCCTTCCGTGTAGTCCGCGTAATGAAAATCGGAGATCTGTACGATGCGCATCCCTCGAAACGCGTCGGGCAGGCGCGCGAGGCGCAGCGTGTGCTGCTCGATGCTTAATTCGTGGCGCGAGATTTCGCCGGAGTAGAGGACTGCGCCACCCAGCAACGCGGCGGACAGACCAAGAAATGATCGCCGGGTGAGGCGGAGTCCCTGATCTGTACTGGGTGTTTCCACTTCTTCATCATACGGGCGGGCCCCGCACGCGTCGGCTTCAAAGGATACAGAAGGAGCCACTCCTGTTTTGGACGCGAACAAACGCGATCGGGAAACCAGCGCGGCAATGAGGCCGGGAGCTGACCCGGCCTCGCCTGGCAGAGGTGCGCCTAGTACGGGTAGCCGTAGTAGTAGGGATAGGGCGGTGGCGGAGGCGCGTAATACGGATACGGCGGCGGATACATGGGCCTGCGCTGCAAACGCGGAACGCTGGCGGCAAGCCGCCGCGCTTCCTGCCAGGAGACCGGCTGCACAGTAACCGCCTCGGCCAGATGGAAATTCAGCATCGCCTCGGGGGGCAGGAGCACGCGCGGTCCGTTCGTCGCGCCTGAGGCCAGCAGGCCCGCGCCGCCGCCAGCCAGCGCGCCAAATGCCGCGCCGGGGCCGCGACCGATAAGGCCGCCGATAAGAGCACCCACCAAAGCTCCTCCTACCGTGTTCGTGGCCGTGTAGCCGGCTTTGTTCGGGCTCTTGCTGGACCACACATCGGTTTCAAGCGGATACGTGTTGCCGCCCAGTTGTAGTTGCGTGAGGCGAAGATCCAGCTGTCCGTCACCACCGAAGCGCCCCGGCTGCTTCACGTCCGCCACGACGCCCTGAAGGACCGCGCCGCGCGGAATTGCGAGCACGTTGCCCTCATAGATGTCGCTGGCGACCGTGACCTGGAAGGGAACCCCAGGCTGCAGTTTCGTCACGTCCAGCGTCTCGCTGGTGCGAATCTGTAGCAGCGTGCCCGCGGGAATTGTCACCGGACCGCTGGGCGGCTGCGCATCGGATGTGCTGCCATAACCCTGGTAAGGCGTACGCGCGGCGGGCTGCGTGGTGGTCTGATCCGGCGGTGGAGGCGGAGGGATTTGCGATGACCCCTCCGGAGCGGCCGCCGCCGGCGGATTCGCAGGCGCAGCCGGAGTGGGTGCCGGCGCTGGCTGGCTCTCCCCCGGCAGCCGAATGTTGTCCGCGATTCCAATCACTCCAGGCACGTTCGCCACCGCGGTTTCAGCCTCCTGCCGCTGCTGATCCGTCTGCACAACGCCGCTCAGGACAACTTCGCCGTTTTGCACCGTGGCGGTGACGTGCTGGCCCTGCAGCGCCGCATCTTTAGCCAACGCGCTGTTCACGGCACTCTGCAGGTCGCCGCTTTGCGCTATTGCGGTGGGGATGCCGAGGCACGCGGCGAGCGCCAGCACCGCACCGGCCGCGAAGTATGATCTCGAATAAAAGTGCGCCTTCATAATCCCGTGTCCCTCGCGCCTCGGCTGTTGCCGTTCGCGTCCCCGTTCCTGCAACCCCGGGGTGGTCGGTATTCGGACGCGGCTTTGCCCGAAGCGTCACCCTTTCCAACACTTTATTGGATGAAATGTTCCGCGAAAAGCGCCGAAAAATGAGACGCTCGGATGGATCAGCTCCGTCTGTTGCGGAACCGCTTCATCAGAGCGGTAGTGGAACTGTCATGGCTCCCTGCGGCCGGGCCGGCGCCCTCCAGTTCGCCAATGATCTTTTTCGCCAGCACTTTGCCCAGCTCGACGCCCCATTGGTCGAAGGAATCGATCTGCCAGATGACTCCCTGCGTGAAGACGCTGTGCTCGTAGAGGGCGACCAGCTTGCCCAGCGCTTCAGGGGTGAGTTGATCCAGCAGCAGGGTACTGGAGGGCCGATTGCCTTCGAAAACGCGGTGAGGCACGAGCCATTCTGGGGTGCCTTCGGCACGGACCTGCTCCGGCGTTTTGCCGAAGGCGAGCGCTTCGCCCTGGGCGAAGACGTTGGCCATCAGCAGCGTGTGATGGTCGCCTAAAGGGTTCAAAGTCCTGCAGAACCCGATGAAATCGCATGGGATGAGTCGTGTTCCCTGGTGGATGAGCTGGTAGAAGGAGTGCTGCCCGTTGGTGCCAGGTTCACCCCAAAAAATGGGTCCGGTGGCGTAGTCCACCCGCCGGCCGGCAAGCGTCACGTGTTTCCCGTTGCTCTCCATCGTGAGTTGCTGGAGATAAGCGGGAAAGCGCTTCAGATACTGATCGTAGGGAAGCACAGCCACCGTCTCCGACCCGAAAAAGTCGGCGTACCAGACGGACAGAAGCCCCATCAGCACTGGCAGGTTCTTCTCAAGCGGCGCCGTGCGGAAATGCTCGTCCATGGCATGGAAACCCGAGAGCATCGAGCGGAAATTCTCCGGTCCAATGGCGAGCATCGTCGAGAGGCCGATGGCGGAGTCCATGGAGTAGCGGCCGCCGACCCAGTCCCAGAAGCCGAACATATTTGCCGTGTCGATGCCGAATTTTGCGACTTCCTCCGCGTTCGTCGATACGGCGGCGAAGTGCTTCGCAACGGCCCTCTCATCCTTGAGCCTGGCGAGCGACCACTGGCGCGCGGTCTGCGCATTCGTCATGGTCTCCAGCGTGGTGAACGTCTTGGAGGAGATGATGAAAAGCGTTTCTGCGGGATCGAGGTCGTGCGTAGCCTCCGCGAAATCCGTGCCGTCGACATTCGACACGAAGCGGAAGGTCATGTCGCGGCGGCTGTAGTGGCGCAGAGCTTCGTAAGCCATCACCGGACCCAGATCGGAGCCGCCGATCCCGATGTTGACCACGTTGCGCATGGCCTTGCCGGTGGCGCCTTTCCACACGCCGCTGCGCACCCGCTCGGAGAAATCGGCCATGTGGTCGAGAACCTCGTACACTTCCGGCACCACATTCCTGCCATCCACTTCGATTACGGCGTCCTTCGCCGCCCGCAATGCGGTGTGCAGCACCGCGCGCTTCTCCGTGATGTTGATCTTTTCCCCGGTGAACATGGCTTCGCGACGCTCTTCCAGTCCGCTCTGGCGAGCCAGATCGAGGAGCAGCCGGACGGTCTCGTCGGTGATCCGATGTTTCGAATAGTCGAAATATATCCCCGCAGCCTCGACCGCAAGGCGTGTGCCGCGGCCGGCGTCGCCGGCGAAGAGGTCGCGCAGATGCTTTGTGCGGACCGCCTCGAAGTGCTGCTGAAGGGCTCTCCAGGCTGGGAGTTGGGTCAGCGGGGTTTGTACCGGGGTCGAGGTTGCGCTCATCGTCTCCTCCATCGTACGCCGCACAGGGCACGGAAGCGCAAGCCCGCACGCTTGCCGCAGCCCCTGTCAGGCCGGGTTTGACTGCATGGCGAAATCGCGGGCAGCGGCCAGCAGTTTCTGTACGGAGTCCCGGGAGCACGACTCCGAGTAGATGCGCAGCAGCGGCTCTGTGCCCGAGGCGCGCAGCAGCAGCCAGGTCCTGCCGGCATTTGGTTTCGACTTCGCGTCGGGATTATCGAGCCATAACTTGATGCCGTCGAGGGTCTCCACCTTCTCCACCTTCATGCCGGCCATCTCCGTCAGCCCCGACCTCGCCCGGGCAATGGCCGCATTCTTCAGGGTGTCGGAAATGTGCAGGTCGATCCGGCCGTACTGATGCTCGCCATATTCCAGCTGAACCCGCGCCACCAGTTGTCCCAGCGTTTTCTTCTCCTCAGCCATGATGTTGGCCAGCAGCAGGGAATTGAGCAGCCCGTCGCGTTCCGGCAGGTGGCGCTTCAGGCCGATGCCGCCTGACTCCTCGCCGCCGATCAGTATGTCCTCAGTGAGCATGAGGTCGCAGACGAACTTGAATCCGATGCCATGCTCGTGCAGACGCCGGCCGTACCGCGCCGCGATGCGGTCGAGCATCGACGTGGTGTTGAAGGCGCGGGTCACGTCTCCGGGCCACTGTTTGCGCTCCAGCAGCCACTGCAGAAGGACCGCGTATATCTTGTGCGGATCGACAAACTTGCCGTCCTCGTCGACTGCTCCGATGCGGTCGGCATCTCCGTCGGTGATGAAACCTGCATCGCATTTTCGCTCGACGACAACGTCCTGGCAGGCACGGATATGCGGCTCGATGGGCTCGGGATTGATCCCCGGAAAGAGCGGATCGTGATTGGCCCGAATCTGCACGTAGTCGACGCCGATCTTCGAGAATATCCCCGCCAGGATGCCTGCGCCCGCTCCGTACATGCAGTCAATCGCAATGCGGAAACCCGATCTCGCAATCAAATCGAGATCGACAAAGCGCTCGATGGCTTCGACATAAGGCGGAACAAAATTCACGCGCTCCATCTTTGCGGGCTGAGCCGCGGGCAGCGGTTTGCCCAGCATCGACTCAATCTCCGCCATGATGGAGGGGCTGCCCGACCCACCGTAGGAAGCCTTGTATTTCACGCCGTTCCACTGTGCGGGATTATGACTGGAGGTGATCATCACACCCCCGGCCGCGCCGCGATGCTTTACGGCATAGGACAGCGCGGGAGTGGGTGTGATGCGGTCGGCCAACTGCACCGGAATGCCGGCGCCGGCGAGTACTTCGGCAGCGGCAGCCGCGAAGGCTGGTGAGCCGAAGCGCGTGTCGAAGCCCACGCAGACGCCTTTGCGTGGATCTTCCTTCGCAAGAATATAGCTGGCGATGGCTGCGGCCGCAGCGCGAACGTTGGTAAACGTGAAGTCATCCGCGATAATGCCGCGCCATCCGTCCGTGCCAAACTTTACGGGAGATTTTTCAGTCATGGGCTGGAGTGCTTCCCGTTCTTTCGTCCTGGTATTGAACGCTCTCTCAGGTTAGATTTTCCTGGCCGCGCCCGGCCAGTTCCTTCACCACCTTGCCCACATCCTGGGAGTCATGGCGGGTTGTGATCAGCAGGGCGTCGGCAGTTTCCACCACCACGAGATCCTGCACGCCCACCAGCGCCACCAGTTTACCCGGGCTGTAGACGTAATTGCCGGAGGCATTCAGCGCGACCGACCCGTTCGCATCCAGAACGTTCCCGCTCGCGTCGGCCGCGCCCCGCTCTACGCGGTATTCGTGCAGCGCCGTCCAGGAGCCGAGATCGTTCCACCCGAAGCGCACGGGCAGGCAGTACAAGTTGGAATGATGCTCGCCCATCGCCGAGCGTGGCTCGAGAATCGCATAATCCACGCTGATGTTTTCGCATTGGGGATACAGTTCCGCGAACACACGGTTGAATTCCGGCGTTCCCCATGCCGCCGCAATCTCTTCCAGCAGGGGCGACGTCTCCGGCAGGTGCTGGCGTACGGCATTCGCCAGGGTGCGCGTTCCCCAGACGAACATGCCGCTGTTCCAGAAATAATTGCCTGCCTCCACAAACTCTTCCGCGCGCTGGCGGTTGGGCTTCTCGGTAAACCGGCGGACGCGCAGGATGTCCTCCGCGCACGACTCCCCGGTTTCGATGTAGCCGTAACCGATTTCCGGGCGCGTCGGATGGATTCCCAGGACGACCATATTGTCGCCGGCCGCGGCCAGCTCGACAGCTCGGCGAATGGTCGCGACAAACTCGGCCTCGCCGGCGATGACGTGATCGGAAGGAAAGATGCCGAGGACTCCCTGGGGGTGTAAACGCTCCAGGAGAAAGGCTGCCAGCCCGGCCGCCGGGGCGGTGTTGCGCGCGGCCGGCTCGCAGATGACCTGTTCGGCGGGGACGCACTCAAGCTGGGTGCAGATGGTCTCAGAGAGAAGACGGTTGGTAATCACCCAGACACGCTCCGCGGCGGCCAGCGGCGCCAGCCGGTCCAGAGTGCGCTGGATCATGGTGCGCTCGCCGTCGAGGGCCAGCACCTGCTTGGCGTGGGCTCGGCGGCTGCGCGGCCAGAAGCGTGTGCCGCTGCCGCCGGCGAGAATTACCGGGCAAAAATCGATCGGGTCGGCCATCCAGGTCTCCAGCGCGAATGGTACAGCGGTTGCTGCCGTCTTTTCAGCCCTCGGCAGGAAGGATACGAATGATTTCCGTCGGGCCGTCTGTGGAAAGCGACCATTGTTCCGAAGCCGCCGGAATGACCATGAGCTGGTTGCGGTCCACAGTAAACGGCTCAAAGGTCTGCCCCGCCACGCGAATGCGGCCCTCCCGTACAAAGAGCATCTGCACCTTCAGAACAGGGGCCAGCAGCCCGGGAACCGATCCGGATCGGGGGATCGGCCACCGCTCCATGCGGAAGTAGCGCTCGTCGATCAGCACGCTGTAACCGTCCGCGCGCCGCGGCGCGACTTTGCCGGCCCGGGTCTGGAGCTGCAGGGCGGCGAATCCCTTTTCCAGGTGTAGTTCGCGCGGGCTGCCGTAGTCGTACAGGCGGTAGGTCAGGTCGCTGGTTTGCTGGGTTTCCAGAATCACCACCCCAGGGCCCATGGCGTGGACGGTCCCGGCCTCCACGAAGATCATGTCGTCCCTGTTCACCGGGACCATGCTCAGCAGCGATTCCAGCGAATGGTCCTCCACCGCGCCCGCCACCTGTTCCCGGGTAACTCCGGCGCGCAGGCCCAACGCCACTGAAGCTCCCGGTTGCGCGTCCAGCGCATACCAGCATTCGGTCTTGCCCCGCGGTTCGCCATAGCGCTGTGCCAGAGTGTCGTCGGGATGAACCTGCACGCTCAGCTTGGCTTTGGGAAAAAGCAGCTTGATCAGCAAAGGAAAGCCCCGGCCTGCCGGCCCTGGACCCAATAGAAAGGTGCGGTGCAGACGCGTGATGTCGGCCAGGCTCATGGCTTTTAGCGGCCCGGTATCCGCCGCGCACATCTCCCCGGTCAGCCACACCTCGCCAATGGGTTCGCTGTCGCTTGTGTAGTTGTACCAGGGATGAAGATCCTGAAATCCCCAGGGCCGTGTCCGAAAAAATGGGGCCAGTCGAAACGGTGCCAGAGTTTCCATGCCTTCTCAGTATGCATGAGCGGCGGATGCCATCCCTGAAGGCAGGCATCTGGTCCGCCACCCCTGCGGAATTCGAGCGCAATCGTTTGCGTCGCGCTGTAAGAAGACGAGTGCCGGGGAAATGTTGCTCCGCCGCCTCGCCGCAAGACCGCCCCGCTTCCCGCCAGGGCCGCTGGGGAACCACGCGGGGGATTTCTGCGTACACTGAAACGGAACCCCTGCGATTCATCCACATCCGGAAACGCCGGGCTTCAGGAACCTGCGCCCATGGAATTATCCGAAGCTTTCAAGGTAGCCCTGCAGTCGCTGTGGGCGAACAAGATGCGGACCGTGCTGACCATCGTCGGCGTGGTCATTGGGATTGCCGCGGTCATCGCCGTGGTCACCCTGGTGCAGGGCGCCAACATGTGGGTGATTACGAAGATCGCGCACAAGGGCTCGAACACGTTGACCGTGACGCGTACGCCGCAGGTGATCCTGACCCCGGATGAATATCTGAAGGCCAACAAACGCAAGAACCTTACTTACAGCGATTTCGAATATCTGCAGCGCACCTGCACGCTGTGCAAGACCATTGGGGCGCAGTTATCCTCCACCGGTACCGTTATCAGCGGCAAGCAGTACAGCAACAACACCGATATCAACGGCTGGACCGCCAGCATGGAGCAGATTAGCGACCTGAAGGTGGTGCAGGGGCGCCCGCTCACGCAAATGGACGATGAGCTTGGAACGCACGACATCGTCGTTGGTTACGACATCGTAGAAAATCTGCTGCCCAACATGGATCCTATCGGCCAGGAACTGCGGGTGGACGGCGAAGTCTACACCGTGGTGGGCGTGGGCAAGAAGGAAGGGGCGATCTTCGGGCAGAGCCAGGACAATTATGTCGATATGCCGCTGAGTACCTATCTCCACACCCATGGCGAACATCAGAGCGTAACCATCTCCGCGACGGCCAGCACAGCCGGCGGCGCGCTGGAAAATGCCATCGATCAGGTGCGGGCCCTGCTGCGCGCCCGCCGCCACGACATGCCCGGCGTGGAGGACGATTTCACCATCTCCACGAACGACACCTTCATCAGCATCTTCCACGAGATCACTTCCACCTTCGCCACCGTAATCATCGGCATCGCGTCGATCTCCCTCGTGGTCGGCGGAGTGGTCATCATGAACATCATGCTGGTCTCGGTCACCGAACGCACGCGGGAGATCGGAATCCGCAAGGCTCTGGGCGCGAGACAGAACGACGTGATGGTCCAGTTCCTCTTTGAGTCGGGCGTGATGGCCCTGATCGGCGGGATCATCGGCGTGGCCCTCGGCATTACCATCGGCAAAACTGTTACGCTGCTCATCGGTTTTCCCAGTGCGATAGCTTTCTGGGCTGTGGCGCTGGCTCTGTTTGTCTCGGCCAGCGTAGGCATTTTCTTCGGCGTTTACCCGGCGCGCAAGGCGGCGATGCTCGACCCCATCGTGGCGCTGCGCGCGGAGCTCTGACCTATGGCACTCAGCGACTCCCGCGAATCCGTGCGCATGGCGATGTCCACCCTCCGCGCGAACAAGCTTCGTTCCGGGCTGACCATCTTCGGCGTGGTCATCGGGGTGGCTACCGTCATCACGATTTCCTCCCTCATCAACGGCGTCAATAATCGCGTTGCGGATATGGCCCATTCCTTCGGAACCAACGTCCTGTGGATCTTCCGCTGGAATCCCATCGGCACCCAGCCCACCGCGGAAATGCTGGCGCGACCCTACCTGACGCTGGACGACGCCGATTCTCTGGGGACGCTGCCGCACGTGGTCGCCGTGGATGCCGCGCGCCAGTTCGCCAACTGGCAGCTCAACGTAGGCCAGGTTGCGGTCCAGTACAAGAACAGAATCGTCCAGAACACGATTCTCGAAGGCGCTCAGCCCACCTTCGCCAGCGTTTCCAACCTTCAATTTCAGGAAGGCCGGCCCTTTTCACCCGATGAGGCTTTTCGTGCCGCAAATGTGGTGGACCTCGGGCACGATACCGCGTCCAGGCTCTTTCCGGACGAGGATCCGATCGGCAAAGACGTCATCATCGACGGAGATGTCTTCACGGTTATCGGCGTGATGGACAAGTTCAAGCAGGCATTCGGCAGCGGCCCGGATCCGCAGGATAACCGCGCCGACTTTCCCCTCAACACCTTCAGGAAGATCCATCCCGAGGTGCTCGACACTGTCATCGCGGTGAAGTACGACAACGAGAAAAACAAAAACCTGGTGACGGAAGAGGTGCGGGAGATGCTGCGGGCGCGCCGGCGCGTGCGCGTAGAAAAGGACGACAATTTCGCTATCTTCGGACCGGATTCCATCCTGACCTTCTGGTCGGAAATCACAACCGGCCTGGTGATCTTCATGTTCGCCATCTCCTCCGTCGGCCTGCTGGTGGGCGGCATCGGGGTGATGAACATCATGCTGGTGTCGGTCACCGAGCGAACCCGCGAAATCGGAGTGCGCAAGGCCATCGGCGCCACCCGCCGCAACGTGCTGGTGCAGTTCACTGTCGAGGCCATCACCCTGTGTGCCCTCGGCGGCATCCTCGGCGTGGTTCTCGGCGGAATCATTACCGCCATCGTGCGCTTCGGCATTACCTTCCCGGCCAGCATGTCGACCTTCTGGACGGTCACCGGCTTTGTTGTTTCCTGCGTGATCGGGCTGGTATTCGGAATCTATCCGGCCTGGAAGGCGGCCAACCTTGACCCCATCGAAGCTCTCAGGTACGAGTAGTAGCCGCGATTTGCGAAAGCCCGGCTGCCGGCCTCGTGATCCGGCTGCGGTATCATGAAAGACACGCGGTCTCCACGCCGCTTTTTGCCTATGTCCAGAAGTTTTCAACGCGCCATTCTCGCTATCTCCGTTGCCGTCATCCTCGTGGTCTTCCTCGGAGCCTTCGGCCCCTCCGGAGTCAGCGCCAGCCAGAACGACGGCGCTTATCTCCAGATGAGCGTCTATGAGGATGTCCTCCACAAGATCCAGACCGACTACGTCACCACCCCCAATATCGATGAGGTGACGAACGGTGCGCTCCATGGCCTGCTGGAGTCGCTCGATCCGGAGTCCAGCTATCTGACAAAGGACGAATACGCCACTTACCTCGCTCATCAGCACGAAGGCCAGGCAGAGGTGGGGCTGGAAGTCTCAAAGCGGTTTGGCTATGGCAGTGTGGTCACGGTGATTCCCGGCAGTCCTGCCGCGAAAGCGAATATCCAGGATGGCGATCTGATCGAGGCCATCGGCGGCAAGACCACGCGCGTGATGTCGTTGGCAATGATTCGTCTCCTGCTGGAGGGCAAACCCGGCACCACGGCCAGTTTCGACCTGGTGCGCCCTGGAAACCCCAAGCCGGACACAATCACGCTGACCAGGACTATGGCGCCCCCGCCGCCGCTCGTCGTGCAGCAGTACAAGGACTCGGGCATTCTCTATCTCAAGCCCACCGTGCTGACCGCCGATCGCGTGAATGAGATCGTCTCCCACCTGCGCGCGATGCCCAAAGAGGGCGACAGAAAAGTGATCCTGGATCTGCGCGACACCGCGGCCGGCAGCGAAGACCAGGGGATTCGCCTGGCCAATGCATTCCTTAAAACAGGGACCATCGCGATGCTGACCGGTCAGACGGTCCCCACGCAGACCTTTAGCGCCGACGCCCCGCGCTTCGTCACCGCGGCCCCCCTCGTGGTTCTCGTCAACAGTGGAACCGCAGGGGCGGCGGAGATCGCAGCCGCAGCTATTCTCGACAATAAGCGCGGCGACGTGGTCGGTGAGCGCACCTTCGGGGAAGGTGGCGAGCTGAAGACGTTTCCGCTGCCCGATGGAGCTGCGCTGCTGCTGACCGTGGCCAAGTACGAAACGCCGAACGGCCAGAAGATCGAAGACAAAGCGGTTACTCCGAACATCGCGGTGGCGGCAAGCCAGGAAGAGGTCCTGCCCGGGACCAAACCGGCCCTGCAGCAGCAGCACACCGACGATCAGTTGAACAAGGCTCTCGAGATTCTGAAGCAAAAGAATGCTTAAGAGCTAAACTCGGGTAGTTGAACTTCATTACCCCATCGCCGCGCGACGAACAGCCGGAGTCGCAAGGCCCCGGTTTTCGGCCAGGGGGCGGCCGACGGAAGATTGCCGGCAGCGTCGCCCTGGTTTTCCTCGTCCTGTTGGCGGCGGCGGCCGGCTCGCTCGCCGGGCTCATGCTGGTCTATTCCGTCGACCTGCCCCAGATCGATCAGCTCGAACATTACCAGCCCATCGCCACCACGCAGCTTTACGATATCCACGGGCGCATCATCGGCTCTTTCGCGCTGGAGCGCCGTACGCCGGTTGGCTACCACGATTTTTCTCCGGTTCTGCGCCAGGCCGTCATCTCGACAGAGGACCGCGACTTCGAGAGCCACTGGGGCGTGAATCTGTTTCGCGTCGCGGCAGCCGCCTGGCACGACGTCTTCTCCAAAGGCCGGGCACAGGGGGCGTCCACGCTCACCATGCAGTTGGCGCGGAATCTCTACCTGACCAATGAGCGCACCCTCTCGCGCAAGCTCCAGGAGGTGTTCCTCTCGCTTCAGATCGAGCACCGCTTCACGAAGCGGCAGATCTTTGCCCTCTACGGCAATCAGATCTACCTGGGCGCCGGAGTGTACGGGTTTGAAGCGGGCGCGGAATATTACTTCTCGAAACACGCCAGCGATCTGACGCTGCCGGAGGCCGCCATGCTGGCCGGACTGCCCAAAGGTCCCGTCGAGTTTTCACCCATCCTGAACCCGGAACGGGCGCTCCGGCGGCGCAATCTGGTGATCGACGCGATGCTGGAGGACGGCAGGATCACGGTGGCCCAGGCGCAGGCTGGGCGCTCGGCCCCCCTCGGCCTGCACATCGAACCCCCGCCGAACTCCGTCGCTCCGTGGTTCGTGGAAGAGGTGCGGCAGGAACTGGATCGCCGCTTCGGTTCGGAGGAGGTTCACGCCGGTGGCCTGCGCGTCTATACGACGATGGATCTGGACTTTCAGCAGGCCGCCAATCGGGCTGTGCTGGGTGGCCTCGCGGCTTACGAGCGCAGTCAGGGCTGGCGCGGGCATCTGCTCAACGTAATTGCCGGCGGCTATTCGGTTGAGGATTTTAGACACCCCGACTGGGCCCAGCCGCCGACGCCCGGCGCGTACACCCATGCAGTCATTACCGGAGTGCTTCCCTGGCAGGTGACCGCGCGCATCGCAGATCGCACGCTGATCCTGACCCCGGCGGACTGGGCATGGACCGGCTTCCAAACTGCGGACAAATTCCTGCGCGTGGGCGACATCGTCTACGTCCAGATCGCGGGTGCCGGCAACTCCTCCGGCGGAACCCTCCGCGGCACCCTCGAAGAAGACACGGGCGCGGAGGGCGCACTGCTCGCCATGGACAACAACAGCGGCAACGTCCTTGCCCTGGTGGGCGGGCGCGACTTCAATCTTTCCCAATTCGACCGCGCCACTCAGGCCGAGCGGCAAACCGGCTCCTCATTCAAACCGTACGTCTACACGGCTGCCGTCGAGGATGGACTAACGCCGCGTGACACCATCATGGACCGCCCGGTCTCCTTCGGCTCCTATGTGCCGCACAACTACGACGGCCGATTCTTGGGCCGCATTTCTCTGCTGAAAGCCTTTGCCGACTCCCGCAACATTCCCGCTCTGGAACTGGCCCGGCACGTCGGCATGGAGAACGTGATCCGAACCGCGCGCCGCTTCGGCATCACCACGGACATCCCGCCTTATCTGCCCATCGCCCTTGGCTCCGCCGACGTGACGCTGGAGCAGCAGGTGGCCGCGTATTCCGTCTTTCCCAACGATGGTCTGCGCGTGGCGCCGCATCTCATCCGGCGCGTGGTGGCCGCCGACGGCACCCCGCTCTTCGAGGACACGCCCGATGTGACCGAGGCTATCAGCCAGAAAACCGCCCGCACCATGATGATCTTCCTGCGCAGCGTGGCCACCGAAGGAACAGCAGGATCGCTGGCGGCGCTGCATTATCCGCTTGGCGGCAAGACCGGCACAACGAACAACTTCACCGACGCCTGGTTCGTCGGGTTCTCACCCTCGGTTACCTGCGGAGTGTGGGTGGGCTACGACAACCGCGAATCGCTCGGTGACCGCGAAACCGGCGCGCGCGCCGCACTGCCGATCTGGACCGGTTTCATGAAGACGGTCATCGCGGCCTCCCCCAACGAGTCGTTTCCGGGCACGCCCCCGGTCCCCCTGCCTGCGGCCAGGCAGACCGCGGCGTTGATGCGGTTTCGATAAGCCGCGGTGATCGCGAAGTCCCCTCAGGTACGCCCGTGCCTTCCGGCGGTGATATCTTTTCCAGCATGCCGATATTCCGGTTCATCCGTCGCGCTGTTGTGGTGTGCTGCGTCTCTTCTGCGCTGCCGTGCCTTGCGCAGCCGCCGCGGGCTCTCTTCTACATGACCGAAACTCCCAACTCTGTCCGGGACTTTCTGGCCCATGCGAAGCAGGTGGATCTGCTGGTGCCCACCTGGTACAGCGTCGACCGGAACGGCTTGGTTTCCGGCGAACCTGATCCGCTGGTGATGGAAACTGCGCAGGCCGCCCATGTGCCGGTAGAGCCGATCCTCGCGAGCCAGTTCGCCAGGCCGGAATCCTTTCACCTGCTGCTGCGGAATCCCGAAGCGCAGCGGCAGATGATCGCCGCCCTTCTCCGAGAGGCACATCTGCACGGTTACAAAGGCTTCCAGTTCGATTTCGAGAACGTTGCGTGGACCGACCGCGATGCGCTGAGTACGTTGGTGGCTCACGCCGCTGCCGCGCTGCATGCGGCTGGCCTGCAGCTAACCATCGCTGTCGTGCCGGCCGCGCCTGGACATCCCGGCGCCACAGCCTTTTCCACCTGGAACTACGCCCGCTGGCAAGGCGCCTACGATCTAGCTGCGCTGGCCAAATCCACTGATCTCATTTGTCTGATGACCTACGACGAGCACGAAGCTTATACACCGCCCGGCCCCGTCGCGGGCTGGCGGTGGGTCGTCGAGAACCTTGATGAGGCCCTCCAGTCGGTGCCTGAAGCAAAGCTCTCTCTGGGCATCCCGCTCTACGGCCGGCATTGGTACGCCGGTGCGCCGAAGCCAGGTCTCCCGACTCCCGCGGGCGTGGCGAATGACCTGCCCAATCCTGCAGCGGACTACATCGACGGTGAGGATGCGCTCCTTCTTTCCAGGACCTGGAACACGCCGGTGCAGTGGGATCCGGTCGACCGCGCTTCGTGGTTCTGGTTCTATCGCGACAACGTGCGTGAGTGGGTATTCTTCACAACCGGGCGAAGCTTTGCCGCCCGTTACGATCTGGTGAAGCAGCGCGGCCTTCAGGGCTTCTGCTCCTGGGTGCTGGGCACCGAGGATCCATCTATCTGGAAGGTGCTGCCCACCCATCCATAATGTTCTGCAGCCTGCCTTCGAGGCCGGGCATCGAATTTACCATGACGACCTCAACTTCCGCTCCGTTTGCTACCCGCGCGCTCGGGAATTCCAGCCTCCATCTCACGCCGATCGGCTTCGGCGCCTGGGCCATCGGAGGCGGAAATTGGGAGTTTGCCTGGGGCGGGGCGGACGACGACGAGTCCATCCGCGCCATCCATCGCGCCCTCGATTCCGGCCTCAACTGGATCGACACCGCTGCCATCTACGGTCTCGGCCATTCTGAGGAAGTCGTTGGCAAAGCGCTCAGGGGCCGCTCCCAAAAACCGTACGTCTTCACCAAGTGCTCCATGCGCTGGTTCCCTGACCGGAAAATCTATCGCAGCCTCAGGGCCGGCTCGCTTCAGGAAGAAATCGAAGCCTCGCTGACCCGGCTCGGCGTCGATACTATCGATCTCTATCAGATCCACTGGCCCAATCCGGAGGATGAGATCGAAGAGGGCTGGGAAACACTGGCGCGCTTTCAGGAGCAGGGAAAGGTGCGTTACATTGGCGTCTCGAACTTCACCGTCGAGCAGATGCGGCGCGTGCAGGCAATTGCCCCCATTACCTCGCTGCAACCGCCGTATTCGCTGCTGCGGCGCGATATCGAGAACGAGATTTTGCCCTTCTGCCGCCAGCACAACGTCGGTGTCATCAACTATTCGCCCATGGTTTCCGGCTTGCTCACCGGCAGCATGACTGCCGAGCGCATCCGGGATTTGCCGCAGGACGACTGGCGCAGGCGCAGTCCCAATTTCAACGAACCGAAGCTCTCCCGTAACCTGGCTCTCGCCGAACTGCTCTCGGAGATCGGGCGCGAACACGGTGTGCGTGCCGGCGTGGTCGCGATCGCGTGGACGCTGCGCAACCCGGCCATTACCGCCGCCATCGTCGGCGCGCGCCGGCCCGATCAGGTGGACGGCATTCTGCCTGCCGCTGCGTTCCGCCTGTCCGATGCGGAGGCGCATCGCATCGAACATTGGCTGGCCGAGCATCCGTGACGAGCTGCGCCGGGCCGCGATGTCGCCGCTCTGACACTGCTGCCCGGTCCGTTGCTACACTGTCTCCATGGCGTCCGCCGTCACTACTGCCTCTGAAGTGCTTGCAAAGTACGAAGCCGTCATCGGCCTGGAAGTTCACGTCCAGCTGCTGACGGAAACAAAGGCTTTCTGCGGTTGCCCGAACCGCTTCGGCGCCCCTCCCAACACGAACGTATGCCCGGTGTGCCTGGGATTGCCCGGCGCGCTGCCGGTACTCAACAAACGGGCAGTCGAGTTCGCCACGCTGGCCTCGCTGGCTCTGAATTGCGCCGTGCGGGAGCGCTCTGTCTTCGCGCGCAAAAACTACTTCTATCCCGACCTGCCCAAGGGCTACCAGATTTCGCAGTTTGACAAGCCCCTGGCCGAGCACGGCTGGATCGAAGTGCCGTCCGGCGATGGCATCAGGCGTATCGGCATCACCCGCCTGCACATGGAGGAGGACGCGGGTAAATCCATGCACGACGGCTTTGCCGATTCCGCAACTCGCACCTATGTGGACCTGAACCGCTGCGGTACGCCGCTGATCGAGATCGTCAGCGAGCCCGACATGCGCACGCCCGATGAAGCGTACGAATACCTGACCCGCCTGAAGGAAATTATGCTGTACACCGCTGTGAGCGACTGCAACATGGAGGAAGGTTCGCTCCGCTGCGATGCAAACGTGAGCGTGCGGTTGAAGGGCGCGGAGAAGTTCGGCACCAAGGCGGAAGTGAAAAACGTGAACAGCTTCCGCTTCATCCGCGCGGCGCTGGAATACGAAATCCAGCGCCAGACTGAGCTCGTGGAGAGCGGCGGTCGCGTAGTGCAGGAGACGCGGCTGTGGAACGCCGCCGAGGGCAGGACCTACTCCATGCGCTCCAAGGAACAGGCGCACGATTACCGGTATTTCCCTGAGCCGGATTTGCCGCCGCTCATCGTGACGGATGCCTGGAAAGCGGAGATTGCCTCCCGGATGCCTGAACTGCCCAAGGCGCGGCGCGCGCGCATGATCGCGGAGTACGGCATCACAGAGCAGGACGCGCACACGCTCACGGCGACGCGGGAATTTGCCGATCAGTTCGAGGAAGCGGCGCGGGCGGCGAAGAATCCGCGGCGCGTGGCCAACCTGGTCCAGAGCGAGTTGACCATGCGGCTGAAAGCCGCCGGCCTCGAACTGGAGCAGTCGCCCGTCACCATGAAGGGCGTCGCGCAGGCGGCGGACCTGGCCGAGGAAGGGAAGCTCTCCAGCAAGCAGCTCAAGCAGCTCTTCGATCTCTGCTTCGAGCGCACGGAAGACTTCGGGCCAGTCTACAACCGCGAGAAACCGCAGCAGATTACCGACTCGTCGGTGCTGGAAAAGATGATCGACGAGGTCATCGCGGCGAATCCGGCGCAGGTGGAGCAGTACCGCAAGGGCAAGAAGACCGTGGCCGCCTTCTTCGTGGGCCAGGTGATGAAAGTCTCAAAAGGCCAGGCCAACCCGGCGCTGCTGAACGAACTGGTGACCAGGAAGCTGGACGGCTGACCCTGCTCAGGCCGCCGCGCCTTCTTCCGCCTCTGCGCGCGGGATCGTCCCCGCAGGTCGCAAATTCTTTCGAAACTTCCCCGATGAGGCCGGGTTCATGTCCACGAGCGGCGTTCCACGCACGGCGCCGTCACTGAACAAGCAAGTGGCCCATGGGCACGCTGCGCTCCGGTGTGGCGGCCGTTTTCCGAGAAGGACAATCTGACTGTCAGGCTCACGCCAGTGTTCTGCGCGAACGCTGCCCGTGTGCCGGTCGGCGGTCTGACCCTTCCGGCAACGTTGCGCCCATGGCCACGGAAAGCGATTGCACCATGTTTGCCGACGCATCCACGTTCTCGCGCAACCCGGTTCTGCGCTCCTGCGCCGCACCGATTGCGCTGTGTGCTCTGCTCATCGCAGGTTGCAGCAGCACGATGACGACCTCCGGCTCGCCGGGCACGCCGGCCACCGGCGAGGCCTTCGTAATCGGAACCGACGCGCCCCTCGCCAGCGTCGTTTCTTTCAACGCAACCATCAGCTCCATCGACGCAATCGACGCCAATGGCAGTTCGACCGAGCTGCTGAGCAGCCCGCAAACGATCGACTTCGCCCGTTTTAACGGCCTGCAGACGATGCTGGATATGAACGATGTCCCGCCGGACAGCTACACGCAGATTGCAGTCACATTCAGCGGAGCGAACATCGGATATCTTCAAACATCGGGGGGCGCGCCGCCCGCGATCCAGACCATGAGCGCGTCCTTCAGCACCCCCACGGTGACGGTGACTTTGGCTAAACCGCTGATCGTGACCCAGACCGGGCCGGTCGGCGTCCGGATCGATTTCCAGCTGGATAAATCCATCGTCGTTTCCGGTGGCAACATTACCGGTCAGGTCAATCCCACGCTCGATATCTCAGCCGTGGGACCAAATGACCCCGGCGGATACGTCGACGAGTTTATCGCCGGCGTAGTCAGCGTGGATCAGACGGCGCAGTCGTTTGTGATCCAGGGACCGCACGGCCACAACTTCACCGTGGACGTGAACGGACAGACCCAGTGGGATGACGGAAGCAGCCTCGGCGGGCTGACCAGCACGAGCATCGTCCAGATCTCAGGTACCGTCGACAAGGCCGATTCCACCATCGATGCCGACGAGGTCGAGGTTCTCTCGCAGAACAGCTTCTATGCCTCCGGGCTGGCGACCTGGGTCGACTCCGCCAATGCGCCGCCGGACAACTTCCAGCTTTACGTCAGAGGAACCCTGCCGGCCAGCGGCGACGGAGTCACGTTGGGCCAGATTGCCCAGGTGAATCTCTCCGGCAGCGAAAAATACTACGTCTACTGGATGCATAACAGATTCACGCAGTTCCTCTTCAACCGCTCCACGCTGCTGGCCGGCCAGCATCTGAGCGTCGGCGGCCCTCCCAGCGGCGCGGCGAATTCTCAGGCCCTCAGCGTGCATCGCATTGTGCTGCGCAACTGGGGCTTCGACGGAACCGTCGTTCCAGGCACCGTGAACACCGGCAACGGAACTTTCCAGATGCGGATTACGGGGTTTGCCGGCCTCCTGGTTCCGCAGACGGTCACGGTCTACACGGCCGGCGGCACGTCATACCGCGACGGCCTCACCGACCTCAGCGAAGTGACCGCCGGCGCCAACATTCGCGTCGTCGGCCTGCTGCTGCTGGATCCAACTTCAGGTGAGACGATCCTGCTGGCGCGCTACGTGGACGATATGGGTAACTGACAGGACTCCAATGCTGGATCATCCGGGCGGTGCGCTCCCATGAGCATGCCGCCCGTCTTTTTCCCGTCATCGAGTCGAATGAGCCGCTCTTCCGCCGGTGAACCCGGCGGTCTCTATCAGTGGCCGGCATACGCCGAGCGGATGTACTTCTGTGCCTGCTCGCCTTGAACCGTGTCGGCGCCAGTGCTCATCACGGCCTGATATTCTTTCACTGCCGCGGCGCGATCATGCATCAGGTCCAGCGTTTCGCCAGCCCTGAGCAGGCAGCGGCGACGCAGTTCCAGGCTCGTCGAGGCTTCATTGGCTCCATCCCGGTACGCAGTCACGGCTTCGCCGTAGCGCGCCTGGCCGCGAAGGGCTTCGCCCAGACCGTAATAGGCAAGCTCCAGATGCCCCGAGTCGAAGTAGCCTGGGCGCTTCGCCAGCTGGATCAGGCGTTCGTACGTGTATACGGCGGTCATGCCCTCGCCGCCATCCTTCTGCAGATTCGCTTCCTCCAGCTGAAAAAGGAAACCATGCGTGTATTCCTGCGCGAGGCCGTGCGCGATGGCCCCAGCCTGCGCGTATTTCCCCTCGCGGCGCAGGAAGAGCATCATCGCGGTTCGGGCTTCCACATTGGTCACTGTCCCGCGAGCCGCGGCGTCCTCAAGCATGGCCATACCCTGCTGCTTCGAACCGCGAATCCCGACAAACCCAATCAATAGCTTGAACGCGAAAGGCAGCGCGCCCACTACGTAGTCGTAGACGCCGACCACCAGCTTGGCATCGACATAGTTCGCATCGAGCTGAAGCACGCGGCTGCAATCGCTGCGCGCCTCCCATGCCTCGTGCAGTCCGGCGGCGAAGGCGCGTTCAGCCATGCCGGAGTACGTTGCCTCCAGACTGCGCGCCCAACCTCGCGCAAAGAGCGCGTTCACGTCATCCGGGTTCTTCTTCAGTTCCGCGTCGGCCTCATTCACGGCCTCAGCGCCCAGCGTCCGAATGCGGTCGCGCGCCTGTGGGTCCTCCGTAACGGTGTGCTTGCCGCTCAGGAACCCGTCATTCGTGTAGAAAGTCGTGTCCAGCAGATCCAGGCGGTTCAGCTCCTGAAACGTCACCGCATCGAGCACATAATCCGTGGCCATGGGATCGCCCGGGTGCTGTCGCTGAATCTCCTCGAAGCGCCGGATGGCGCCCTCGTAGTCCATGCTGTAGACCAGATGAAACGCCGTGCGAACCTCCGGGAGGTCATTCAGCGGGTTGGTATCGGCTCGCTGGGCGCGGCCCCGCGCAGCCGCCAGAAGCAGCAGCAGACACAGCACCCCCGCGAGTCGCCCGGGGCGATCAAGAGTCAGATATCGCAGCATCCCTTCACGGATTGTAGATGGTTGGATGAGGGGTCGGTGAAATGGGCCTGCGAGAGCTGTGCCTTTCGTACCAGGGTATTCTTGAAACCCGTCGCCGTATACAGCACCTGAAGCCGGAACCCTCAGTTGCATCTCGTGTAAGCGGTTCTCCCATCCACCTCTGCTGCCTATCGCAGCGTTGCGGCACACCTGTCTCGGAGTTGCGATAAAGGCACGCGAAACGCGGGACCAGCCGGCTGCAGAACCTAACCTAAGGTCGGACATGAAGTACCATGTGCGATCCGGCCTGTGGCGAAATAACGGCGGGCAGGATGTGCTCGATGGCGCCGGCAGCGGGATCAGGTTTTTACTGTTCGCTGAACCCCGATCGCCGATCGGCGTTTCTTCATCGCCACCAGCGGCCTGGCGGCGAGCACGATTCCCAGAACGATGGTGATGGTCAGCGGTGTCCTCACGCCCGTTTTCACGCCCCACCAATAGTGAATGACCCCTGCAATCGCCGCCGCATAGGCCAGCTTGTGCAGCCGGTTCCAGTTCTTTCCCCCCATTTTACGGATCGACCACGAGGTCGACGTGAGCGCCAGCGGCAGCAGCATCAGCCAGGCCGCCAGGCCCGCTGTGATGAATCGCCGCTGGCTGATGTCGTCCACCATGGCCGCCCAGCTGAAGCCGGCATACAGCCAGACGTAAGTCATCAGGTGCAGGCAGGCGTAGAAAAATGCATACAGCCCCAGCATGCGGCGGAAGCGCGCCAGCCACCCCAGCTTCGGAATCAGCTTCCGCACCGGCGTGATCGCCAGCGTGATCACGAGCAGGCGCAGCGTGCCTCGGCCCGTGAAGAAGGTTACGGTATGCGTGGGGTCTGGCCCGAGCGCGATCGGATCCGTTGTCGCGGAGAGATAGAGCCGCCAGAGCAGCCAGGCCACAGGCGCCAGGCACGCGGCGTGCGCGAACACTTTCAGCCCGACAATCCCGCGCTGCCTCACCGCTTCACTTCTCCATTACCCCGGTGAGATACTCGCCGGTGCCTGATTGTGTCCGGATCGTGCCGGTTCGAGACTTCCGATCAGCCGCAAACCGGTTGCGTTTCAGTCGTTGCGGCTCGCGCGCGCAGCCGTGCGGCTTCAATGCCGTCCAGGGCACGCCACAGCGATTGCGCTCCCAGACGGATGCCGTCGAGTGCCTCTCCGGCGGCCGCCTCGCCTCGCTCCTCGATGATGTGGTCGATGAGGCCGCGCCAGACCTTCGCATGACGCACGTCTGCGGTCATGTGCAGTGTGAAATAGGCGCATGTCGTGTCGTCGGCGCCATAGAACTTCTTCAGGCCGGACCGCTTCTCTCCGGCAATGCGGGGAACCTGCGATTCGTAGGCATAGAACGCGCCCAGGGCGGTTGCCGGTGGTGCGCCGCTGCCCATGCGGCGATAAGTGTCCACCAGGTCCCTCACTGCAGGCACGATCTCCTCAGGTCGGGCTGGTCCCTGCGAGTCCATCCCCATTACGAACTGGCGCCAAAGATCGGCGTGCGGGGTTCCCGTTAATTCTTCCTCTGCCGCATTGCGCAGAACCGCGCTGCGCGTGCGGCCTTCCGGCAACCGGCTGTGCAGGGCCGTCAGGTAGGCAGGGAACTCGGCCACATGCTCGAGATACTGGCGTCCGTAGAAGCCCAGTTCCGCGAGCGTGAGATCTCCGGCGGACCAAGCCTGGTAAAAGGGGTGTTTCAGCAGATCGTACGGGCGGAGTTCCTCCGCCACGCGTGTCCAGAATTCGCCGGCTGCCACCTTTGCCTCCATAATTTCGTGTTACCGCGAGGGCCTTGACAGAACGCCGCCCTCAATAATCCCTGATCAGGTTCATTCCTTTATACAGGGACGCGACCTGATCGCCGTACCCGTTGAACATCAGGGTCGGCTGCAGCTGCTTCCAGATGGGTGCGCCGATCACGCGCTCGGTCTTCTGGCTCCAGCGTGGATGATCGCGGTTGGGATTCACATTCGAGTAGAAACCATATTCGCCGGGCGCCATATCGTTCCACGTGGTCTCCGGCTGGTGTTTGACGAATCTGATCTTCACGATCGACTTCGCGGATTTGAAGCCGTATTTCCATGGCACCACGATGCGCACCGGAGCGCCGTCCTGGTTCGGCAGGGGCTGTCCGTAGAGTCCGAACGCCAGCAGCGTGAGAGGGTGCATCGCTTCGTCCATCCGCAGCCCTTCCTTATACGGCCAGCTGATCCCGGCATTCCACGGCAACAGCTCGTCTTTCGAGTCGGCCAGCGAAATGAACTGCACATACTTCGCCGACGGCTTCGGCTGACATTCGTTGATCAGTTCCGAGAGCGAATACCCTGCCCACGGGATCACCATGCTCCAGGCTTCCACGCAGCGAAACCGGTAAACGCGCTGCTCCATGGGCCGCAGTTTCAGCAAAGTATCGATGTCGAAGGTCTGCTCCTTCTTCACCTCGCCTTCGATCTTCACCGACCAGGGTCGCGTCTTCAGCCGCCACGCGTTCGCGGCCGGATCGCCTTTCTGCACGCCGAACTCGTAGAAATTGTTGTAGTGGGTGATGTCGTAGAACGGCGTGAGCTTCAGCCCCGGAGTCGAGTACCTGCTTGGCACGGTGGCAAGGGTTTCGGCGGCGTCCACGGGCGACGGGTGCATCAGCCGGCCGCCCTCGCCTGCCATCGCTGCCGCTCCCACGGCTGCCGCTCCGGCTATGAACCGCCGCCGATTCATGTAGATTTCTTTTGGAGTGATCTCCGGCTGGGGAACTTCTATGGGTCTTCGCATCGGCATGGGGATGGACCTGCTCTGTCTTTCCTGAGGATTCGACGCGCCGCCGGCTCACGGGTTACATGTTTGTTCGAATTTTCCGGTTCTGGCCTGGGGCCCGGCCGACCGACGGGGCACCCTGATTGTAGCCTCCGATCCACACTCCCGAAAACTCCCCGCTTCTCCGCTTTTGCGGCCCGTTTATACTGGATTAAGGTTCCTCGACACGGGAAATCACAGATTCGCCCGGCATCTGCCGGTGCGAAACGCTGCACACTGAAAAGGCTGTCGACCATCTCATGATTCGTTTCCTGCAAAAAGAGTCCAGATTCACCAAAGCCATCTTTTGGGTCATCATCCTTGGCACCTGCGCCATGATGGTCATCTTCCTGGTGCCTGGCCTGTACAACGGCCAGTTCGCCGCGAATTCCACGACCTACGCCAGCATCCGCCGCGGCGGCATCTTCGGGCGTTTTCTTCCGGCCCAGAATCAGATTCCCGTGGCCGACGTGCAGGAAGTGGCGAAGCGCATCGCGCGCGGGCAGCAAATTCCCCCGGCCTTCATGCCCATGGTCATGCAGGAAGCCGGGCAGACGGTGATTCAGCAGGAGATCCTCCAGAACGAGGCGGAGCGGCTCGGCGTGACCGCCAGCAACAGCGATGTGCGGAAGTTCCTGCATAGCGGCGAGTGGGGCCAGTTGCTGTTTCCTGACGGCCGCTTCGTCGGCGAGGCGCAGTATGCCCAGTTCATCGCGCAAAACTTCGACATCACGCCGGAGCGATTCGAAACGGAGGTTCGCCAGGAAATCGCTCAGAATCGCCTGCGCGACCTGATCACTGCGGGCGTGACCGTTTCGCCGAAGGAGGTGCGGGATTCGTACCGCACCCAGGCGACGAAGATCAAGTTCCAGTACGCGGTGCTGAGCGCCGACACCCTGCGCAAGACCATCAACCCCACGGATACCGAGCTGGAGGCGTTCTTCAAACAGAATGCCGCCCGCTACCAGGACGCCGATCTGGAAACACGCACCCTGCAGTACGTCGCGGTAACGGACAATAACCTGCCCGGCGGCAAGCCGCAGGTTACGCAGGCCGAAATCCAGCAGTACTACAACCAGAACATCGAGCAATACAAGGTGGATGCCGAGGTGAAGGTGCGCCACATCCTGATCTCGGTGGATCCCAACGCGGGCGCCGCCGCGGATGCGGCCGCGAAGGCCAAAGCACAGAACATCCTGGATCAGATTCGTAAGGACGATGGAAAGAACTTTGCCGAAATGGCGAAGAAGTACTCCGACGATCCGGGCAGCAAAGATCAGGGCGGCGAACTGGGCTGGATCAAGCACGGCGCCACTGTGCCTCAGTTTGACGCGGTCGCCTTTGCGCAGAAGGCGGGCCAGATTTCGGGCCTGGTGCGTACGCAGTTCGGGTATCACATCATTCAGACGGAAGCGGTGCAGCCGGCCCACACGAAGCCGCTCGATGAGGTGAAGTCATCCATCGCCGACGCGCTGACGAAACAGAAGGAAGGTCAGGCGGTCCGGAACTTTGCGCAACAGCTTGCCACCGAAGCGCAGAAATCGGGCCTTGCCCAGGCCGCGGCCGCGCATCACCTTCAGGTCGTCACGGCTGGACCGGTTCCCCGCAACGCTAACCTGCCGGCCATGACGGACAGCTCGCAGCTTCTGACCGCGGCGTTCGGCTCGAGTCCCGGAGGGGCGCCGCAGGCGGCCGCCACGGGCGATGGAGATTACGCTGTATTCCAGGTGACGGCCGTCGTTCCGGCCCACACGCCCACCTTCGCGGAATACAAATCGCATGTTCTGGAGGATTTCCGCGATCAGCAAGTGGTGAGCCTGCTGGCGCAGAAGACCAGCGAACTGGCCGATCGCGCTCACGCCGAGAACGACCTTGCCAAGGCGGCGAAGGAAGTGGGTGCAACCATGGAGACCAGCAATCTGGTAGGCCGCGATGAGCAGGTGCCCGACATCGGGGCGCTCTCTCAGGTTGCACCGTCGCTGTTCGACCTGAGCGTCGGCCAGATCAGCTCCGCCATCAAGACCCAAACAGACGGAGTGGTGGCAAAGATCATCGACAAGCAGGAGCCTTCGGCGCAGGATATTGCCAGCCACTTCGACGCCACCCGCGAGCAGTTACTCTCTCAGCGCCGCGACCAGTATTTCGCGGTGTTCGCCAGCGATCTGACCGGCCGCTATATGAAATCCGGCCGTATCCTCATCAACCGCAAAATGCAGCAGCAGATGCCGTTGAATGGCACATAATCGCCGGCGCGCTGCCGGTGCACCGCTGGAGATGTAAGCAACCGGGCTCGCCCTCTCGGAATCTCTTCGAGAGCGCGAGCCTTTTCCTTCACCACATGGAACCTGCCGATGCCTTTTGAGCGCTCCTCGGGTCTGCTCCTGCATGTCTCGTCCCTCCCTTCGTACGGGGGCATCGGCGATCTGGGACCAGCCGCATTCGCCTTCGCCGATTTTCTCGCTGCCGGCAAGCAGCGTCTGTGGCAGGTCCTGCCACTGAGCCCCACCGGCTTTGGTAACTCGCCCTACGCGGCACAGTCGGCCTTCGCCGGCAATCCCCTGCTCGTTTCGCTCGAGTACCTGTCCGACCGGGGTTGGATCGCGGGCGACCGCATCGCGCAGCTGCCCGGCCGCTCCGGTGCGGTGGACTACGACTCGGCCGCCGCAAAAAAGCTTCCCCTGGTCCAGGAGGCGGCGCGGAATTTCATCCACCGCCACGCGGGCGAGGAATGGTCGCGTTTTGAAGCTTACTGCCGCGAGAACGCCGCGTGGCTCGATGACTGGGTTCTCTACTCCGTCCTTCGGCGAAAATTCAACTCCGCCGCGTGGAATCAGTGGCCCGATGACGTGAAGTTCCGCCGCCCCGAGTCTCTTGGCCGCGTGCGCTCCGAACTTGCCGAGGATCTGAGCGTCGCTCGCGCCATCCAGTTCGCCTTCGACGAGCAGTGGCGCGCCCTGCGGGAGTACTGCGCCGCCCGCGGCATCCGCTTCATCGGCGACGTGGCGATCTTCGTCAATTTCGACAGCGCCGATGTCTGGACTCATCCTGAGCTCTTCGAACTCCACTCCGACCTCTCTCCCATGCGCGTCGCCGGCGTCCCGCCTGACTATTTCTCGGAGACCGGTCAGCGCTGGGGAAACCCGCTCTACCGGTGGGATCTGCTCCGCAGGGATGGGTTCGCCTGGTGGGTCGATCGCATCCGGCGCGCACAATCTCTTTATGACATCCTCCGCCTCGACCATTTCCGCGGATTCGAGGCCTACTGGTCGATCCCCGCCGAGGATGAAACCGCGGTCAACGGCGAATGGGTGAAAGCGCCGGGAGCGGAATTATTCCAGCGCCTGCATAAGCAGCTCGGCGAGCTGCCCTTTATCGCAGAGGACCTGGGCCTGATCACCAAGGAAGTGGACGCGCTCCGCGAGCAGTTCGGCTTCCCGGGCATGCGCGTCCTGCAGTTCGGTTTCTCCTCGCGCGGCGCGCACCTGCACCTGCCGCACCGGTACGCAACCAACACCGTCGCCTACACCGGCACACACGACAATGACACCACGCGCGGCTGGTGGGAAACCTCTGCCACGCCGGTGGAGAAAGCTGCAGTGGCAGCCTATATCCAGCCTGATGCCAACGACAGCGTGGTCTGGCCGCTCATCCGAACTGCCGCGCGCTCGGTTGCGGATATCTGCCTGTTCCCCGTACAGGACATTCTCGATCTCGGTTCGGATGCCCGCATGAATGTTCCCTCGCGGGCCCAGGGCAACTGGAGCTGGCGCTTGCCGGAGAATGCCCTCACACCCGGCTTGGCCGCCAAGCTCGCCGCACTCACCGAGGTGACCGATCGGGACAGGTCTGAACGCGACCCCAACCCCTGAACCGTAATCCTCGCCGTGCTCAGTCGCGCGCCAGCAGCGCAACGGGAAACTCCGCAAATACCTCCTCCAGCGGCAGGGTTCCCCGCCGGCTGAACCGCACCCGTTCGCCCGTGAATACGTTCTCCATCTCTGCGCCGGCCAGTTCCGGCAGCGCCATCTCCACTCCTCCCCACGCGTCGCCCATCGGAAAGCTGGCGCGCCCGCCCATCATGGTCCACGAGAAGCGGGGAACTACGGCGACTACTCCGCGCCCCCGCCTGAAAGCCACGGCATGCTCTGCGCGATGTTCAGTCACAGTAGCCGGCACATATTCTCCGCGGCGAAAAAGCTCCGGCAGCCGGTTGCGGAGCTGCAGAGCCTGATGCGTGGTCCACAGTTTGGCGTGCCCGTCCTCCAGGCGCCCCAGAACGTCGCGGCACACGGCGAGGCGTCCCCGGCTTAGCGCCGTCTCCCGCAGTTCGCGCAGCGCTGCTTTTCGCATTTCGTAGTCGACGGGCCGCCGGTTGTCCGGATCCACCAGGCTCAGGTCCCACATTTCGGTGCCCTGATAGAAGTCCGGGACACCCGGAGACGCGGCTTTGAGCACCACGAGCGCCAGCGAGTTCACCGCTCCAAAGCATCGCAGGGATGGCAGCAGCTCTCGCAGGGTCCGCACGAACCGCGGTTCGCGCTTTCGGTCATCGGGCATTGTGATTCTGCGGATGAAGCCGTGTACCGCCTCCACATAGGCCGGATTGGGATTGGTCCAGCTTAAATTCACCTTTGCCTCGCTCAGCGCCTTGCTCATGTACTGCTCGATGCGAGCCGCGAACTCCTCTCTCTCCTGCATTGTGTTCATCGTCCAGGGCCACGCCCCGGCCAGCGTCTGGTACAGGAAGTACTCTTCGTTGGCGTCGGGCGCGGTGCGGCCGTCTTCCAGCGTTCGCTTATGCCGCGCATTCATACGCACCCAGCGCCGTACGTACGAGGGCCAGAGGTGGGTCATCTCCGACAGCACATTCAAGCGGCACCGCACGTCCTCGCTGCGCTTGGTATCGTGGGTGGAACTGGCCAGCATTGAATCCGGCGAGTCGCGCAGACGCAAATGGTTCCCGGCGTGGAACTCTTCCGGCTCAATTCCAAAGGCTTCGATCGAGCTGCCTACGTCGTTCGAGGAAATAAACCGGTTGTAGACGTAGAATGCTGTGTCCTCCACCCCTTTAGCCATCACCGGCCCGGTCAGCTGCTGGAATTTGAGGGCGAAATACAGTTCGCGTTCGTCGATATCGCCATCGCGCTTCTCATGCAGCAACAGCGTCTTCTCCAGGAAGTCGAAGACCGAAGTCTCCATGTTACGGCTGCGTTGTTTTGCCCGGGCAATCGCGCGGCGGATGAAGGTGCGGTCTCGCTCGGTATACTCGCCGCGGTCGTCGATGTAGGTGCGATAGACGGGAAAACATGCGATGGTCTCGCGAATCGCCTCCTCCAGGAGCTCTTCCGTGAAGTCGCGCGCCCTGCGGTTTGCCGAGGCCAGCCGGCTGAGCAGATTCGTGAGCACGTACACCTCGCTGGAGAGCGAGCTGCGCATCACGTTCAGCTTCGACTGGTAGACGATCGCGGCGGGATCGGACGGCGCGCCCGTGAGCTGCTCATAGAACTCCGTAAACCGCCGCCGGTTCCTGCCGCGGATAAACAGCTGGTTCGCGCTGTAGACGAAGTCGTAGCCGGAGGTTCCCCGCACGGGCCAGTCCGGCGGCAGCGTTTCCTTTGGTTCAAGGATCTTCTCCACGACGACGTAGAGCGGGCCAGGCTCGGCGCTCCAGTCATGCGCACCGATGGCTTCATGAACATCCGGCTCGATGCCGTCCTGGCTGGTTGGCGCGCTCGGCCCTTCGCCATAACACCGGCTGGCCACGCAGAGGGCCTGCAGGCGCACCAGATATTGCCACGGATTAAACAACCCGTCGCAGTGGTCCACGCGCAGCCCGGTCACCTCGCCCCGCGCCAGCAGGCGGCGAATCAGGCAGTGTGTCGCCGCGAAAACCTCCGGGTTTTCCATGCGCAGGCCCACGAGATCGTTGATATCGAAGAACCGCCGGTAGTTGATCTCTTCGCCCGATACTCGCCAGTACGCGAGCCGCCAGGGCTGTTGCTCCAGCAGATCGTGCAGTCGGTCGAAGCTGCGCGAATCCCCCTTCCGGCCGTTGATCCGATCGAGCGCCCGCTCCAGCGCCGGCTGCATTGACTCGCTCAGCAGGCCCTCCCGCAGTCGCGGCCGCAATTCCTCCAGCTGCCGCCTCCGCTGCGCAGCCAGGTTTGGATCTGTCGTCTCGTGTGGCGGAATATGCGATGCATCCCTGAGCACATCCCGAAACGCCGGGGTGAGGCCGAGTTCTTCCAGTTCCGCTTCGGGGAAGATCACGTGCAGCGTCCGCAGCGCGATCGGGAAAAGGTGGTCGAAGTACTTTACCCGCAGGTTCCCATCCGCGACGGTCAGCTCAATGTGCCCCGCCTCGAGTTCGTCGCCGTACTGCCCGCCGAGGATGGGGAGCAGCAGCTTGTCCTGCATATCGGGATTGAGCGGGTTCCAGTCGATGTCGAAATATCCGGCGTATGCAGATGCCCGCCCGTTCTCCAGCACATCCTGCCACCACAACGCGTCGTTGCCCACACCCATGTGGTTCGGTACGATATCCAGCAGCAGGCCCATGCCCAGCGCACGCAGCCGCTCGGCAAATTGGGCAAAACCTTCTTCGCCGCCCAGCTCCGGATTCAGGCGGCCGTGCCGCGTCACGTCGTAGCCGTGCAGGCTTCCCGGGCGCGCTTCGAAGATTGGCGACGTGTAGCAGTCGCCGATGCCGAGATCGCGAAGGTAATCGAGCACGCGTTCGGCATCCGCAAAAGAGAACTCCTTGTGCAGTTGCAGCCTGTAGGTGGAAAGAGGAGCGCGAGCCCCGGTGTGCATCTGCCGCTCAGGACAGGCCGCGCGATCGTGCTCGGTGCCGTTTAGAATTTCACTCATTTGTCGTCCGCACGGGCGATTCGATGCGGCGGAGCGCGACGCTGTTGGACCCTCCCGCGGAAGCAGAGCACCCTTGCCGTGAAAAGCATTTCCCTGATTCTCCGCGGATGCTCACCGTCCGCCCTCCGTCTGCTGTCTCGCAGGCCCGCGCTCAGCTGGAGCCTGTTATTAAATTTCCCGCGGGCGGCGCTGGGAGCCGATTTTTCGCAGTTCGAGGAGCGAGGAGCGACGAATATCGGGGATCTTCGAGTGAATAAGAAATGGGGAAATTTGGCCCCAGCCCTTCGGGTTCCCACGCGAAGGCTAATAACAGGATCTAGACGAAATGATCGCCGTCCGCCGCGGCGTGTGCCTCGCGAGGCCGGCCGCGCAGCACATCCATGCCCACGCGTAAGCCATTCAACAGAGCATTCACCTGCCGCACCGGCGCGGTCACCGTCCGCTGGATGGCCGCTGTCGCATCGGCTACGGCGTTCAGAGTCCCGGTAATCATCTCATCCAAGCGCTCGGCCTGCAGCTCTGTTTTCTTCAGGACGTCGTCGAGGGTCTCGTTGACGCGGTGGGATTGAGTACGCAGAGTTTCGCTGGCGGCGGCAACGTTATCGGCTGCCACCTTCAGCTTCGGAGATACCGCGTCCAGCAGATTCTTCGCCGAAGTCAGCGCGGGAATCGCATGCACCTCGGCCATCGTTGCCAGCGATTCCATACGCTTGAGCGACGCCTTGATCGCGATGAGCATGCCCAGCAGTACGCCGGCCTGGATCAGCACGGCAACCGCTACCAGCGCGGTAAACAAAATATAGACCCACGATACCTGCATCGCCCGCCCCCTCGGCGCGGCACCGCGCGTCGCGGCCGCGCTTGCAATCTCCGGGTCAACCCGATTATGCCGATTCTGCCTTGTCTTCCTCGGCGCTGGTCTGGTATGCCTGCCGGCCAGCGTCCACCGCCGCCGATACCTTACCCTTCTGTTCCGTTACGAACTGGCGGCCCTGGCTCACGAATTCGTCCCACTGCGCGCGGCCGCGTTCCAGATATTCCTTGCCGCGATCCGCATATTCGGAGGCCTGGGTCCGGCTGCGATCCACCAGATCGTTCACCTGATCGGCAGCCACGCGCCCGCGCTGTTTCAGGTACTCAGTGCTATCCCGCGCTCCGCTCATCAGGTTTTCCCGCGTTTCCTTTCCTGCTCTGGGCGCGTAGAGCACCCCAACCAGCGCTCCCAGCCCAAGACCCGCCAGAAACCAGCTAAATCCGCTCGACTGCTTCTCTTCCGACATGGCTTTATCTCCTTCAGAGAGTATGAGTTCCTCGGACTCTGTATGGTACCGGGAACAACCTGCGCGCGCAAATCTTCCAAAAGCATGGCGCAAAATTACGCCCAATCCAACGACAGCGGCCGATGGACAGCATGACCTCCGCCTCCTGGTTCAGATGCCCGAGGTTTTCTTCCCGCTGCCAAACGAGGCGAAGCCGAACCACGCCATCGGCTCGCAGGCGATCCTGAGCTCAATTGCCCAGATCCACCAGTTCAACGCTCTCGATCGCATGACCCAGGAAGCGGCTGCCCAGCGTTCGAAACTTCGCTACCGAATCTGTGGCGAAGAATTGCGGCGGTTCTGCTGTGTTCGTGCCACGAGAACCGGCAAGCCGGCGATCCACCTGGGCGGCGGTCGCGACGGCGGAGTCGATGACCCACAGTGTCTCCGGCACGGCCCGCTCAATCTGGCCCCGCAGCAGGGGATAATGCGTGCATCCCAGCACCAGCGTGTCCGCGTTCAGTTCCGCCTGCCTCGCCTGCTCCGTGAGTTCCGTCAGGTAGATGCGCAGCACTTCGGCCGTCACCGGATGCTCGATCCAGCCTTCTTCCACCAGAGGGACCAGCAGCGGGCACGCTTTTTCGATCACCCGCAGACCGCGCGCCCGGCAGGCCGCGGCATAGGCATGGCTTTCCACCGTGGCCGCCGTAGCGATCACCATCACGTCGCGCGTCGCGGAACTCACGTCTGCGGCATTGGCGCCCGTTTCCACCACTCCGAGCACCGGAACCGAAGCCGCGTCGCGGATCGCATCCAGGGCCAGCGCGCTGGCTGTATTGCAGGCAATCACCAGAAACTCAGCGCCCTCGCCGACCAGGAACTTCGCGCTCGAAGCCGCATAGCGCGCCACAGTCTCCCGGGATTTCGCCCCGTACGGGAGCCGAGCCGTGTCTCCCAGATACAGATATGACGCCTCGGGGATGCGATCCATCAGCGCCCGCAGCACAGTCAGCCCGCCAAATCCGGAATCGAAGACCCCGATCTTCACCTGGTTCCCTCCGCAGCCTCCGGATTGGGTGTTGGATTGGCCTCGGACGCCAGGTAGGTCCTGGTGAGATCCGCGTGTCCGGCGAGGGTCGCATGGGGCTGCCCATCCACCAGAAAATGGACCTCGGTTATCGCCGGCATATTGGCATGGAGGGTCGCCATCATCGAAAGCAGCGTCAGCGTCTCGGGCTCGATGCCCGATGGCTGAGCGGAAACCAGCGCCCCGCTCAGATCCACGACGGCCATCTGTCCCGGATCGCTTGTCTCGCCCGCCGCCTTCGGCACCGGCATGAGATACACCTCATTCACGCCGTTCGCAACATCCAGAGGATGCGACGATCCCGGCGCGCGAAACGCCGCCACCAGATTCGCCAGCAGTTCCTGTGCCTCGGCGCTCGCATCCTGCGGCAGCGCCAGATCCTCATGCACCCCGGTCAGCGAGTCGTCCAGGTCGTTTGGAACGTAAAGCGTGACCTCAGTGGGAGGAACGCCCGCCGTCTGCATGGAGGGAGCCGCCGCCGCCTGCTCCTGTAGTCGGTCCTGTGCCCGGTTTCGCAGCCGAATGAGCACGGCGGCCATCGCCACGCACGCCAGCAGCAGCAATCCGAAGAGCAGCTTGTGCGCGCGCGAAATCATATCTTCACTGTTCTTTCCGGTCGGTGCGCCATGAACCGATCGCTGCCGCCAGCGCGCCCTCTACCGCTTTTTCGTAGCGCCCGTCGGTGATCGCGCGGCCCCTGGTGGTGTTTCCGGGCGCCAAAGGCGCGAGTTCCACAGCGACGGTCGGACACGCAAGGTTCTCCATCGGGGCGACGGACGCGCGTCCCATGGTCACCGGGATCTCCGCATGCACGAGTGCCGCGTCGAGTTCCGATTCAAGTTTCAGGCTGTCGGTGACGTAGGCGGCCTGTGCCGTGGCCCACGGCAGAATTCGCGGACCAGCGGCGGTAACGGGCTGTCCGGTTCCGGAGCCCCCGGCCGGCGCCAGAGAGGTGGTGAACAAATGCACCCCGCTTCCCGTGGCCGTCGCGTGGATCACCAGGCAAACCGCCGCCTGCGCGTGATTCGCAACCTCCGCTCGCGTCAGCGCGGACACGTCCACGTCCGCCCTGCGTGTCATCGTCGCCACGATTCCTTGCTGCCTCAGCAATTCCTGAAGGCGTTCGGCCATCGTCAGGGTCAGATTCTTTTCCAGTGCACCGTTCCCCAGGCGCGCTCCCGTGTCGCTGCCGCCGTGTGCGGCATCCAGCACCACCGCAAAATGGGTTTCGGTCTGAGGCTGGGTTGCCGTCGCCATGGATTCCGAAGGCTGCGCGGCCTGTGGAGCAGCGGGGCGCGCTGCCTGCCCGAACGCGCCTCCGAACCCCGCCAGCGCCATCGCCAGCCCCGCCTCAGTCCAGCGCATACAGGGCGAGCCCGCTCAGTAGTTTCGGGTAGAAATCCGTGGAGTTCCGCGGCAGCACTTCGCCCGCAAACGCTATCTCGCGCAGTTGATCCAGGCTCACTGGATTCATCAGGAATGCGAGATCGGCCTCGCCCCGCGCCACCTGGTCCGCCGCTTCTGCGGCATCGCGCACGTACCGCAGGCGCTTCTCCTCCTCAATCGGCTCGGGCCGAAATCCCAGCAGCTTTTCCAGCACAAGGCTGTGCAGCAACACCACATCGATCTGCCGCAGCCGCGCGGGAATCTCCCGGAGCGCATCGGCCGCGGACGGTTTCGCCGTCAGCAGAAACCATCCCTGCGCCGTGACCGCAATGAAGCCTGCGCCGGCAATATCTCCCAGCCGTGCCAGCGCCGCCGCCGTATCGCCCTGGGCCAGTTTCTCGATCTCGAAATATGGACTCCCCCCCTCCAGCAGCCTCGCCGGTGGGAACCCCGCCAACCCGAAGACGACCCGATGCGCCGCCAGGACCACCACCCCATCCGACTCCATGTTCACGAAGGTCATCATCGCCGCCGCTTCCGGATACGCGGGCTGCTGTGGGCCCGGGTTCATGCGTTCGCAGCTCTCCGGAGGTTTTGCCGGCACACGTTCCCTGGCGTAATCCAGCGCCGCCTCGTAGCGATCGTGTCCGTCCGCGATAATCAGCTTCTTGTCCGCCAGCAGGCTTGTGAGCAGGTTGATCTTTGCCGGATCGCCGACCTTCCAAACCCTGTGCAGGGCGCCGTATTCGTCCGTGACTTCGATTTCCGGCAGGGTCCCGTCTCCGTCCCCGAAGAGCAACTGCTCCGCCGTCCGCGCCGGATCGGAATAGAGCATGAAGATCTGCCCGAAATTTGCCCGCGTCGCCCGGAGAAGGCTCAGCCGGTCCAACTTCGCTTTCGCAGCAGTTTTTTCATGCCGGAAAATCACGCTTTGCCCGTAGTCGCAGAGATCTCCCAGCGCGATAAATCCCTGGCGTTCCTTCGCCACTCCCGGCTGCCCGGGCACGGCAAAGCGCTGCGAATACGCGAAGATGCAGGGCTCGCGCTCCTGAGCCAGGATCCCCGCCGCCCGCCACGCCGCGAAATCCCTCGCCGCATTGGCGTATACGGTCCCGTCCTCGTCGAAAAGTTCAGGAAGCCGCTGGATAATCCGTGCCAGGTTGTAGGGGCTGCTCTGGTAGTACGCTTGCTGCATTGCCGGGGTGATCTTCTCGCTGGGCTGGGTTACTACGTCGCGGGCTGCTGCCTGGGTCAGATCGTAGCGCAGAGCGCGAAAGGGATAGATGCGAGGCATGAGTTGTTCTTCCCGATTCTATCCCAGCCCCGACCGGCCTCGCGGTTTCTCGCATCGTACCAACTGGCCCGGTATGAGCGTTCCGGCGGTAGGCATTCCTGTCCCCCAATTCCTGGCCTGTGGATTGCCTGTTGCATATCTCTCTCCGGCGTGCCAGTATTTTTCCACAGATGAGGTCCGGCCATGGTTTCCGCCTCAGGGTCTCCAAAGGCTGCCGCGGCGTCGAATGGGATTGCGGCGCGACGCATGCGCTATCGGGGCTGCTTCCGTTCGCTGGCCCGGCTGCTCTCCCTGCTCATCCTTTTGGTTGTCCCCACTGTCGTGGCGCGCACAGCCTCGGCTCAGCAAGACCCTCTCGACCAGGTTCACGTGAACACGCCCCTGCCTGCCACGGCGAAGGCGACAACCACTGTCCCGCTGACTCCAGGCGCCTCGATTCACAGAGGCATCACGTTTCAGATCAACACAAATATCGTTCTCATTCCGCTGACGGTCACCGATCCGCTGGATCGGCTGGTCACGGGCCTCGATAAGCAGAATTTCCAGATCTTCGAGGACAATCGCGCACAGGTTATTCGCGCCTTCTCCTCCGAGGATGCTCCCGTCTCCATCGGCATCATCCTCGATATGAGCGGGAGCATGACCGACAAGATCGTCCGGGCCCGCGGCGCTCTGCTCCAGTTCATGCAGACCTCCAACCCGCTGGACGAATTCTTCGTGATCGGCTTCAACGAGCGCCCGTTTCTTCTGTCCGACTTCACCTCCGACGTGAACAAGGTCGAGGCGAACCTGGCCAATCTCCATCCCGAGCGCCGCACCGCTCTGCTGGACGCCATCTATCTGGGACTGCAAAAGATGAAGCAGGCGAAGTGGCCCCGAAAGGCGCTCCTCGTCCTCTCCGATGGCGGCGACAACAACAGCCGCTATACCGAGGGAGAAGTCCGCTCCGCCGTCCGCGAATCCGACGTCCAGATCTACGCTCTGGGAATCTTCGACGCGGAAGCCCCCACCATCGAAGAGCAGAACGGCCCGCTGCTGCTGAACGCCATCACCACCGATTCAGGCGGCAGGCTCTTCCGTGTCGACGACCTCGCTGAGATGTCCGACATCGCCAGCCGCATCAGTGCCGAACTGCGCGATGAGTACGTCCTCGGCTACAGCACCAATGACCTCAGGACGGACGGCAAGTGGCGTAAAGTGAAAGTCAAGCTCCTCCCACCGCCAGGTTTGCCTCCGCTGACGGTTCACGCTCGCACTGGATACTATGCGCCGCTGCAATAATCTGCTGCTGATCGTTTTCCTGCTGATTTTTTGCGCCTTTACGGGGCGCGCCCAAGCCCAGGCGCCGGCGCCCACCGCTCCCGTTCACGTTGCGCCAACCGTGAGCGAGAGCCAGCCTCCCCTCGACGTGGACCGGGATCCCGTCGTTTCGCCGGATCCGGCCGACAATCTGCCCGTCAGCCCCGGCCATCCCAATCCCGGCCAGACCGTTCACCGCAACCACGGTGTCTACACGCTGCGCCGCAATGTCGACGAGGTAGTCCTGAACTGCACCGTCGTCGACAATCACGGCCATCTCGTCAACGACCTCACGAAAGAAGACTTCACAGTCTTCGAGGACAACGCTCCCCAGTCCATCGTCTCTTTCCAGCATTCGGATTTGCCGGTTTCCATGGGCATCCTCGTCGACAATTCCGGTTCCATGCGCGACAAGCGGGCCGCAGTCGTCACCGCCGCCCTCGATCTGGTGCGCGCCTCCAATCCCGGCGATGAAGCCTTCGTCGTCAATTTTTCCGACGAGGCATTCCTCGACCAGGACTTTACGTCCAGCATTGCAAAGCTCAGTCAGGGGCTCGGGCATATTCAGGCCGCCGGGGGAACCGCTCTTTACGACGCGGTCGTGGCCGCTGCCAATCATCTTGCCGAAGGCGCCCGGCATCCCAAGCAGGTGCTGCTCATCATCACCGATGGCGAGGACGACGCGTCCAGCCTGAACCTGGTGCAGACGATTCATCGCGTGCAGGATTTGCAGGGCCCCGTCGTCTACTCGATTGGCCTGCTCTTCGGCAGCGACAACACGGCTGGCGAGGTGAATCGCGCCAGACGCGCTTTAATCGAGCTGTCCGCCGAAACCGGCGGCCTCGCTTTCTTCCCCCGCTCCCTGTCGAATGTGGACTCAGTCGCCGCCGAGGTGGCGCGCGACATCCGCAACCAGTACACCATCGGCTATCACTCCACCATCCCGATGAGCAGGGGCGGCTATCGCACCGTTCGGGTGGATGCCCGCGCGCCGCATCACGGCCGGCTCTACGTCCGTACCCGATCCGGCTATTACCCGCAGACCGGAAACACAGGCACGCAAAAGAGCACCGCGGCCAACTCAGTGCAGCGCGATACCGGCAACCCCGTCCAGTAGCGGATTCGGGGCGATTCCGTCAGCTTGCGCCCGATCGGTTTTCCCCGAAAGCCATGATGCTGCCGTCCGTCTGCGCCACCTTGTTGCGTCCCCGGTGCTTTGCCACGTACATCGCGCGATCCGCGCTGCGCAGCAGCTCCTCGACCACATCGCCGTTGAGTGGTGCGACCGCCAGCCCGATCGAGATCGTGACCTGCCGCAGCGGTTGGCCATGATACCGCGGAGCCAGCTCTTCCACCAGCTGCCGCAGATATTCCGCGCGCTGCAACGCCGATTCAGCCGTCATCTCCGGCAGGATGATCACAAATTCCTCGCCACCGAACCGGCAGACGATGTCCTCGCTGCGCACTCCCAGGCGGAGGGCATCGGCTACCTGCCGCAACACAAGATCTCCGGCCTCATGGCCAAAGGTATCGTTGAACTGCTTGAAGTGGTCGATATCGACCATCATGACGGCAAGCTCTTTTTGCTGCCTGACCGATCGGTGCAGTTCGCGCTCCAGCGCAACTTCCATGAAGCTCCGGTTGAACAGTCCCGTCATTCCGTCGCGGATGGACTGCCTCTCCAGTCGCTCGCGCAGCCGCAGTCCGGAAATAGCCATGGCCGCCATCTCTGCCAGAGAAACCACCGACTCTTCGCGCGCTTCCACCACCGCTGCGGCTTCCGGAGAGCTGCATTCGATCGTCACCACTCCCATCGCGTCGCCATGTGCCACCACCGGCAGACACAGATAGCGCTCTGGCGGAGCACCCAGGAAATGCGTGCAGTGGATCTCCGACTGCTCCGGGCGACGCCAGCGCGCTCTCCCTGAGCGCAGCGCGCAGCAGCACTCCGGCGCAAATCCCTCGAATGCCGCCGATCCCGGCACCAGCCCCCAGGATGCCACGTTCTCCATGAACTGCCGCGAATTGTTCACGATGCAGAGGCTCCCCGCGGTTCCGGGCACAAGCTCGGAGAGATACCGGACCGTGCTCTTTTCCGCCTGCTCGGCGTCGAGGCAGAGCGAAACTTCGTCGCGGGCGTCGATGAGCAGCTTCGATTCGAAGGCCTGTACCTCCAGCCGCCCGACGGTGCTGCGCAGTTGCGCATTGGTCTGGGATAGCCGTTCCTCGTAATGCCCGCTCCGCACCGCATCCCGGATAAGAAACCCAAACAGCACCAGGATCAGGATCGTACCCACAACGATCACGATCGCCCGCCGGACCATACTGTCGTGATTCTCGCGCCTCGCCTGAGCTCCCCGTTGTTCCAGGAGAATTCCTTCCTGGTCCTCCATCAGCCCGAGGATGCGCCGGCACGCTACAACATCGCGCCCCACCAGATCTCTGTGCGCCGTCAGCGCGTCCACATCCTGTGCCAATGTCGCCGAAACGCTCCGGAGGCGCCTGGTCTGTGTCTCCTGCTCGGGATTCGACTGCACCAGCGCCTCCAACTGCGCGACCAGGCTGTTCAGTGCAACTGTGGCGTCCTGCGCCGCATGGAGATCGGCCTTGTTTCCGGTGGCAAGATACAGCTCCCCATTCAGCTCGATGCGGTCCAGTTGCGCTGACGTGGTTGCCAGGCTCAGCCGCACTTCCTGGGTGTGCGTGACGAGGTTCTGCGCGGCAATGGAATCATGCGCGTCCGCGTAGATCACCATGGCCACGATTGAGCCCAAGCAAATGGTGGTCGTGGCAAAGACGATCAGCAGCCAGACAATGCGACTGCGGCCGGAGAACGATTTGGCAGAAAATGGGGGCACATTACGTGTCCGAAGCAAACAAGGACAGCAGTTCGAAATCGACTTTTGTTCGCCATTCTACCAGCTGTCATCGGCCTGTCCACCCACCTTATGGCCATAGAGCCCCCGCAAAAGTGCCCTCCCGGCCCCGCCCCCGCTCCGCCTTGTCCTTTTCGTGCTCCTGCTTGCTACACTGATGGGTCTTATGTCGAATCCTGGCGCGTCTGCTTCTCTGCGTGCCGCGCGCCCCGGCAGCGCCGCGGCAGATATTTCCGAGCTCATCGGGCATACCCCGACCCTCCGCCTCCGCCGGATAGCCCCTTCCCATGCCGCGGAGCTCCATGCCAAGCTGGAGTTCCTCAACCCCGGTGGGAGCGTGAAGGATCGCGCCGCTCTCGGCATGATCCTCGACGCCGAAGAGCGATGTGTACTCCATCCCGGCTCCATCATCACGGAAGCCACTGCCGGCAATACCGGTGTCGGCCTTGCTCTGGTCGGCGTGAATCGCGGGTATCGCGTCGTGCTCTTCGTGCCCGAAGGCTTTGCGGAAGAGAAATGCGAGCTGATGCGGGGCTTCGGCGCCGAGGTCCATCGCACCCCGGAATCTGAAGGCATGTCAGGAGCTATCCGCCGCGCTCTGGCTCTCGCACAGTCGGATCCCAATATCTGGGCGGCCCTTCAGTTCGACAACCCCGCCAACCCGCAATTCCACCATGACACCACCGCGGCCGAACTGTGGGAGCAGCTGGAAGGACGCATCGATGCATTCGTTGCGGGCGTCGGCACAGGAGGCACGTTCTCGGGCATTGCCAGATTTTTGAAAGAACGGAATCCCCGCATCCTGACCGTCGCCGTGGAAACCCAGGGTTCCGTCCTTTCCGGCGGCGAGCCCGGCCCGCACAAAGTAGAGGGCATCGGTGTTTCCTTTATTCCGAAAACCTTCGACCGCACCGTCGCCGATGAGATCGTTGCTGTCGCTGACGCTGATGCGTTCGCCATGGTGCGGCGTCTGGCTGCGGAAGAGGGGATTCTGGCCGGCTCCAGCTCCGGCGCCATGGTGCATGCTGCCGCCCGGATCGCGAGGCGGCTGGGTCCGGGCAAGCGCGTTGCCACGCTCATTCCCGACTCCGCCGAACGCTACCTGAGCAAGAATATCTTTCACCCCCCTCTCTGATCCCCAGGATCGCGTTCCACCCTGCGCGCTTCCCATCAGGCGCGCGCCCGCTGGCTCCTCATCCATGTTCCCTGTACCCTGTTTTTGACTATGAAAAAGCACGCCTTCGCGACCCGAGTCATTCACGACGGCCAGGAGCCCGACTCCCGCACCGGAGCCGTCAACGTCCCTCTCTATCTCACGTCGACGTATCAGCTCCAGGGAATTGAGGAGCACCGCGGGTGGGAATACTCGCGGGTCTCGAACCCCACGCGCGACGCACTCGAAGCCAGCCTTGCTTCGCTGGAAGGCGGTATATCCGCCCACGTGTTCGGCAGCGGCATGGCGGCTATTGCCGCGCTGGTGACGATGCTCCACGCCGGCGACCACGTCATTTGCGGCGACAACGTCTACGGCGGCACAACGCGCCTCTTCACGCAGGTCATCGTCCGCCACGGCATCGAATTCAGCTTTATCGACACCTCCGATGCGGAGAACGTCCGCAACGCCATTCGCCCCAACACGAAGCTGGTACACATTGAAACGCCGACCAACCCCCTCATGATCCTCACCGACATCCGCGCCGTCGGCGACATCTGCCATGAGCACGGAATTCCCATGAGCGTCGACAATACGTTCATGTCGCCGTATTTCCAGCGCCCCATTGAATTCGGCGCCGATGTGGTGATGCACTCCACGACCAAGTTCCTGAACGGCCACAGCGATGGCCTCGGCGGCGTCCTGGTGACGAATCGGCCCGACCTGGCAGAGGATTTCCGCTTCGTCCAGAAGTGCACCGGCGGCATTCTTTCGCCCTTCGAGAGCTGGCTCATCCTGCGCGGCGTGAAGACGCTCGCGGTCCGCATGAAGCAGCACGATGAAAACGGGCGGCAGGTCGCAGCGTACATGGCGAACCACCCGAAGGTGAGTCGCGTTTTCTATCCGGGGCTGCCCACCCATCCGCAGCATGCGCTGGCGAAGCGCCAGACTTCCGGCTTCGGCTCCATGATCTCCTTCGAATCCGGATCGCGAGCCAACGCGGACAAGATCCTCCGGGCCGTCCGCGTGATCACCAACGGCGAGTCGCTGGGCGGGGTCGAGTCACTCATCTCTCACTCGGCTACAACCACGCATGCTGCCGTTCCGGCGGATGAGCGGGAGCGCCTCGGGATTACGGATGGATTGGTCCGTATCTCAGTTGGAATCGAGGATATCGGGGATATTCTTGAAGATTTGGATCAGGCTTTGGCGCGGGTCTGAGTCCGTCAGCCCCGCAGCTCCCCCTGGATACGAAATCTACTGGAACCTACCGCTGAGACGGTTCCTTGTCCAGCGCGGCTTCCTTCTCGGCATCCACCTTCAGAGCCCGCTGCTCGAGCTGCGCCGCCTGAGGCAGCAGCCCGATGCCCTGCCGAATCTCGGGATCCCAGTCGGCACGGTCCCGCAGGCCGGCGGTATAGCCGAATTCCGTCTCGTCGATGCTGGATTTGATGTACGTCTTCACCCAATCCGAGTTCTTATCGAATTCCTGCGGCTTGTAGTCGATCTTCTGTGTGGCCAGATATTGCTTAAAGTCGTTCAGGACCGCATCGTTCACTTCGAAGCCCCGCGCGACTGTATGGTGAGCCACGTAATGCTCGGTAAACCCGAGGAACACATTGTGATCCAGAAGCACTCCCTGGAAGGGAGTCGATGCCGGCGGCTGGAGGCTTACGTCCGGCGTGATGCCGCCCCCCCCGTAGACCGTGCGGCCGGAGTCGGTCAGCTTCACCTCGCGGTTCTTCAGGTCGGCCTTCTGGCCAATGTCGTAGTAGTAGTCGTACAGCGATACGCCGTTGTAGTTGCGCTGAATCAGCCGCCCGCTGGGCGTGTAGTAGTGGTAGGTGGTCAGCGCCAGGCCGGTTTTGTCCGGCAGATTGTAGACCGTCTGCACCAGCCCCTTGCCGAAGGTCGTTTCGCCGGCGACTAGCGCCCGGTCATGATCCTGCAGGGCGCCGGTAACGATCTCCGCCGCCGATGCTGTGCCCCGATTGACGAGAACCACGATGGGGAAGTCCTGGCCGCCATTACCGTGGGTCGCGCGGTACACCTGCTCGGGATAAGCGCGGCCACGCTGGGAAACGATGATCTGCCCGCGCTTCAGCAGCCGATCGCATACCTGAACCGCATCCACCAGCACGCCGCCCGGATTCCCGCGCAGATCGATCACCAGCCCCTTCAGACCCGGACCGAAATTGTTGATGGCGTCATCGAACTCGCGTCCCGTGGTCTCGGTGAACTGGATGATGTGGACGTATCCGATCCCCGGACGAATGTAGTACGCGAGGTCGATGCTGTTGTTGGGAATCTCGTCGCGCGTGAGATGAAACGTCAGGGGCCCGTCCGCGGCCACGCGATTCATGATCACTGTGACCGTGGTGCCGCGCTCCCCTTTCAGGAGCGTAGCCACCTGGTCGGTCGTCATGCCCTTCGTGGACTTGCCGTCGATCGAGCCGATCACGTCCCCCGGATGGACTCCCGCCCTGAACGCCGGGCCGCCCTCAATGGGATGAACCACTGCCACCTGGCCGTCCGCCGTCTGCATGATCAGCATGCCCACGCCGTAGTACCGGCCTGTCTGCTCTTCCTGCATGCGCGCGTATGCCTGCGGATCGTAGAAGCTGGAGTGCGGGTCAAGCGTGTGCAGCATTTCCGGGATAGCGCCGTCGAAGATGACCTTGCTGGGCATGTCGCCCGTCAGCGGCTCGGCATAGTTCTTCGCCACAATCGTATACACGTTGCTGAACGTCTTCAGGCTGTCCCGGAAGTTGGATTCATCCGCGGCCGATTGTGCGCCGACCTGCTGGTTCAGGATCATGCCGCCCAGCGCGCAAAGCGTGAAGAAGACGACTAACGAGAAGAGGGTGCGACGGGTGCGGATGGACATGCTGATCAAAAATCCTGCGCTTCGCGTCCGGCGGGGGGCAAAAGACTACCCCGGGACGAGAGGCGACCTTCTTTCGAGTATAGCAACCTTCAGAAACCCAGTGGCCTGGCGAGCAGTACTATGGGAAACCAGCGCCCGAACGCCCCACGGGAACCGCCGCAACGGAGGCCGGTAATGCCGGGAAGGGCGAAGGGAATTGAGGCGCAGGTAGCCGGCGTAGCGTCTGCGAAGTTGCCACCGAAGTGGAACGACACTCCCCTTGTCCACAAGTACCTGCTGACGAATATGTCTGCCCCCATTCGGGATGTGCTACCCAATATGTCTGGAGATTCCACCAGATTTGCCGATCAGGGAACTCCGCAACAGCCGGATTACCAGGGAACGAACGACGATCTTGCGGCGAAAACCGCTCCGAAGGCCATCGTCCTGTGGCGGCCAAAACCGTCTGCTGCCGAGACCGCTCAGGCGTCGCAGTGGGAAACGGTGATGCTGACCATCGACGAAGCCGGAAAAGTTCACGCGGCGCAAATGGTCGCCCCAGCATCAGATCCCGCTTTGCTGAAGGCCGCGATGCAATGGGGATTCATTCCGGCGTTCCGCGACGGGAAGCCCGTCGCCTGCCAACTGAAGTTCCAGGTGACGCCGTACCGGTAACAAATCCGCTTCGACTCCGTTCCAGTCTTAAATCTCCCACCGCATCAGCGCTGCCCCCACGGTAAATCCCGCACCCACGCTGGCAATCAGCATCATGTCGCCCTTCTTCAGCCGGCCTTCCTGGATCGCGGTCTCCGTTGCCAGCGGGATCGTCGCCGCCGTGGTGTTGCCGAATCGCTCGATGTTGATGATCACCTGGTCGTCGCGCAGCCCCAGCCGTTCGGCGCTCGCGGTAATGATGCGGCGGTTGGCCTGGTGCGGAACGAAGCACGCCAGATCGGCAACCGTGATGCCGTTGCGCTGGAGCAGCGTCTCGGCCGCCTCCACCATCTTGCGCACGGCGAATTTGTAGACGGCCTGCCCGTCCTGATGCACGTAGTGCATCTTCTTCTCGACCGTCTCGCGCGACGACGGATGCAGGCTTCCGCCTCCCGGCATAAAGAGCGAGCAGCCGCCGGAACCGTCGATTTCATGGTGGTAATCGATCATGCCCAGTTCTCCATCCCCGGCCGGCTCGATCAGTACCGCTCCCGCGCCATCGCCGAAGAGCACGCATGTCGCGCGGTCGGTGTAGTCGATGATCGACGACATCGTGTCCGATCCGATCACCAGCACCTTCGTATGCGCGCCGCTTTCCACAAGCTTGCAGCCAACCTGGAGCGCATAGACGAATCCGGAACACGCGCCAGAGAGATCGAAACCCCAGGCTCCCTGGGCGCCGAGCCGATCCTGCACCAGACATGCAGTCGACGGGAAGAACATATCCGGCGTGACCGTGGCGACAATAATGGCCTGCACTTCGGAAGGCTCCATGCCGCGGGCCGCCAGACAGCGTTTCGCCGCTTCCACCGCCATGTGGCTCGTAGCCTGTCCTGGTTCGACAATGTGCCGCTCGCGGATACCGACGCGGCTCAGAATCCACTCGTCGGAAGTCTCGACCATCTTCTCCAGATCCGCATTGGTCAACAGGCGGGAGGGTGTGAAAGTTCCAAGGGCGCTGATCTTGGCTCGCGCAGCTACACGCGGACGAACGGACAGGGTCAACTGAACTCTCCTGGATGCAGAAGTATTGTCGCAGAAAAACCACGAACCAGGAGTCGGCGGACAGGAGTCGGAAAGGTTCAGCGGGAAGGAATGGAAATAGTGCGCCGGGTAACCTGCTGCGCACGCACTGGCCCGTTACCGTTGCTTCCTTCCGGACCTGGCGGGGTTGGCGGGATTGCGTCGCGCAGGACCCGGCACACAACTGATGATACCAGCTCCGATCCGCTCGTTGTGTCATTCACGCGCGGTCCGATAGTGCGCCGGGAAGGTCGCGATACAGATTCATGTGCGGGCTGTGCGTGGTCCTGGCAGGCGAAGATGACCGCCGTTCCGCACCGTCCCTTAAAATAGACATGTGACAGAGGAATTGGACAGGAACGCCGCAGTCGCGGGTGAGAGCAGAGCGCGTCCACGTGTGGGCTTCGTCTCCCTTGGATGCCCCAAGAACCTGGTCGACAGCGAAGTGATGATGGGCCTGCTGGATCAGGCGGGCGCGGAGTTGACGCCGGATGCTGCTTCCGCAGACATCCTCGTAGTCAATACCTGCTCCTTTATCGACAAGGCCAAACAGGAGAGCGTCGATGCGATCCTCGATATGGCGCGGCACAGGACCGCCGGGACCGCGAAGAAGCTGATCGTCGCCGGCTGCCTGGTCGAACGCTATCGTGAAGAAATTCAGAAGAGCATCCCCGAAGTGGATGCGGTCATCGGCACCGGCGAGCTCGAGAAAATCCTCAGCGCTGCCGGACTGAACGTCGCCGCCGCCTCGCCCGCCCATTCGCCCTTCGCCATCCTCTCGGGAAATGCGCCGGCCACCGTCCGCCCGGGGCGTGAATCGTTGGCAGGTACCCACAAACCCTCGCCGGAAACGCCCAGTTTCCGCCCCGAGGGAGATCGCCGCGAAGAGCAGGGGAGGTTTTCGCGGGCGGTGTGGGACGGCGCGGCGCCCGCGCTGCCTCAGTATTTGTACGACCACACCACTCCCCGCCTGCGCGCCACCAAATCGGCATCGGCGTACATCAAAATCGCCGAAGGGTGCGACCATCCCTGCAGCTTCTGCGTCATTCCCAATCTGCGCGGAAAATTCCGCTCGCGGCGCTTCGAGTCGGTTGTAGCCGAAGCGGAGCGGCTCGTCGGCGAGGGCGTGCGCGAGATCACCCTTATCGGCCAGGACACCACCTGCTACGGCGAGGATCTCGGCCTGAAGGACGGTCTGGCCGCGCTGCTCGATCGTCTGGCCCGCATTCAGGACCTTGCGTGGCTGCGCTTCCTCTACGCTTACCCAAACCGGATCACCGGCAAGCTGCTGGAGACCATCGCGCGCCACCAGAACATCTGCAAATATCTCGATGTCCCCCTGCAGCACGCGTCGGCGCCCGTGCTCAAAGCCATGAAGCGCGGCGGCAGCGCCGAGATCTTTCTGAAGATGCTTGAAAAGGTCCGCGCCGCGGTGCCTGGAATCGCCCTGCGCACGTCCTTTATTGTGGGATTTCCCGGCGAGACCGGCGCCGACTTCGAGGCGCTGTGCGATTTTGTCGTTGAGGCGCGCTTCGACTGGCTGGGCGTGTTCTCGTACTCGGACGAGGAAGGCGCGCGGGCGTTCGAACTGGGAGCTAAGGTGCCGAAGCGCGTGATCGAGCAGCGACGGCGGACGCTGATGAAGATGCAGAAAGCCTTGAGCCGCCAGGCGAAACGGGCCATGGTGGGAAGGGAACTGGATGTCCTCGTCGAGGGCGAATCGGATGAGACGCCGCTGCTCTGGGAAGGACGCACACAGTACCACGCTCCGGAAATTGACGGTACGGTGTACCTGAACGACTTCGGCCCCTTCGAGGCTCTCACCGCCGGCCGCATCTATCGTTGTGAAGTGACCGAAACTCACGATTACGATCTGGTGGCGCGCGTTATGGGCGAGTCGAGCCTGGCCCCCGCAGCCGTCCTGGATCGGGCAGGAGTGAACGGGTGAGCGGGAAGCAAACAATTCTGCGGTGTCCCACCTGCCGCGCGGTGGTGACCGGCAAGGGCGAGGATTTTCCCTTCTGCAGCGACCGCTGCCGCTCCATCGATCTGGGCAAGTGGGCGAGCGGGGCGTACCGGATCTCATCGCCCATCGTCGATCCGGAGGTCCTGGAGGGTTTGGCCGAAAACGTGAAGCGGCGCGAGAACCAGGATGACGAGTAGTCTGCCCGTTCACAAAGACTCTTTCCCGGCGTCCGCATCCCACGGAGCCGCCGGGAAAACCTGGTGGGCATGGGTGCTGGCGACGTTCTTCGGCGCCGGGCTCATCCGCCCCGGTCCGGGCACATGGGGATCGCTGGCCGCTGGCGCCATCTGGTACTTCGGCCTGCGCGCCGCGCATCTTACTGGCGGGCACGCCATGGCCGCCACCGTTGCCGGCGCAGCAATCTTAACCCTGATTGGGATTCCCGCGGCTACTCGGGTGGAGCGGGAGAGCGGGTGTACCGATCCCGGGTTTGTGGTCATCGACGAGGTAGCGGGGCAATGGCTGGCCCTCGCCGTGGCGCCTCTGGACTGGCGGCACGGACTCGCCGCTTTTGTTTTGTTTCGCATATTCGATATCGTGAAGCCGTGGCCGGCCCGGCAGCTCGAGAAGCTGCCCGGCGGAATCGGGATTATGCTGGACGACCTGGCGGCAGGTGCTTATGCTCTGGGCGTGATGCTGCTCGTTCAACGCTGGGGATAGCCTCGACCCCGGCCGTCATCTGCTGGTTTTTACTATGGTGCGAATTCTCAAATCCGAACCGGGCACGGGACCGAGGATCGACGCTGTCTCTCCGTTGGCGGCGCTCCCCGGCGGCGAGGTGGAACTTCGCGGCGCCAACCTGGGAGGCGTAGCGGTATCCCGCGACCAGACCCGGCCGTGGGGCGGCGTGGAATGGCGGCGCCCCACCGCCATGCTGGGCGACCTGGCCGCGCCGGTTCTGCTCAGCCGCTCCGATCGGATGGTCCTGCGCGTGCCCGATGAGGCGGAGAGCGGAAGGCTTCGCGTGCTCCAGAACGGCGCCCAGTCCAACTCCGTCGACGTTCAGGTCGGCAGCCTTCTCGCAACCGGAATTCACGCCGTGGCAAATCCGGTCATGGATTCCTCCGGCAACATCTACGTCACGTTCTCCGGACAGCGCGGCCAGGAGACGCCGGTCTCGGTATTTCGAATCGAGCGTGACGGCGAAATGCGCCCCTTTCTGCGCGGCATCATGAATGCAACCGGCTTGGCAACCGATCTCGAAGACAACGTCTATGTCTCTTCGCGCCACGAGGGCAAGGTATACCGCGCCACCCACAGCGGAGCTGCCAGCGTCTACGCGGAAGGAATGGGCATTGCGACGGGGCTGGCCTTCGATCCGGATCAGAACCTGTACGTCGGCGACCGCAGCGGCACCATCTTCAAGATCGCCCCCGACCGGCAGATTTTTGTATTTGCGACCCTGGAGCCAAGCGTGGCCGCGTATCACCTCGCGTTTGGCCCCGACGGCACCCTGTACGTCACCGGGCCCACCACGTCGAGCTACGATGCGGTCTACGCCATCGACCGCGAAGGCAGCATCGGCGTATTGCACCGTGGGCTGGGCCGCCCGCAGGGCCTCGCCGTGGACGTCGCCGGAAACGTCTATGTCGCGGCCTCCCTGCGCGGACGCCGCGGCGTGACGGCAATTACCCCTCAGGGCGAAGCTTCGCTGGTGGTCGCCGGCACGGGGCTCGTCGGATTCAATTTCGTGCCTGGCGGCGGAGCGCTGCTGGCTACGGGCACCTCGCTTTATCATTTGCCGTTGGGCGTGGAAGGTTGGCGGCTGGCATAGGCCGTCTCCGCCGATCGAGAGGACGGATGAACGCGGAGATTATCGCGGTTGGGTCGGAGATGCTCACCCCCTACCGCCAGGACACCAACTCTCTTTACCTCACCGAACAATTCAACCGGCTCGGTGTCACCGTTGCCTTTAAAACCATCGCAGGGGACCGGCTCCCGCAGCTCACCGATGCCGTGCGGCACGCCTTCAGCCGGGTCGATATTGTCGCCATCACCGGCGGGCTGGGACCAACCGAAGATGATCTGACCCGCGAAGCGGCCGCCGCGGCCCTCGGCGTCCCGCTCAAACGCGACCCCGACATTATTGCCCAGCTCTATGCGCGGGCGGCGGCCAGGCGATGGAAGCTCACGCGCAACAACGAGAAGCAGGCCGACGTGATCGAAGGCGCAACCATCCTGCCGAACGCGAATGGCTCCGCGCCCGGGCAGTGGCTGGATACTGTCGTTGGCGTGCATCGCAAGCTCGCCATGCTGCTCCCTGGCCCCCCCCACGAGATGAAGGCCATGTTCGAGGCGCAGTGCCTGCCGCGCCTTCAGGAGATTCTGCCGAAGCGCCACATGGCCGCCCGCGTGCTCAAGGCCGCCATGATCGGCGAATCGGCGGCGGACGCGCGCATCGCGCCCATCTACACCAAATTCGCCGATGTGGAGACCACCATCCTGGCGCACCTGGGCGACATTGAACTCCGCCTGCAGTGCACCAATAAGATTCCCGAGCTGGCGCAGGCGCGCGTGGATGACCTCGCCGGAAAGATCGAGGAGGAGCTGGAGGATTTTATCTACTCCTCGCAGGGCGAGACCCTGGAACAGATCATCCTCTATTACCTGGAGATGCGCGGCGCCACGCTGGCCGTCGCGGAGAGCTGCACCGGTGGCATGGTTGCGGAGCGGCTGACCAGCGTCAGCGGCAGTTCGCGATCGTTTGTGGGCGGCGCGGTGGTGTACAGCAATCGCCTGAAGACGGAACTCGCCGGCGTGGATCCCGCTCTGATTGCGAAACATGGCGCGGTCAGCGGAGAAGTTGCCGAGGCACTCGCGGAGGGCATCCGGGAGCGCTGCGGCGCCACATTGGGATTGGGCGTGACCGGTATTGCCGGGCCGGGCGGCGGATCGGAAGAGAAGCCCGTGGGCCTGGTCTTTCTGGCCGTCAGCGACGCTGATGGAACCGAGGTCCTGGAGAAGCATTTCTCGGGGGACCGCGCCGGCATCCGTTTCTACGCCAGCCAGCAGGCGCTCGATATGGTGCGGCGGCGGCTGATGTAAGAGAGCGGGGGATCAAGGGTTTACTGTTGTGTCAAGCCACCCCACTTTCCTCTGACGGTTCGACAACTTTGAGTGTTGCAGGGAAAAGACTTAGTGCTGTTGACGGCCTCGACAACAGGAGTCAGGGCTCAGAGCACAGAGCACAGAAACGGCTTGGCGCACGATCCTCCAGGACGTTCTCTCAAGGAGCGGGGGCAATCCGGTGGCCTCCGAAAACAGGGCTCAGAGCTCAGAGCGCAGCAGGAGCAGCAATCAGAGATCAGAGATCAGAGATCAGAGATCAGTCGATGCGAGAGCTCCTGCAAAAGGAAAAGCCCTGCCGCGAGGACAGAGCTTTCCTGTTTCTAAGGGTAGGCGGGTGGGAAAAGGAAGGCAAGGAGAATCGGCGGCGGGCGCGGTACGGAGGTAATGGGTGGTCGTCCGGCCGTGCCAGTCGCCTGCCCCGGGCCGGTCGATCCGATGTCGTCATTCTTTGCCCATGCGCCCCCGGGGGAACTGGTTAGCTGCAAATTAGCGTAATTAGTCCCAGTTGTGGGCATAACCGCAGCCCATTGCGGCGGGCTCGTGGAACCTTCATACTCATTCCCGCCCGACTCATAGCCCGAAAAGGATGCTGTGAAGCTATAGAACCCAGGGCTGAGATTGATGGATACGTAGCACGTCGAGCTTCCCTGAGCGCTGGTGCAAAGCAGGGTGTTTCCCGCGTAAAACGAGAAGGTGTCATTGACGACAAACCCGGTCTGCGGCTCGACCCCTGATCCGACTGTCAGCGGCCTGATGAAATAGACGCTTGCCTGCAGCTCCACCTCTGATCCCTCGATCAGCGGCGTCTGCGGTAAGGTCAAGCTCGTCGTCGATTTGTAAGTGTATCCGTAGGCTGGCTGCGGGGCCGCCATCATTACCCCGGTTAGCCCGACGAGACAAAGCAGAAGAGCTCATGCCGGATTCATCCGGCGCAATCTGGTAAGCAGTGTGTCTCCTTTGGGTGCCATTGCTTGGGACAGCCAGGCGCAACCGCTCGCGCGAAGAGGCGAGGTACAGCGCTGGGACGAACGCGAGAGCGGAAGGCAGAAATACTGGCAAGCGCCCTGTTGATTGGGCCCGGGCCGGTCCCGGCAAAGCTGCTCAGGGCGTATTGAGCGGTGTTATTCGGGTGCGGATCGCGCAGAAGGGGACACACCAAGCGGCACCTCCACAGGAGTCCATAGGAGCAAATTGCCGGGTTCGGTTGTGTGTGAGGGAGGGTTGAACGGCGCGTAGGACTACCGCAGAATCCCGGCGATGTGCCGCTTTGTTGCAATGATGTCGATCTGAGTGCGCGCACCGTAATCAGTGGTCAGGAGACAGGAGCTGGCCGCGCCGCAACTGATAGACTCGTAAGCGCCATGCTCTCGGTTCCGTATTTTCTGGCTGCGTTCACAGCGTACCTGTTTGGGTCCATTCCGTTCGGCTATCTGCTGGTGCGGCTGGTCCGCAAGGAAGACATTCGCGAGAAGGGAAGCGGCAACATCGGGGCGACCAACGTGGTCCG
>DAHUYD010000073.1 GCA_027315385.1 Acidobacterium sp.
CGACGTCCGTACCTCGGACAATCCCGGGCATCGAGGAGGAAATGTAAGCTTCGGAATGTCAGCAGAATCCCGGGGAAAATTCTGGAGGCGCGGGTCGGAATCGAACCGACGCATAAAGGTTTTGCAGACCTCTCCCTTACCGCTTGGGTACCGCGCCCCGAACAAGGAATTGTAGTCCAGAAACGGAAGTCCGGACAGAGAAGCAGGCAGGATGGAGCGGGAGACGGGACTTGAACCCGCGACCCTCGCCTTGGCAAGGCGATGCTCTACCACTGAGCTACTCCCGCATGGTTCCCTCTGAGTATAACGAGCAGGCATGGAGGGGTCAACGGAGGAGCGGGCCTGTCCGTTTGGATGAGATGGCGCCGAAGGGGCTGAAGCCCGCATTCAATTTTGCGGTCTTTTCGGCACGGTCATGCCCTGATACAAAGCGCAGGGGCTGAAGCCCGGGATGCGATGGTCCGCGAGATGGCGCCGCAGGGGCTGAGGCGCGGGAGGTGACGGGTAGTCGGCGATCAGGAGTCGGCGATCAGGAGTCGGCGATCAGGAGGCGGCGATCAGGAGGCGGCGATCAGGAGGCGGCGATCGGGCCACCCTGCAGCAACTGGGGCGATGCGGGTGGGCACACGGCGCGCGAAGCGGAATCGTTAGGTCTCGACTAAACTGGAAAGGGACCCTTTCTACACAGTGGGAGGCAGCTGAGAGCGCGCCGGGAAGGCCGGGGGCGCATCGACGGCGGCCGAAGGATGATCTTGAGCAACAACGTACTCACAAAGATATTTGGGACGAGCAATGAGCGGGTGGTGAAGAAACTGCTGCCCAGGGTGCGCGGCATCAACGCGCTGGAGCCGCAGATTGAGGCGCTGAGCGATGAGCAGCTGCGCGCGAAAACGGCAGAATTCCGGGCACGCCTGGCAAAGGCGCTGGAAGGCATAACGGAAGAAGAGGCGCGGATCGCGGCGGAAAAGCAGGCGCTCGACGAGCTTTTACCCGAGGCGTTCGCGGTGGTGCGGGAGGCGGGGCGCCGCGCGGTGAACATGCGGCACTTCGACGTGCAGCTGGTGGGCGGCATGGTGCTGCACCAGGGCAAGATCGCGGAGATGAAGACCGGCGAAGGCAAGACGCTGGTGGCGACGCTGCCGGTCTACCTGAACGCGCTGGCCGGGCATGGGGTTCACGTGGTGACGGTGAACGACTATCTGGCCAAGCGCGATGCTGAGTGGATGGGCAAGATCTACGAATTTCTGGGGCTGACGGTCGGGGTGATCGTACACGATCTGGACGACAATCAGCGCCGGAATGCGTATGCGTCGGATATCACGTACGGGACGAACAACGAGTTCGGGTTCGATTATCTGCGCGACAACATGAAATTCGAGCTGTCGGACTGCGTGCAGCGGGGCCACTCCTACGCGATTGTGGACGAGGTGGACTCGATTCTGATCGACGAAGCGCGGACGCCGCTGATCATCTCCGGGCCGACGGATCAGACGACGGATAAATACGTGCGAGTGAACCGCATCATTCCGTCGCTGGAGCAGGGCGAGGAGATCGAAAAGAGCCTGGAAGAGAAGATCCTGACGGGCGATTTCGTGGTGGACGAGAAGCACAAGACCATCAGCGTGACGGATGAGGGCTGGGAAAAGATCGAGAAGCTGCTGGGCATCGGGAACATAGCAGACCCGGAGAACTGGGACCTGAAGCACCACGTGGAGACGGCGATCAAGGCGCACACGCTGTACAAGCGCGACGTGCAGTACGTGGTAAAAGACGGCGAAGTGATCATCGTCGACGAATTTACGGGGCGCATGATGCCGGGGCGGCGGTGGTCGGACGGCCTGCACCAGGCGGTAGAAGCCAAGGAAGGGGTGAACATCCGCCGCGAGGATCAGACGCTGGCGACGATTACCTTCCAGAATTATTTCCGACTGTACAAGAAGCTGGCCGGGATGACGGGGACGGCGGAGACGGAAGCGTCGGAATTCGGGGAGATCTACAAGCTGGATATCGTGGTGATCCCGACGAACCGGCCGCTGCTGCGCATCGAGAATCCGGACGTGGTATTCCGCACGGCAAAGGAGAAATACAGCGCTGTGGCGGAGGAGATCGCGGGGCTGCACGAGAAGGGGCAGCCGGTGCTGGTGGGCACGACATCGATCGAGAAATCGGAGCTGCTTTCGCAGATACTGGCGCGCAAAGGGGTGCGGCACACGGTGCTGAACGCGAAGTTCCACGAGCGCGAGGCGGAGATTGTGGCGCAGGCGGGGCGGCTGGGGACGGTGACGATCGCGACGAACATGGCGGGACGCGGAACCGACATTCTGCTGGGGGGGAATCCGGAGTTTGTGTCGCGCCAGGAGCTGGTGAAGAAGAGCCTGGCGCGGGCGATCAGCGCGGCGGAGGGAGCGATCAATCCATACGCCGGGCCGGGGATGATGCGGTTCTACTATCAGGGCCAGGAATACGAGACGTCGCAGGAGAACTGGGAGAGCGTTTCCGCGGGGCATTTCGAGAAGGCGAAGAACGAGCACGAAGAGGTGGTTGGGGCGGGCGGGCTGCACATCATCGGCACGGAGCGGCACGAGTCGCGGCGCATCGACAACCAGCTGCGGGGACGCGCCGGACGCCAGGGGGACCCGGGGGCTTCGCGATTCTATCTGTCGCTGGAAGACGACCTGATGCGGATCTTCGCGCGCGAGTGGATATCCACGCTGCTGCAGAAGATGGGCATGGAAGAGGGGATGCCGATCGAGTCGCGGATGATCTCAAAGCGGATCGAGGGAGCGCAGCGGGCAGTGGAGTCGCAGAACTTCGAGGCGCGCAAGCACCTGCTGGAATACGACGACGTGATGAACAAGCAGCGCGAGGCGGTTTACGGGCTGCGGCGTCAACTGCTGGAGGGGCTGGACCAGAAGGAACTGGTGGTCGAGGATTACGTTCCCAGCCTGCTGAGCGACATGCTGGACGAGCACGCAGGCGAGAAGGTACACCCCGACCAGTGGGACATCAAGGGACTGAAAGAAAAGGTGGCGGGACTGTTTGGCCTGGACATGACCGCCGAGGGAGTGGATACCGCGCAGATGACGCGGCACGAACTGGGAGAGGCGCTGTTCGAGAAGCTGAAAGAGAAGTACGAAGGCAAGGAAGGGCTGATCGGGGAGCAGCAGATGCGCTTCCACGAGCGGATGGTGATGCTGAGCGTGATGGATGGCCTGTGGAAGGACCATCTGCTCAACATGGACCACCTGAAGGAAGGGATCGGGCTGCGGGGATACGCGCAGCAGGATCCGCTGGTCGCCTACAAGAAAGAATCCTTCGAGATGTTCGAAGAGATGATGGGGCGGTTCCAGGAAGACACGGTGCGGTTCCTGTTCAACATGAGGATAGTGGGCCCGGACGGACGGCCAGTGGAAGCGGCGCCGCGGCCGCGGCCAGCGATACCGGCGGCTCCGCCGGTGGCCTCCGCCGATGGAGTCTCAGGCAATGGGCATCACCTGCCTTCGGGGCAGCCGGCGGCGATTCCTACTCGTGCGCCGCAAACGACGATCGACGAGCTGGAACGGGAATTCGAGCGGAAGAAGAGGCGGGAGCTGGAGCAGGCGCGCATGGCGGGGGCAGACGACAGCGGCGGAACCGTGACGCAGCGGAGGGTGGGCGAAAAGGTGGGGCGCAACGATCCCTGCCCGTGCGGATCGGGCAAAAAGTACAAGAAGTGTCACGGGGCGAACGAAGCGTAGACGCGGAGTGCGAAGGGAAGGGCTCCCGGCAAGCGCTCATCGATGATACGGCGGTACACGAAGATGCGGCGGTACAGGAGCGGCGCGCATCGGAATCGCGCATCGCGTCGAGTCCGGCTGCCGCTCCAGCCGCGATCACCGTCCCCACCGTCACGCATCAGGGCTGGATGGCGCCGGCGATCCAATCGGCATAGGCCTGGGTGACGGCTTCCGGCTGGAGGACGAGGAACTCCGGCAACTCGTAGGAATGAACGGCCCGGAGGGTCGCCTCGACCGCATCCAGCTTGTCCGCGGTGGTCTTGATGAGCAGGAGGATCTCCTCGGCAGTTTCCACTTTACCCCGCCAGCGGTAGACAGAACTGACTCCGGGCAGGAGATTCACGCAGGCCACCAGCTGAGCTTCCAGCAAGGCAGCGGCAATGCGCTCGGCCTCGTCGCGCGAGCCGGCGGTGGAGAGCACCAGGCGAGTTGAGGCGGTGGGTACAATCATCGGTGCGGAGCATCAGGACGGCTGTCAGCATCATAGAACTGAATCGAAACTGAATTGCGCAGGGGAACACGGATGACCGAGATCAAATTCGGGACGTCGGGATGGCGCGCCGTTGTCGCCGAGGATTTCACGCTGGCGAATATTCGGCGAGCGGTGGCGGGCATTGCGCAGTATGTGGCGGCGCAGAGCGGAGCGAAGACTGTGCTGGTGGGGCGCGATCCGCGATTTCTGGGTGAGAGCTTCGTGGCCGAAGCGGCGAAGGTGCTGGCGGTGCATGGGGTGACGCCACTGGTAATTCCGGAGCCGGCGCCGACACCCGCGATTGCTTATGCGGTGCGGCGGCTGAGGACAGGAGGATCGATCAACTTTACGGCGTCGCACAATCCGCCGGAATACAACGGGATCAAGTATTCGACGCCGGACGGAGCGCCGGCTCTGCCGGAAGTGACGAGCGAGATTGAGGCGAATATCCGCAGGCTGGGGGATGCGGAGCCGGCTCCGGCGGACTCCGGGGCAACATTCGAGCAGGTGGATGTGAAGCCGGATTATCTGAAGCGGCTGGCGGAGCTGGTGGATCTGAGTGCGATCAGGAAGTCCGGGCTCAAAGTAGTCTTCGATCCGTTCTGGGGGGCGGCGCGAGGCTATACGTGCCACATCCTGCGCGAGCATGGGGTGGAGACGGCGACGGTACACGATTATCGCGACGTGCTGTTCGGAGGTCACGCTCCCGAGCCGGACGATCACCTGCTGGGGGATTGCAAGGCGAAGATGAAGGAGACCGGAGCGGGCATCGGCGTAGCCACGGACGGGGACGCGGACCGATTCGGAATTGTCGATGGGGACGGGACGTTTATCCAGCCGAATTATGTAATCGCGCTGCTGTTCGATTACCTGGTGGAGACGCGGGGCTGGAAGAACGGGGTGGCGAAGTCAGTGGCGACCACGAACCTGGTGAACGCGATCGCGGAGCGATACGGCATCCAGCTGTACGAGACGCCGGTTGGATTTAAGTACATCGGGGAGCTGATCAACCAGGACAAGATCGCGATTGGCGGAGAAGAAAGCGCGGGATTGACGATTCGGGGCCATGTGCCGGAGAAGGACGGGGTGATCGCGGGGCTGCTGGCGGCGGAGATGGCAGCAGTACGCGGGTGCAGTCTCGGCGAGCAGTTGCGGCGGCTATTTGCCACAGTTGGTTCCTTTTATCCAAATCGGGAAAATTTCCGCTTGACGCCGGAGGTGAAGGAAAAATTCACTGAGAAGATAAAGAGGGATCCGGCCGAGGTGGGCGGGCGAAAGGTTGCGCAGGTGGTGCGCACGGACGGGCTGAAGCTGATTCTGGCGGATGGGGCATGGGTCTGCTACCGCCTGAGCGGGACGGAGCCGGTGGTGCGGGTGTATTCCGAGGCACGGAAGGAAGAGGACCGGCAGCCGCTGAGCCAGGCGGCCAAAGACTGGGTGATGGCGTAGGCAGGGCAGAGCGAGGGGCGAAGTGAAGGGCGCTGGGGAAAAGCGGGAGATCGGTTCAGGGCAGCGGGCGCTGATCCACGCAGCGGGGCGGATCTACCGCAGCCGGCGGCGAGCGGCCACGATACTGGTGGTGGGGGCGGCGCTGGGTTTCGGCTACAACGCGGTGTTCGGCGTGAACGGCATCAACATGTTCGAGCATAAGCGGGCCGAGAACCGGGCAATCCAGCAGCGCATTCTGGAGCTGAAGCAGGCGAACCAGCAACTGGAGCAGAATGTCCAGGAACTGCAGAGCGATCCCGACGCGATCAAGCACGAAGCGCGTGAGCGCCTGCATTACGCGCGACCCGGCGAGGTGATCTGGACCGAGAATGCCCCGCCCCAGCAGCCATCGGCCGGCAGCCAGCCGTAAGCCGGGCTGAGGATTTTCTGAGGCAGCTGGCATTTAGACTGAATTCCGGATTATGGACAAATTTGTTATTCGCGGCGGGAATCCGCTTCTGGGCACTCTGCGTGTCAGCGGATCGAAGAACTCGGCGCTTCCGTGCATGGCAGCGGCCATTCTGACCGAGGAAGAAGTGGTCCTCGAGAACATTCCGCAGGTTCGCGATATCGAAACCGAGCGCAAGCTGCTCACATCGATGGGCGCAGAAGTGGAGCTGGGCTACGGGCGGGCACACCATCGGACGACGATCAGCTGCCGGGTGCTGTCCGATCCGACGGCAAAATACGAGATCGTGAAGACGATGCGGGCATCGTCGCTGGTGCTGGGGCCGCTGGTGGCGCGCACGGGAATGGCGCGGGTATCGATGCCGGGGGGATGCGCGATCGGCGCGCGTCCGATCGATCTGCACATTAAGGGACTGGAGACGATGGGGGCGCAGATCGCGTACGAGCACGGCTACATTGAGGCTCGCGCGGAGCGCCTGAAGGGCGCGCACATCCTCTTCGACAAGATCACCGTGACGGGCACGGAAGACCTGCTGATGGCGGCGGTACTGGCCGAGGGCGAGACGGTGATGGAGAACTGCGCGCGCGAGCCGGAGGTAACCGATCTGGCGGGGCTGCTGACCGCGATGGGCGCGAAGATCGAGGGCGCGGGGACGCCGACCATCCGCGTGCAGGGCGTTGAGAAGCTGCATGGAGCGAAGCATCGGATCAATCCCGACCGCATCGAGGCGGGAACTTTTCTGATAGCGGGTGCGATTACGGGCGGGGACCTGATGGTGACGCAATGCAATCCGCAGCACCTGGGAGCGGTGATCGGCAAGCTGCAGGAGTGCGGCGTGCGGATTGAAGCGACCGGGGAGGACCAGATTCGGGTGCGGAGCGAAGGCAATCTGAAGGCCGCGGACATCTCGACGGAAGAGTATCCCGGGTTTCCGACCGACATGCAGGCGCAGTACATGGCACTGGCCACGCAGGCGGAGGGTGCTTCGCTGGTGAAGGAGAACATCTTCGAGAACCGGTTTATGCACGTGCAGGAGCTGGTGCGAATGGGCGCGAATATCCGCGTGGATGGACGGACCGCGACGGTACGGGGGAAGACACCGCTATCCGCCGCGGCGGTGATGTGCTCGGATTTGCGCGCGTCGGCCTCGCTGGTGCTGGGGGCGCTGGTGGCGGACGGGGAATCGATTCTGGACCGGGTGTACAACATCGACCGCGGATACGAGCGGATTGAGGAAAAGCTGCGTGGAGCAGGAGCGCAGATTCGGCGGATGGGAAACGTCTTCTCCTGAGGGCCTCCGGGATACTCGACGATCCGAAGCGAATTCAAGGGGCGGAGCATCCAACGGCGAAGAGGAGATGCTCCGATGGCAAACCCTGAGGATCGCGCCCTGCGGGCGCAGCTGGTGGAATATCTGCGCGGCGAAAGCGCCCACGCCAGCCTGAAATCCGCGATCGACGATTTCCCCGAAAAGCTGCGCGGCGCAAAACCGAAAGGCTCGCCGCATTCCGCGTGGCAGTTGCTGGAGCACATCCGGATTGCGCTGCACGACCTGTACGAGTTCTCCACCAACTCGCATTATGTTGCGCCGAAGTGGCCGGACGATTACTGGCCGAAGGAAGACGCTCCACCGAGCACCGCGGCGTGGGACGCGTCGGTCCGCGCGGTGAAGAAGGACATTGCCGACTTCGAGAAGCTGACTGGCGATCCGGAATCGAACCTGTACGCCTCGATTCCGTGGGGAAATGGCCAGACGCTGCTGCGCGAGGTGCTTGTGGCCGGACAACACACCAGCTACCATCTGGGCCAACTGGTGCAGCTGCGGCGCGAACTGGGCGCATGGAAAGAGTAGGGCAGTTCCAGGGCAGAGTCAGGCAGTGCGTGTGAGACGCCGCGGGGTCACGAGTTCCCTTCCGCGCTGAGGGCTGCTTTTGCGGGGGCGGGGTGATCCGCTCCGGGAACAAGAGCCGGAAAAGCCAGGGTGACTTTCGTCCCGCGGCCGGGCCTGCTGGTGACGTCAAAGGCGGCGGCCTCGCCGTAGAGCACCTGGAGGCGCTCGCGGACATTTTTCATGCCGATGCCGGTGCCGCGCAGGACACCGCTGCTGTGCGAGCGGCCAGGGGCGATGCCGACGCCATCGTCTTCCACTTCAATGACGAGACGTTCGCCTTCCATTCGACTGCGGAGAGTGACCGCTCCACCGGCAATGCGCGGTTCCAGGCCGTGCTTGATGCTGTTCTCGACCAGCGGCTGCAGCAACATGCTGGGGACGGGAACGTGCAGAGTGGCGGGATCGATTTCCTTGACGACGCGGAGTTTTTCGCCGCCGAAGCGAACGACTTCAATGCTGAGGTAATCCTCGGTGGTGGCGAGTTCGTCGCTGAAGGCGACGAATGCGTCGTGATCGCGAAGCCTGCGGCGAAGGATATTGGCGAGCCGAACGATGAGATCGCGAGCCTGTTCGGGGCGCGAGCGCACCAGGGAAGCGATGGAGTTGAGGGTATTGAAGAGGAAATGGGGGTTGATCTGCCGCTGGAGAGCGTCGAGGCGCGCCTCCAGGAGAAGGCGTTTCTGCTCTTCCAGCGAGCGCTCGATGCGAATGGCGTTCCAGATTTTGAGGGGAATGCCGACGACCATGGCGGCGCAGGCCCAGACCGCGAGGCGAATGATCCACTGATTCGAGACCAGGGCGAAGAGGCGGAGAGGATAGAGACGATGGAGCCACTCGCGCAAGGCCTCCATGGCAACGATGAGGACGAGCAGGAGGATCTGGCGATCGATGCCAGGGCGGCGCAGGTTGCGGCGGACCCATCGCCAGAGGCTGAGATCGACAAAGGGGGAAAAGGACCAGACCTCCTCCTTGCCGACAAAGCGGCCGTAGATCCCGGCTGTCATGGCAACGGCCAGCAGGAATGGCAGAGAGAGGTACTCCCGGTGGAGCATGGAAGGCAAAGAGAGGAAAATCGCTCCGAGCAGAGCCGGACCGGGGCCGAGGAGGATGCCGAGGAGAATGGTGGTTTCGAAGGAAATGTCCGCGCCGAGGAAGTTCGGCACCGTGTAGCGGAAATACACACCGAGGCCGAGGGGGATGCAGATGAAAGCGAGCAGGCCAAGGGTTTGGGCGAGGCTGCGGGTATCGCGAAACAGCAGGTTCTGAAACTCGCGGGAACGCGCCAGGACCGCGGACACCGCCGCGGCAACGCCCAGCTTGATCAGCAGGTTAATGCCAATGATTTGGGGGTCGAGCACCACAGCTTAAGCGTACCGCGCGGGAAGCACGGGCGGGCGGCGAAATGCATGGAGAGACAGAGATGCGGGGGAACGTGGACAGGGGGCGGTTGAGGCGCTTCTATAATCGGCTTATGTCCATCGTCTCAGTGCGCCAGCTTGCGAATGCGGATTTTCCGACACGATGGGGGCATTTCCGGATACTGGGCTTCGAAGGCGTGTACGCGCCGGAGCCGGGTCCGTGCGGGGCGGCGCAGGAGAAAGAAGAGGCGGTGGCGCTGACGATGGGCGACATCGGATCGAAACCGCCGCTGGTGCGGATTCACTCGCAGTGTCTTACCGGCGACGTCTTTCATTCGCTGCGCTGCGACTGCCGGCTGCAGCTGGAGCTCGCCCTGCGCAAGATCGGCGAACTGGGCGCGGGGATCCTGCTGTATGAGCAGCAGGAGGGGCGCGGGATCGGGCTGATGGCTAAACTGCGCGCCTACGAACTACAGGATCAGGGTCTGGACACGGTGGAAGCGAATCTACGGCTTGGGTTCAAGGCCGACTGCCGTGAATTCGAGTTGCCGGCCGCAATCCTGAGTCAGATGGGCGTGAAATCGGTGCGGCTGATCACGAACAATCCCGACAAAGTGGCGGCTCTGGAGACTGCGGGGATTCGTGTGGTGGAGCGGGTTTCGGCCGAAGTGCCGATCGAGGCGGCTTTCGAAGACTACCTGCGCGTGAAGCAGGAGAAGATGGGCCACATCCACGACGGAGCGCGCGGCCGGGAAGCAATTGGCAGCCGCGGTAACTCGAAATAAAGCGAATCAGGTAAACTCTGGGTGCGAACCCACCAACCTTTGGGCCGCCTGCAATGCCTCGGGGAAAACAACGCGCGCAGAGTCTGCTGCTGAGCCGGGACGAGTCGTGGCTCGGGTTCAACCGGCGCGTACTGGAAGAGGCCGAGGATCCCACCAATCCACTGCTGGAGCGCGTGAAGTTTCTGGGAATCACGGCGAGCAATCTGGATGAATTTTTCGAGATCCGGATCGCGGGCGTGCTGCAGCGCATAGAGGACGGCTACAACGACGCATCGCCGGACGGGGCAACGCTGCGCGAGTCGCTGGAAGCGATCAAGGCAGAGACGCATCGTTTTGTAGCGGACCAATACCGCTGCTGGAACGAGGAGCTGCTGCCGTCGATGCGGCGGGCCGGCATTCGGGTGCTGGACTGGAACGAGATGGGCGAAGAGGCGCGGGCGTTCGCGAGCGATTACTACCAGCGGGAAGTGGACCCGCTGCTGACGCCGATCACGATCGATCCGGCGCATCCCTTCCCGCGGGTGCTGAACAAAGCCATGTGCCTGGCGCTGCTGTTGCGGCGCAAGCGGCGCGGGGCGGCGGGGCCGGTGCTGGGAGTGCTCACGGTACCGCGGGCGCTGCCGCGTTTCATCTCTCTGCCTTCAGCGGAGGGGCACAACGACTTCATCTTTCTGCACGAGCTGATCGAGCGGAACGCGGCGGGGATGTACCGCGGGTACGAGATTCTTTCGCGCGCAGCCTTTCGCGTGACGCGCAACAGCAACTTGTACTTCCAGGAAGAGGAATCGCGGTCGCTGCTGGAAACGGTACGGACAGAGCTGCACAACCGGCGCAAAGGCGATGCGGTCCGCCTGGAAATCGACGGGGGCGCCGACGCGGAGATTGTCGAGCGGCTTCGCACGAACTTCGAGCTGGACGAGTCGCTGGTGTACCGGGTGGATGGACCGGTGAATCTGTCGCGGGTGATGACGCTGTACGGGGCGTCGAAGAATCCGGAATTGAAGTTTCGCCCGTTTGTATCGCGCGAGCTGCGGCTGCACCGGAAATCCGCGAATCTGTTCGACGAGCTGCGCCATCGCGACATCCTGCTGCACCATCCATTCGACTCCTATGAAGGCGTAGTGGGGTTTATCGAAGCGGCGGCTCAGGATCCGAGCGTGGTCTCCATGAAGCAGACACTGTACCGCACCAGCGACGATTCGCCGATCTTCCAGGCGCTTACCGAGGCTGCGCAAACGCGGGAGGTGACAGCGGTGGTGGAGCTGATGGCGCGGTTCGACGAAGCGTCGAACATCCGCTGGGCGCGCAATCTGGAAGACGCGGGGGTTCAGGTTTTCCATGGGATTGTGGGATTGAAGACGCACTGCAAGCTGGCGCTGGTGGTACGCCGCGATCCGGACGGTGTGACCCGCCGCTATGCGCACCTTGGCACCGGGAACTACAACCCGGATACGGCGCGGTTCTACACCGATGTGAGCCTGCTTACGGCGGACCCGGAAATTACGGGGGCCGTGCACAGCGTATTCAACTATCTGACGGCGCATTCGGAATCGGACGACTATCGTCCGCTGCTGGTGGCGCCGCTGACGCTGGCGGAGAGCTTTATGCGGCTGATCCACCGCGAAGCCGAGCACGCGGCCGCGGGCCGGCCGGCGCGCATTATCGCGAAAATGAACTCGCTGCTGGAACAGAGCGTGGTGGAAGCGCTTTACTCCGCCGCCCATTCCGGTGTGGAGGTCGATCTGATCGTCCGGGGGATCTGCTCGCTGCGGCCGGGCGTAAAGAATCTGAGCGAGCGCATCCGGGTGCGTTCGATCGTGGGGCGTTTTCTGGAACACAGCCGCATTTTCTGGTTCGCCAACGGCGGCGACGAGGAGCTGTACTGCGGAAGCGCGGACTGGATGCCACGCAACCTGTTCGAACGCTGCGAGGTGGTTTTCCCGGTACGCGACGCGCAGTTGCGAGCGCGGGTGCGCGATGAGATTCTGGCGGCCTATCTGGCGGATACGGCAAAAGCGCGGGTGCTGCGCTCCGACGGCTCCTATGCGCGGCTGCGAGCGCCAGGCCGGGAGGGGGGGCCGGCTCCCTTCAACGCTCAGGAGTTCTTTATTGCGGTAGCGGAGGGACGGGCGGGCGCCGAAAGTATTCCCAGGCCGCAGGCGGGCGGCCAACCAGCGCGTCAGGCGAAAAAGCGTACGACTCCGGCGGCTGCGGACTAGAGCGCGTTATTGACTCTTCGCGCGGGCGGCGCTGCCGCCGGGAGGCAGGTTGGCGCGAACTTCGGTTGATGTCATCGTCCTTGGATTAGGCGCAATGGGAAGCGCCGCGGCGTATCACCTGGCGTCGCGTGGTGCGCGTGTGCTGGGAATCGAGCAGTTCACGTCGCCGCACAACCAGGGATCGTCGCATGGCGGGTCGCGGATGATCCGGCAAGCCTACTTCGAGAGCCCGGATTATATCCCGCTGGTGCTGCGGTCGTATGAGCTGTGGCGCAAAGTGGAGGCCGCATCGGGGGCGAAACTGCTGCACGTGACCGGCGGGCTGACCCTGGGCGCAAAGGAAGGCAATCTGGTATCGCGCACGGTGGCGGCGGCTCGGCAGCACTCGATTCCTTTCGAGATGCTCGATGGGGCGGAGGTGCAACTCAGGTTCCCCGGCATCCGTCCGCTGAGCGGCGACGCGGCGGTACTGGAGCCGAACGCGGGCTACCTGCTTGCGGAGGAGTGTATTCGCGCGCATTTGAAGCTTGCCGCCGGGGCGGGAGCGCAGCTCCACTTCGAGGAGAAGATGGTTGGGTGGGCTGTAGCCGGGAGCGGCGTAAGAGTGCGCACCTCAAAGGGAGATTACGATGCGGGACACCTGGCGATCACCGTGGGACCGTGGGCCAACGAGGTTCTTGGAGAGCTGTTTCCGCTGCGGGTAACGCGCCAGGTGATGAGTTGGTTCGCTCCGCGCGGCGGCGTGGAGCCGTTTCTGCCCGAGCGCTTTCCGGTGTTTCTGATGGAGGACAAGGATGGAGTGCCGGGGTATGGCTTCCCAGCCATCGATGGACCGGCGGGCGGCATGAAAGCGGCGGTTCACGGGAGCAACGACGAGTGCACGCCGGCGAGCGCGGAGCGGAGGGTGGGCCGTGAGGACATCGAACGAATCCAGCGAAAGGTTGGCGGGCGAATACCAGCGCTTCAGGGAGACCCGATTCGTGCCGAAACCTGTCTGTACACGATGACTCCGGACGAGAATTTCGTAATCGGGGCGCATCCTGAAACGGCAAACTGCTCGGTGGCATGCGGGTTTTCCGGGCACGGTTTCAAATTTGCGCCCGTGGCCGGCGAGATCATCGCAGACCTGGCAACGAAGGGCGCCACCGACCAGGCGATCGGCATCTTCGATCCGGCCAGATTCGGCAGCTGAGTCATGCGGCAGGAGGGCAGGCGTGAGGAATGGAACGGGCGCGGAATTGCGGATTCGCGGGCTCTCCGCGTTACGCCGGGTTACAATCCGTTCGGGACGGAAACTCATGCCTGCTCGCGCATCCACCGGCAAAGCGTCTGGACGAACCAGGAATAACCACGGCAACAGCCTGCGGAAGGCTTTCCACGAGGTTCGGGAACTGATCGTGCACGGGCGGCTGTCGCCGGGCTCGTGGATTGTGGAAACCGACCTGGCGCGGCATTTGCAGATGAGCCGGACGCCGGTTCGAAGCGCGCTGCATCTGCTGCAGCGCGAAGGCTACGTGATCGAGCACACGAATGCGCGCAAGTCGCGCATGATGGTGGCGCCGCTGACTCTGGAAGACGCTGCCGAGCTTTATCCGATCATCGGGCATGTGGAGGGGCTGGCAGGCAGGCGGACGGCCATGCTGTCGAAAAGCCGGCGGGCCGAGATTGTGGCTGAGCTGAAAAATCTGAACCAACAGCTGCGCGACATTCTGGAGGCCAAACCTCCGGGCGCGGGCGGGATCTTCGACATGGACCGCAGCTTTCACAGGACCATTGTGGAGTCGGGGGCGGGACCGCGGCTGCTGACGCTGCACAAATCCATTGAGCCGCAGGCGGAGCGCTACTGGCGGCTCTACGCCAGCTCGATCATCAACGATCTTCACCTGTCAGTGGCCGAGCACGATGAGATTATCGCGGCGGTGGCCGCCGGCGACCCTGACGGGATCGAGCGGGCTCTGCAGAGCAACTGGCAGAACGGCTGCGCGCGGCTGGCCCGCGTGATCGAGATCTTCGGGGAACGGGGTAGCTGGTAAACGGGGTTCTGTCTTTCCCCAGGCTGCCCTTTGCTGTCCCTGACGCCTGGGGATAGTTGACACGACCGCTGCGGATATTGTACACAATGTCATCAACAGAGTTGTGTACGCACAAGGCGCCTGTTCCCCAGGATCCCCCGGCATTTGCGGCACTTGAACACCCATGGGTTAAGGCGCCGGCACAACAAGACAATCAGGAACGCGCTTCTGGAGGACCGGATGACACGGAAGTTCAGGTTGATGCTTATCCTTTTGTCGGCGCTGCTACTGGCTGCGCCGCGCGCGATGTTTAGCCAGGCGCCTACCGCAGCTGCTCTCGCAGGAACTGTGACCGACCCATCCGGGGCTGTGATCCCTGGGGCTAAGGTCAGCATCATGCGCCCCACCACCGGGTACAACCAGACCGTTACCTCGAATTCCGTCGGCGGCTACATTTTCCCGGACCTGCAGGCCGGGCGATACACCCTCAAGGTCAGCGCCAATGGCTTCAGGGGGCATCAAATCAACGGCGTTGTGGTCCAGACGGGCCGTACCCTGAACCTGAACGTGAGCATGACGGTGGGTTCCACCACCCAGACGGTCGAAGTCTCCACCGCCGCCCAGGTTCTGGAAACCACGATCAATACTCTGTCGACCACGATCACGCCTGACGCGGTGCAGGACCTTCCGCTGAATGGGCGCGATGCCCTGCCGTTTGCACAATTAGTTGCGGGGGCCCAGACCGGAGGCGACCAGAGGTTCACTACCTACGATGCCATGCCGAACGCCGCCATCAATATCACCGTTGACGGCATGAACGACAATTTCCAGCGGTTCAGGACCAGTTCCACCGGCTTCTTCGATGCGGCGCCGCTGCGGATTGGCGCGGTGCAGGAAGCAACCGTATCGACGAACGACCTGACAGCCGATGCCGGAGCGGAAGGGGGAGCGACGCTTGGCTTCGAGCTGAAGCGAGGCACGAATCACTTCCACGGCGGCGCCTTCTGGGAAACCCAGAACAGCGCGTTCAACGCGAATACTTACCTGAACAACGCGGAGGGAATAAAAAGGACTCCTTTCCACATCAGCGATTTCGGAGGCGATGCCGGCGGTCCCATCTGGAAGAACAAGGTGTTCTTCTTTGGTAATTACGAGCAGGAATATGTCCCCGGCAATACAGAGAGCTATGGCAGTGTCCTATCGCCCGCCGCCCAGGGCGGCCTGTTCACCTATGTTGGGACCGACGGCAACGTACACAACGTCAATGTCCTGAGCGTCGCAGCCGCGAATGGGTTTCCCTCCACGGTGAACTCGGCGGTGGCCGGTGAATTCTCGCAGATTAACCCGACGGTCTCCAAGGCGCTGTCGAACGTTCCCAATCCCGCCTTTCCGTACCAGGACGAACTCGCCTGGCAATATCGCTGGAACTTCGACCAGATTTATCCTACGCTTCGCGTCGACTATCAGATCCGCCCTAACATCGAATGGAATGCCTCCTACGATCTTGAGTGGCGGACCTACCCCGGCTACCAGCCATATCCAGGCGACCCTTACACGAACTCCAGTTTCAATTCGAGCTATCAGACCTACACCACGGGCTTTGAATGGACGATCACGCCAAAGTTGGTCAACCAGTTCAATGCCGGTCTTCTGAACACGCAGGAGGAGTTCAACGTTGGGCATGGATGGAACCCCTTCACGCCGGAAAACAACCTGATCATCGATGCGCCCTACTTTGTAAACGGGGGGCAGACTCTGTTGCCGTATTTACCCAACTACTACCTGCCCGAGCCGCGCAATAATCCGGTGAGAAACTTTACTGACAATCTCTCCTGGACGGACGCCAATCACACGTTTACTTTTGGCGGCGACCTTCGCAACTCCACGGACTTCGACACGGGCGTGAACGATCCCGTAGGCAACTACCTTGGCCTGAGCAACCTCGATCCTGCGCTCAGTATGTTCAATTCGACGAATTTTCCGTATATGAACTTCAACGAGGCCAATAACCAGGATCCCGCGAACGCGGAAGCTCTGTATGCCACGCTGAGCGGCCGCATCAACTACTTCTACGGGACGAACTATGTCAATTCGGCTACGCACCAGTATCAGACGCTTGGGGTGATGAAGCAGCCGGAAGCGCAGACCGTAGGCGGCTTCTACTTCCAGGATGCCTGGAGACTGACACCGCACTTTGCTCTTAACTACGGCTTCAGGTGGCAGTTCTCCGGCGCGGTACACAACACCAACAACACCTACACCAATCCGACCTTCGCCAGCCTGCTTGGACCATCCACGCAACTGTTCCACCCGGGGCAACTGAACGGCGTACAAAATCCGCAGGTATCGCTTCGCCCCGCCCCCTACAGCGGGGATATGAAGGAGCCCGCTCCCAACGTGGGGTTCGCCTGGAATCCGGATTTGACGAAGGGATTCCTGGGCAGGCTGGCGGGCGGTTCGAACCTTGTGATTCGAGGCGGCGCGGCGGTTACCTGGTACGACGAGGGCTGGACGACCTTCGAGCAGGCCACACTCTACTCCAACCCAGGGGACACGCAGGTGGTATCGGAGAATCCGGGACCGACCACGAACACGCCGCCTGGAGAGTTCCCTGCCGGATCGCTGGACCTGGGGGCCGCGCCCAGCCTGAACGGATTCCCGGCGAGCTTCAGCTTCCCGGTGCCGGAGTCGGATTTCACGTTTGCCTTTCAGCCCTTTGCCACAGTGGATCCCAACATCCGCTCGCCGTACATTGAGAACTGGTACTTTGGGCTGCAGCGGCAGTTCCCTTCGCACACCGTAGTTCAGGTTAACTACGTGGGCAACCATTCCGTTCACATGTGGATGAACTACGACCTGAACGAGGTGAATATCTTCGAGAACGGGTTCCTGAACGAATTTAAGACCGCTCAGGCGAACCTCGCCTCGTATCAAGCCAACAACCCAAACTGCGGAAACACCGGGACCTGCAGCTTTGAAGGCTCCCCCGGGGCACTTCCGCTCATGGAACAGGCCTTTGGAACCCGTGGGTCGGGATTCACCAATCCTACGAATGTGACCGATGTCGGCACCGGGCAGGCAGGCACTCTGGCCTATGCGATTGCGGATAATCCAACCTGGTTTTGCAACCTTGTCGGCACCGGCAGCGGCGGATCATTCAGTCCCTGCGCGAATCTTGGTTACACGGGGGGAACGCCATACCCGATCAATGTATTCCAGGCGAACCCTTTTGCCTCCGGCGAGCCCATCATGCTGCTTTCGGATCCCGGCAGCGAATCGTATAACGGCCTGCAGATTCAGGTTAAGCATCCCACGGGACACAACCTCGTATTACAGGCCAACTACGCATACAGCCATGCTTTCACTAACCGGTATATCGGCGACTACTATACAGGAGACGAAGCCATCGGCAACTTTGTAACCCTGCGCAATACGAAGCTGAGCCGCGGGCCGTCTCCACAGGATCTGCGACACACGCTAACTGCTTATGCCCTGTATACGCTGCCATTCCGCCCGCAAAGCCGGCTCATGAAGGAGGCCTTTGGGGGGTGGACGCTCTCACCGATCGTCGAGTGGCACACAGGAGAGAACTTCAAGATGCTCGGCGGCACGAATACCTTTAACTACTACGCTGGTTCCGGGCAACCTGATGCCAGCGATTCCGGTGTGGTGCTTCACGGAGTTACCACCCGGCAGCTGCAGAAGCAGGTCGGGTACTATCCCAGCCCATCAACCCCATCGACTCCAATGCTGCTCATGAATCCCAAGGTGTTTACAAGCGGCGAGGTAACGTCCGAAGAGACGCCGGGTCAACTGGGGCAGTTCGTCTTCCTCCACGGACCCCAGTTCTTCAATACCGATTTCGCGGCGACGAAGCTCTTCCCAATCGCCGAAGCGGTGCAACTCGACATCCAGGCCGAGATGCTCAACGCCTTCAACCACCCTAACTGGAACTATGTCGACGGGTATTCGGGTGGAACCAACAACCCAGCACAATATGTAAATGTCACTAATAGCCCGGCCGCTCCGGGAGCAGAGATCAACCCTGAAGGCCTGCAATCCGGGGGAGCTCGCGACATTCAGTTTCGCGTTCAGCTGGTGTTCTGACGGCGGAATGAACAAGGCCTGGTGCTCCCGGCAGCGAACATACCGGGAGCACCCCTAACAAAGCAGTAAAGCCAGGAGAACTATGGAGCGGCGATGGATGGTTCGGCTCTCAGTGTGTCTTGCACTTGGTGGGTTAGCGCACAGCGGATGGGGCCAGGACAGCCGGGCCGATTTCGACCGCGCGCTGAGCCTTCAGAAGACTTACAGTGCGCTCGTTCTGAACGAGCCGGATGCACCGGTATGGCTACACGGCGGCGATCGGGTGCTATACCGGAAAAGCGTCGCGGGCGGCCATACATTCGTGATCTACGACGCGTCGACACTGACTCAGGAGCCCGCCTTCGACCAGGGGAAAGTGGCAGCCGCGCTATCCGCAGCCAGCGGCGAGCACTATAGCGCCCTGACCCTGCCGTTTGGGCGATTCGAATTTCTCTCAGGCGGGTCGGCGATCGCTTTTGAGACGGAAGATGCGCGCTGGCGATGCGACCTGCATGCGTGGACCTGCACTAACCTGGGCCCGCTCTTCCTCATCCGGAACGGGATTGCCAACTACGGCTACGACGACACTCCGCGGGCGGAGAACCACTTCGGCCGAACGCTGCCTTCACCCGACGGCAAATGGCTGGCCTACATTCAGAACTTCAACGTGCGGGTGCGATCGAAAGACGGCGCGCAAACCATTAACCTGAGCATGGATGGCTCGCCGGATAACTACTATGCCTTTTCCACTATGGCCTGGTCGCCGGATTCGACACATCTGGCTGCTTATCGCATCCGGCCGGGTTACCGGCGCCTGGTTCACTATGTTAATCCGGTTCCGGGGGACCAGTTGCAGCCGACTTACTATGCCATGGTCTACCCTAAGCCGGGCGACGTTCTGGCCCTGCCGCAGCCGACACTCTTTGACGTCTCATCCGGGCGGGAGATTCCCGTAAGCAATGCCCTGTTTCCCAATCCATACTTCCTGACTCGTCCGGTCTGGTGGAAGGACAGCCGCGGGTTTACTTTCAACTACAACCAGCGCGGCCATCAGGTGTACCGGGTGATTGAGGTCGATCGTGCCGGTCATGCGCGCTCGCTGATCACAGAGACGAGTTCCACATTTATTGACTACAGCCCCCTTCGGGATAACCAGTACGATAATGGCAGCATTTACCGTCATGACGTCAACGACGGGCAGGAGATTATCTGGGCTTCGGAGCGCGACGGCTGGAAGCAACTCTATCTCTATAACGGCCGCACGGGGATGCTGGAAAACCAGATCACGAAAGGCCACTGGGTTGTGCGCGCCGTTAACTACGTGGACGACAAGAAGCGCGAAATCTGGTTCGAGGCAAGCGGAGTGAATCCCGGCGAGGATCCTTACTTCGTCCACCTCTACCGAATCAACTTCGACGGAAGTGACCTGACACCGCTGACTCCGGCTCCCGCGGATCACCACACTGTGTTTTCTCCCGACGGAAAGTACTACGTTGATCTGTGGTCACGCATCGATCTGGCTCCGGCGATGGCCATCTACCGAACTTCCGACAATCAGCAACTGGCAGTTATCGAGCGCGCAGATATCAGCAAACTGGTTGCCGCCGGGTGGCAACCGCCGACGGTTTTCAAGGCCAAAGGGCGCGATGGCGCTACGGATATCTGGGGCATCATCTATAAGCCGCATAACTTCGATCCGAGCAGGAAATACCCGGTTGTCGAAGATATCTATGCCGGCCCGCAGGGATCGTTTGTCCCAAAGAGCTTCACAACGCGGGTTGAGCCGCTCACCCAACTGGGGTTTGTCGTAGTGCAGATCGATGGGATGGGGACCAACAATCGCTCCCGGGCCTTTCATGACGTCACGTGGAAGAACCTCAAGGACGCCGGCTTTCCGGATCGCATTCTGTGGCATCAAGCCGCGGCCGCGAAGTTTCCCTGGTACGATATCTCGCACGGAGTGGGCATCTTCGGCACATCGTCCGGCGGACAGAGCGCGCTTGGGGCATTGCTGTTTCACCCGGCTTTCTACACTGTCGCGGTCTCCAACAGCGGCTGCGATGACAACAGGATGGACAAGATCTGGTGGAACGAGCAGTGGATGGGGTGGCCGATCGGACCGCAGTACGCCGCATCCTCCAACGTAGATAACGCCTGGCGGCTGCGCGGGAAGCTGCTGATGTTTGTCGGGCTGCAGGACCACAACGTGGATCCCTCTTCCACATTCCAGGTGGTCGATCATTTGATCCGCGCCAACAAGAACTTCAGCCTGGTAGTGGTTCCGGAGGCGGACCATGGGACGCGGGGCCCGTGGGCCTACTACACGGAACGCAGGACGGTGGACTTCTTTGTTCGGAACATGCTCCACGAGCAGCCGCCGGACTGGAACTCGGCCGCGGCGAAACCGCCCACCGTTTAGCCGTCAGCTACGGGAAGCAAGTGCGGAGGCCTGCTTGCCGGCCTCCGTACCTCATCCATCAACATATAGAGAGCCAGGCGCATGCTTGCCCCGCCCGTGCGGCCGCCGCAGCTCGGGGGACCGGCTTTGTCCGGCCCACTATGCCTGGGCGACGCCGGCCCCGCGAAAGCGATAAAAGCTTTTAGAAAATGAACCAGACAGCAGCGTAGACTGTGTTGTTGTCCGCCGCATTGCGGCCGGAACCGTCATAGTTGGCTCCGGAGCCGTTGAAGCGGCTGAAGCCGTTATAGGCAATGGTCAGATCGATGTTCTGGTCGGGCCAGTAGCTTCCCTGAAAGATGTAGCCGGCGGTATTCGGACTTCCGCTTCGGCTGCCCGTGACGGCAGCGGGGCTGTACAGCGCAGAGTCGGTGGTTCCGGCCATATTGAAGTACGAAGCGGTGACGTTATATTTGCTGCTCCAGTACCAGGTCGCATCCATGCGCCCAAGATCGAGGGTGTGATCGCGCATGGCCGCTCCGCCGGCCAGGTAGGTCGCATCGAGGCTGGAACTCTCGTGAATGTAAGTGCCGTGAACGCTGAGAGTATCCACCCCAAAGGGGCGCTCGTATGAAAAGTCGAATGAGGGATCGACGTAGCGATCCGCGGGACCGTTGACGGCGCCCGGGTAGGACCGCATGTAGAGACCATAGGTACCGGCTTCAAGATAACCCTTGCCGATATATTGCTGCCAGGCAAAGCGCCAATAAGGCGCAACTCCGTCGACGTTATAGCTGAAGTTTGTTCCCGTTGCCGGGGCGGGTCCGCCCGCATGCTCGGATCGATACAACGAGATATCGCCGTAGAGATGATCGTTCCACATAGCATAGCCGCCAACACCGGCCACGTCCTGCGCCAGGCCGCCGTCAATCACCGGACCCGCAACAGAGCCGGGGGTCTGATCGGCCGAGATGTAGGGATAGCCCCACGCGGGAGTACTGTTCCAGAGATCTTCGACGGTGGGGTTATTGTTGAGCGTCACGCCGTAGGTCAAATCTTTGCCATTCACCTTCATACTGTTGGCATAGCGAATGTCGGTATTGTCCATTGTGAAGTGGTCGCTCTGGTGATCGTAGGTCGCCTGGGCCATGACGCCGAAGTGGGCGGCGATCTCCTCCGCAAGAAACAAACTGAACTGCTGGGGAAACTCGGCTGTGCCGTTCTGGGTGCCGGGCTGCGCCTTGTTCAGCCGGGTATCCGATGCGATCAGCATGGCAGAGAGGGGCAGATTGCGCAGGAGGCGCAAGGTGCTTCCGTCGCCTATCGTGTTCTTCTTCGTATGGTCCACCAGTTCATAGGCATGCAGCTTAAACCAGCGTCCAAACGGGGTAAGTTCCGGCGGAGCGTAATGGCAGACGTTACAGGAGAGGCCGGTTTGGCGCGCGAAACTGGGGACTGCCCAGGCGGATGCGGCGTAACTGAGGACCACGAGAGGGGCGAGGAGTTTGACGACAGGTCGCATAAGTGCTCCGTTGCAAAAGGCGAATCAGCGGTTATAACGCAAAGCGCGAATGTAAGAGATGAGCGCCTTCAGGTCCGCCGGGTTGAGACTGACCGGCGGCATTCCGTGGGACTGCATTGCGCTGGAGGGATGCTCAAGCAGGTGCTGGATCATGTCCGGCGGAAGCTCGGAAGCCGTGGCCGTAAGCGAGGGCGCCGCGGCCGTACCCTCCATGCCGCCGCCTCCATGACACGTGGAACATCTGGCCTGGAAGTAGATTTCCCTGCCCTTTTGCTCTTCGGCGGTCAATTTGGGAGGAGGCGCGTGACGAGCGGGCGAAGGCTCTTCGGCACCAGTCGCAGTTGCAGAGGAGGGCTTGCGCAGTTGCGCGAGATAGGCGATGAGATTTTCGATTTCAGGATCGGTGAAGGAAAAGGTGGGCATGCCGCCAGCTTTCATGCGGGCGTTCGGATGGCGAATGAGATCGGCCAGCTGCTGGTGGGAGTATTTGTTCGTAACTCCGATGAGGGAGACGGCAAGAGGCGTGCCAATTCCGTTGACGCCGTGGCAGGCAATGCAGCCGTGAGAGTTGAATATTTTCTCGCCGGCAGCGGCGGGCGCGGACAACTGAACAGCGGCGGATTCGACCTGTGGCTGCGAAGCCGGCACTGGCGCAGGCTGCTTTGCCGGCGCGGCTGAAGCTTCCGGTTGGGCCGCGGGCGCAGGCGATGAGGCGACTGGCTGCGATGGAAGAGCGAGGATGGGCAGTGGAGCTTCGTGCGCGGGCACAGGCAGAGAGTTCAGGTATGCCCAGAGCTGATGGGTCTGCCGAGCCGAGAGGCCCGCGGGGGGCATGCCCTTCGCAGTCATTTCCGGGAGCGGATGGTTGATGAGTACAGCGAAAGTCTGCTCCGGAAGCTGCCGGGAGATGCCCGCCAGTGCCGGGCCAATCTTAGTGCCCTGGGCCTGAGCGCCGTGACATGCCAAACATGCGTGCTGAGCGAAGAGAGCCTGGCCAGCGGCAATATCGGAAGGCGATGGGGCGTGCGACGAACTTGCGGCGGAGGGGGCCGCAGGGACCGCCTCCGGTGGAGGCGGCGGCGCGGGCTGACGCAGCGGAGGAACGTGCTGCGCGGAAGGCGCGGCCACTCGGGCAGGGGCGGGGAGGCTCCTGAGGAACGCCACGACCGCGTTGAGCTGATCCGGGGGCAGAGCAACGGGGACCATTCCTTTGGCCTGCATGGCCGGCGTCGGATGCTCAATGTGCATACGGATAACGGCCGGGGAAGTTCGGGCGGCCCATCCCGCCAGGGCGGGAGCGCGCGCGGTACCCTGAGCGGCGGGTCCGTGGCAGGCGAAGCATGCGTGGGCCTGAAATACCTGGTGGCCCTGGTCGATCAAACCAGAGCCAGCCGCGCTTTGTTCGGCCGACGCAGGTCCCGCGGGGCCTGGAGCGACCGATGCGGCAGCGTTCAAAGCTGCGGGGGCGGGGGCCGCATTTGCCGATTCCGGCAGAGAGCTGCTTTCAGCAGCGACATTCTCGGCGGGAGTGCCCAGCGCGTCAAGATAAGCGACGAGTTGCCTGAGGTGGGGGGTAGAAAGATCCGGGACGGGCATTCCCGCCGATCGCATGGCCGGACTCGGATTCCGCAACAGTGCGACCAGAGCATCCGGCGCGAACTTTTTGCCGATGCCGACCAGGGAGGGGCCGATTGCGCCCCGCCCACGAGGTCCATGACAGCCGGAACAGCCATTGTCGGCGAAGAGGGCCTTGCCGCGGGCAACCGTTGGATTCGCGGAGGCCGGCTCGATCAGATTGATTGCGCCCGGAGCCTGCATGAACGGCTGGAACGGACTTTCGGTATAGGCCTTCTCCTCGGCAGCCTGCAGAATCAGTTGCCGGCGCACGGTGGGATCGTGCATGTCCTGATAACGGCTGAGACCGCCAAGATAGATAACGCCGAGAAGCACAAACGAGACGGCAAGGAGCGGAACGGGGCGACGCCAGGGACGACGCTCGAAACTTCTGTCAAGGAACGGCAGCAAAAAGAACAACAGGGCAAGGAGCGCGGGAATAACGACGATTCCGAGAACGGCCGTTGAACCTTCCCAGAACTTCAGCCACTCGAACATCGGCAGGTAATACCATTCCGGACGCGGCAGATAATTGGCGGCCGCGGGGTTGGCACGGGGGCCTAGTTCCACGGGACGAAAGTGCGCCAGGAATCCGAGGGCGGACATCAGAACCATCGCGAAGCCCATATCCATCAGGACCTGCTTTGGATAAAAGCTCTCCGGTGGAAGCTTCGGATCGATGGGATCTTCCCTGACCGGGCCGGCGGCACCGGCTTTCCGGAAAAGGTAAATATGCGTTGCGATGAAGGCGAAGATGCAACCCGGGATCAAGAACAGATGAGCAATATAGAAGCGGGACAGGGTGAGGGTTCCGATGGTATCGCCGCCACGCATAAGGCGGGCGATCCAGCCACCAACGAGGGGGACCTCGGAAACGATATTGGTTCCGACCGCGGTGGCGAAGTAGGCCTTCTGATCCCAGGGCAACAGGTAGCCGGTGAATGCCATCCCGAGGACCAGGAAGGCGAGCACGCCGCCGGATATCCAGAGCAGTTCGCGGCGGCCTTTGTAGGCTCCGTAGAGAAAGGTCTGCAGGAAGTGGAGGGCAAGAACGATGACCATGGCGCTCGAGCCGTAATAGTGGAGACTTCGCAGGAAGTCTCCGGCAGCAACCTGCTTGGTGATGTAGGCCACGCTGACGTGGGCATTCTGCGCCGAGGGCACGTAATATATGGCCAGACAGATCCCGGTGATGACCTGGGAGATAAATATAAAGAGCAGCCCGGAGCCGAAAATATAGGCCCAGCTGGCTCCTCCAGGGATGGGTTCGTCGAGCGAAACCTTCAGAATGAGGTTCAGGCCGGTCCTTTTCTCAATCCACCTGAGCAGTCGCCGAGCCCGCGTTTTGGGCATGGGGTCTGGAGTGCTGGAATTCATGCTTTCTCTCACTGGTCCGCCTTAGCTGAGCTCTTCGCGATTTGGGACGTTTGCACGGAAGTATTCAAAGTGGACCAGCAGCTCTCCTGATTCCGCCTCGTTGGGAAGAGGGTCCATGCCGCGCGGGGCGGGACCCGATATGTGCTTGCCCTGGCTATTGAAGACGCTTCCGTGACACGGGCAGAAAAACCTGTCGCTGGACGCCTGCCAGGAGACGTTGCAGCCGAGGTGGGGACAAATGGACGAGAGGACCAGACATTTCCCGTTCGGCAGGCGCTGGACGTAAACGGATTCGGTGGTGACAACCTCTCGCCAGCCATCCAGCTGGCGGAAGGTGACGTCCTTTCGAACGGGCGGGCTGCCAATTGGAGGTAAGTGGTCGACGAGGCCGACCTTCGACCATTTGGACCCGCGCTGTTTGGTATACAGGGGATAAAGCACGAAACGCAGAACAGGGGCAGCCAGCATCGCACCCATCCCCACGGTTCCCACTGAAAGAAGCGCGCCGAAAAAAGATCTGCGGCTGATTACGATAACTTCGCGGCCATGCTCGTCCTGAGGGGTCTTTCGATTGCTATCCATGTCCGATATCCATTCCTGTGGTTGTGCCGTGTCACACGGCGGACGCCGAGACGACAACGTGGCAGCCGCGTGGCGCTGGAGAATTTTTGCATTATGGGGCCCGGAATATGCCGACGGAAGTTTCCTGGGAGCGGAACGTCCGAGAGCTCAGGTTGTTCGAAACGATCAGATACGAATGAGCACGAGAAGCAGGAGCCGGCGTCGGCCAGAAGCCTGGCGAACAGGGGCCCGGGGGTCAGCAGAATCGTGGACGCCCCCGCAGAACAAGATTACCGCGCCAGAGGCGGAATCGGCCTGCATCGGCTGTTCCAACTCGTCCGCGGCGATGGCGGCGCGAGCAGACCTGAAGTGATGGACCGGGCGAGCGGGCATGGCCTGGACGTAATCCAGCGGCAGGGGCGGCTTGACACAGGGGGCCGCATCAGCGCGCGCAAAGCAACCCGTCGGCGAGCGAGGCGAATGAGGCAGTGCGACAACCCCGGGCGTCATTATGGCAAGCAAAGCGGTCAGCACGCCGACGAGGAATCGCATACGAGAGGTTCGCAGTTGTAAAGTAGTACCGTCTGTGACAAATATCACATATGAATGGCGCTTTTCATCATCATCCAATAATTGCCAATAGTATCATATACATGCATGATTCAATATTTGCCATCAGGAGGCCGGAAGACCCCGAGGCGGGGAGAAGTGCAGGCGAGACGGGACTGATGAGCGACGGTAATATCACCCCAGTTAACAGGCGAATGTAAAGGCAGCCGGGTGCCCGGGAGGCTACCCACGGGTGGCGGAGGAGGGGCGGCGATTCCCGAAGGGCCGCCCCTTTACCTGTCCCTGGCCCTCCCGAAGTGTGACGAGTTGGTTGGGGGCGACGCCGTGCAGGCGCTCGTTGAGTCCCGAGGGCCAGCGGACGTCGATATCGGCGGAAGTTGCTTTGCCGAGGCCGAAGTGCAGGCGCGGATCGCTGGACGAGAGGAAGCTCGATCCGCTCAACACTTCCTGCGCCTGGGTTTTGCCGCCATAGCGGACGACGATGCGGGCTCCGATGGCGCTGCGGTTGCTTTTGACGCCCTCCAGCCGGACTTTGATCCAGTGGTTGCCGGCTGGGGCATCGTTGCGCAGGAGGGTGGGCGGCTCGTTGACGTTCATGATGAGCACGTCCATGTCGCCATCGTTGTCGAAGTCTCCAAAGGCTGCGCCGCGGCTGCAATGCGCCGCAGCGATGCCCGGGCCGGCCTCGGCTCCCATCTCGATGAAGGAGCCGTTGCCGCGGTTGCGGAAGAGGATGCGCGGGCTGCGAGCAGGAAAGCGCGGCGAGACCTTCGCGACTTCAGGGTAGACCGATCCGGAAGTGAGGAGGATGTCGGGCCAGCCATCGTTGTCGAAGTCCACAATGCCGGCGCCGAAGCAAACGAAGCGGCTCTCGCGGTTGAGGCCGGCCGCGACGGTTACATCGTCGAAGTAGCCTTTGCCGTCGTTGCGGTAGAGTCCGGTGGCCTGGCCGTAGTAGTGGGTCTTCACGATATCCAGGTGGCCGTCGAGGTTGTAGTCGCCCACGGCGGCGCCCATGCCGCCCATCTCGCGGCCTTCGCCGTTGACGGCGACGCCGCGGAGGAGGGCTTCCTCGCGAAAAGTGCCGTCGCGGTTGTTCATGAGGAGAAAGGAAGGCGTCATATCGCAGGCGACGAAGATATCGGGCCAGCCGTCTTCGTCGGCGTCGAAGCTGAGGGCGGTGAGGCCATAGGAGCCGTGCAGCGCGGCGACGCCGGACTGCGTCGATACATCGGTAAAGGTGCCGTTGCCGTTGTTGCGGTAGAGATATTGATGGGCTTTGGGCAGGCCCAGGGGGCCGCACATGGTGGCCACTCCCTCGTAGTTGCAATTGGGAACATCGAGAGAGGGCTTTTGCGCGGTGGCGAGATCGATCTCAAGGTAGTTGGAGACAAAGAGATCGAGATGGCCGTCGCGGTTGTAGTCGAGGAAGGTGCAGCCGGTGCTGTAGCGCGTGGCGGGAAAGAGCAGGCCGGCCTCGGCGGTGACGTTGGAGAATGTGCCGTCGCCGTTGTTGCGGTAGAGGCGGTTCTGGCCGTAGTAGGTGAGGAAGAGATCTTCCCAGCCATCGTTGTTGTAGTCGCCGACGCAGACGCCCTGAGCCCAGCCGGGGTCGGCAAGGCCGGATCGCGCGGTGACGTCGGTAAACGTGCCATCTCGATTGTTGCGGTAGAGGCGGTTGCCGGAACCGGGGGGCGTGCCGGCCAGAGTGCGACCGCCGAGGATGAAGATGTCGATCCATCCATCGTTGTCGTAGTCGAAGAACGCGCAGCCGGTGGCCATTGACTCGACGATGTAGGTGAAGGTGCCGGGCTCGCCGTAGATGATGGGGGTGGTGAGCCCGGCCTGGCGGGCGACGTCGGTGAATCGCGAGAAAGGCGGAGCAGGCGTGTTCAGAGCGGAGGCGGCGGCGCGCAATTCGGGGGGCAGCAGCGCTGGGGCCAGAGCCTGAGGAATGGAACGCAGGAGCCGGCGCCGCGTCCAGAGATTCGGGGAATTCGTGTTGTTCATCGACGACATTGTTCCGCTCTCATGTTCGGATCAGGGCGCCTGGGGCGCAGCGGCGAGCTTCCTGCTGAGACTGAGCGCGGCCGCATTTTCGGGATCGATGCGGAGCGCGTGCCGCACCGCTTCCCTTGCCTCGCTGAGGCGGGATTCCGCAGCGAGCGTGGCGGCCAGGGAAATCCACGCCTGGGCATCCTGCGGGAGACCGGAGACGGTGATGCGGAACTGCTGCTCGGCTGCCGCGGTGTCTCCGGCCTGGAAGTCCATGTAGCCGAGGCGGTAGTGCGCGAGGACAAAATGAGGATCGGCGCGGAGGGCCAGCTGGAGTGCGGCGCGTTCGCCCTGGGTGTCGCCGAGATCGTCCTGAACGAGAGCCAGTTGCCAGGCCAGGCCGGCGTCCTGGGGCTCTGCAGCGCAGGCTTGCTGGAGAAGCGCGGCTGCTTTGCGATTGTCGCCTGACTTGCGCGCCTCCGCGGCCTCAGCAGCTTTGGAAACGGCAAGCGCCCGGTCCGACTCCTGTTTGAGCCTTTGCTGGTAAAGGAGAAGCTGGCGCTGCGCGGCCTGGGTTTCGCCGAGCGCGCGCAGAACCCTGGCCAGTTCGAAGTAAATCTGGGGCGCGTTTGCGCCGAGGGATCGCGCCTTTTCCAACTGCACTTTCGCGCCGGCGGGATCGTTCAGGTCCGCGAGAACCATGCCGAGGTTGACACGCGGGTTAAAGTCGCCAGGGCTGAGGGCCACGGCTTCCTCCAGATGCCTGCGCGCCGCCTGGTAGTCCCCTGCCCTTTTCTCCAGCAGGCCGTTCAGGTTGAGCAGGTCGGGATCGCGGGGAGCGAGCGCAAGCAGCTTTTGTCCCAGGGGAAGAGCGCGGTCGTTGTCGCCGGTAATGACCAGGGTGCGCAGATAGATTCGCTGCGCTTCGAGATCGCCGGGGCGGGCAGCGGCGAATGTCTTCGAAATCGCAGTCGCGGCTGCATAATGCGATTCGTCGACATAGAGCGCGACCAGCTGCGCGGTCAGGGCGTCGGAGCGCGGATCGGCTTTGAGGCCCTTCTGCAGCGTCTGCTCCTCCTCGCTCAACATGCCGGTCTTCCTGTAAGCGATGGCGAGATCGAGGGAGAGATTCTCGTCGGGGGCGGCACCGTGCAGGCTGCGGATTACCGAGGTGTAGTCACCGGCAGCGATGAGGATTTTGGCCTGCCCGTCGAGCGCGGGGGCCGATGCGGGATCGATTTGAAGGGCGGAGCGGTAGGCCCGCAGCGCGCATTCCGGCTGACGATGGCGGCCGAACCAGGCACCCAGCCGGGTAAAGGACAGTGCGCCGGGACGATCGTGAATCTGTGCCTGGATGGAAGCGGGGCCGGTGCAGGCAGCGCCCGCCGCCGCGCAGAAGCAGGCCGCGGCCGCGAATCCGGCGAGGCACAGATCCGCACGCCGCAATTTGAAAACCCGACGACACGCAAGGGCAGAGGTTTGGGGCGAACGGGAAACGAGGCGAACCGCGCGGCGGGCATAAGCAGTGAAGGCCGATCGCCTGAAATACGCTGTGAGCATACTCTCCTCAGCACCCCGCAGGGCGGCACGAGACAAAGGTTGCCGCCGCCTGCAACCGCATCGGAAACCTGGAGCGGGAAAGCCGATGTCTGAGAATAATCAATCGCTCCGCGGCGGACAAGCAAAGCTGCTGCGAGGCAGCAACGGCTCCGATTTGGAGGAGAGCCGACCGCACAGGGCGCGATGCCGAGGAGGTGTCTATCGCGGCAGTTCCGCTGAGTAGAGATTCGCCGTGGAAGTGCGGGCGCTGACCAGGAGGACGTCTCCGGGGGCCAGCCCGGCGAAGCGGTAATCCAGGACGATGGCGGAGCGCAGGTCGTGCAGATCCGCCACGCGCTCGACCTTGCCGGTGGCGACAACGGCTCGGTAGATGGGCTGATCAGCCTGTGCGAAATCGTGGAAATAGATGGCGTGGTCGTCGTGCGACCAGGCGGGATCGGCGATATTCTGCTGGGCCAGCAAGCGCCAGGTTTTTTTGGCAACGTCGTAGACCATCAGCTTCTTCTGGTCGATGGAAAGCGCGGCAATGTATTTGCCGCTGGCGGACCAGCGGGGACTGAAGAGGCCGCTGGAGCCGGGTAGCCTGGTGAGCTTGCGCGTGGCAACATTAACCAGATAGATGGCTTTGGGTTCAGAAGCCTCGGCCATGAGATCGGGGAGGCGTCCGAAGACGAGGGTCTTTTGATCGGGAGACCAGTCAGGGTCGGCCTCGCTGCGTTTTTCGTCGAGCACTTCCTGGAGATGACCGCCGTCGGCATCCACGGTGTAAATCTTCCAGGGCATTCCCGGCTGGCGCGCCATGAGGACGAGATGCTGGGCGTCCGGGGACCAGTGCATCATGAACACCTGCATGGGCCGGCTGGTGATCTGCATGCGGCCGGAGCCATTGGTGCGGCTGCGCCACAACGAGCCATCGTCATCGCGGATCCAGGCGACCCACTGGCCGTCCCTCGAGAAGGCCACTCGACGCGCGTTGCTCAGAGGTCCGCCGCAGGGCACAAACAAGTGGGCATCCGGATCGTAGCGCAGCAGTTCGGACTGGTTGGTGAGGCCGATGAAGAAGGTGCGGTCGCCCTCTCGTCCGGTGATCGGCGCTTCGTAATCGAGTGGGCCGTTGGTGATGCGAATGGGTTTTTCAGGGCGGCCCAACCATCCACCCCGTTCCGGAATGGCCCAGATATTGCTGTCGCCGTTGCGGGCGGACTGGAAGACATAATAGCGTCCGTCGGCAGTCCAGCTGCCGCAGCACTCGGCAGGCGGAGAACTGGTCCAGTCCGGCAGGAGAAGATGCGCATCGCCTCCATGGCGGTTGAGGTTCCAGAGGGCCGAAGTATGAGTTTCGTCGTTGAGCAGTGTGAGGCGGAGGCGGCTGCCGTCCGGCGACCAGCGGAGCCAAAACGCGCGGCCAGGCAACGTGGCGAAGCGGTGAATGCCGGAGCCGTTCTCGTTGGCGACATAGAGCGAGTCGCCGCTGGCATAGAGAATGTGCTGGCCATCCGGCAACCAGGTGGCGTCGTGCGCCAGAATACCCGGGATCTTCTGCGCCGTCCCGCCAATGGTGGATGCGATCCAGAGGGCCTGCTCGGGAGCGGTGGCCAGATGATTGCGGAGCAGAAGCTGAGAACCATCGGGAGAGATATCGCCCAGGGACGGCGAGGCCAGCTCTTCCGGCAAAGCGAGGGTGGTGGTTTCGCCGTCTGCAATGAGCGCCTGGGCCAGGACAGCGCCGCCGTTCTCAATTTCCTGAAAATAGATCCGCGAGCCGTCTGTTGCGGTACCGGGAAAACTCTCGAAGAGGGGATCTCCGGGCGAGACGCGTCCCGAGAAGGTAATCCGGGTGAGGCGGGGTGGCGCTGTGTAGACCGGACGCTGCCCAACACCGAGGACGAAGCCGCCGAGTCCTGCGGCGGCGGCGGCGCAGAGTATCCACAGAAGGGTTCTGGAACGCCCGCGGCGAACCGGATGGAGCGGGATCGTCGTGCCGCCGCTCTGAGACGCGGGCAGCGGATCGGCTGCTCGGGTTGGCCGCTCCAGCGGGTCGGCGGCGGGAGGCTTTATGCCCTCTTCGGGCGGGTTGAGAACCGTCACCGGCGCGAGGAAGCGATAGCCGCGACGCGCCAGGGTTTCGATGAAGCGTGGATTCTCGGCCGAGTCGCCCAGGGTATCGCGCAACTTATTGATGGCGGTGCCCAGGCTGTGGTCGAAGTCGACGATGGTCTCGGATCCCCAGAGCCGGTTCTGGATCTCCTCACGGGTGACGAGCTCACCGGGGCGCTCGAGCAAACAGAGCAGCACCCGAAAAGGCTGAGCCTGCAGGCGCAGGCGCACACCGGATTTACGCAGTTCTCCCGAGCCAGAGTCGGCCTCGAAAAGGCCGAAACGAAAACGGACTGCCGCCTTTTCCTGATGCCCAGCCGAGACGGTCACGAGGGAGACCCGAAGTGGAAACAACCTATTTGTACCCTTCCGGGCGGAGACAGTCAATGCACATCTGCACCGCTCCTCGTGATGATAGTTTCCCGTATGTTACTGGAATTTCGTAAGTTATATGGTGATTAACATTTGATTCAAAAAAGGCTCGCCGTGCATTGCCGGGTGTGGCGGTGAGCGAGTGTCATTCACGCTGGCCGGCAGTACGCAGTCTGCGGACTCAGAAGGCTCGGGAGGCTTTATGGTGAATCGAATGAAGAGGGCTACAACTGGCACAGCCTGGTGGGCTTTTCTTTTGGTGGTGGTCTTCGCGGTTTCCGGCGGACTCGGCGCGTACGCTCAGTCCGACAACGGCAGCATTGTGGGCACGGTCACCGATCAGTCGGGTGCGGCGATACCGAATGCGGCCATCGACATCACGAACCTTGCTACCGGGGTGAAGTTCCATGCCACGTCGGACGGCGAGGGCGGATTCCAGATTCAGGCGGTGCCGCGCGGATCCTACACTGCAGAGGTGAAGTCGAGCGGCTTTGAGAGCCAGAAGGCTAACTTCACGGTGGAAGTTGCGACGTCGCAGACCCTGATCTTCAAGCTGTCGCCTGGCGCGGTGAACACCACGGTGACGGTAACGAGCGCCGCGCCGCTGGTGGACACGACGGATGCGACGATTGGGGACACCATCCAGGGCAAGCAGGTTACGGACCTGCCGCTGAACGGCCGTAACTTTACGCAGCTGGCACTGTTGACGCCAGGGGTCACCCGCGGCGCGTATGGCGACATTGCTTCAGGCGGCGGCAGCTCCAATATGACGGAAACCATGCGCAACAACGAGAGCGGCTCCGCGGCACTGTCCGTGAACGGGCTTCGTCCGCAGGCGGACAACTACATTCTGGACGGCGTGGACAACAACGATGGGATGGTCAACACCATCCTGTTCTATCCGAACATCGACGCGACTCAGGAATTCAAGATCGACACGAACATCGCCCCGGCCGAGTACGGCCGCGCGGGCGGCGCGATCGTGGTGAGTTCCACGAAGAGCGGCACCAACAAATACCACGGCTCGCTCTTCGAGTTCTATCGCGACCGGAGCTTCGACTCCAACCCGAACTACCGGTTCGACGGAGCGCCTGCGACTCCGGCGGCGGGCTTCCTGCGCAACCAGCCCGGCTTCTCGATCGGCGGACCGTTCCTGAAGAACAAGCTGTTCGGGTTCGGGGACTATCAGGCGCTGCGGGAGACACTCGCCGTGTCGCCGCACTACGTGACCGTTCCCACCGCGCTGATGCGCCAGGGGAACTTTACGGAACTGCTGAACCAGGCGGGATCGGGCTCGAACCAGTACGAAACGCAGTATCCGCGGTGCTATCCGGGGTCGTACACGGACTCCAGCGGGACTCATCCGTACGCGGGGGCGACGACGTTCGGCGCCCAGGCCGGCTGGATCTTCGACCCGACCACGTGCGGCCAACCCGGCGGTCCCGCGCAGTTCATCTCGGGCGGGCAGGCCAATGTGATTCCCACGAGCCGGCTGAATCCGGCGGCGGTCGCCTACCTCAACGCGTTTCCCATGCCGAGCCGTACGGATCGCTATCTGAATAACTATCTTGTCACCCAGAACGAAGCCAACAAGTACAACACTTTCGATGTTCGCTTCGACTGGAACCCGACCGAAAACGACCGGGCGTTCATCCGCTACAGTTACGACAACTCGGTGAACACGAAGACGTCTGAATTCACGAAGCTGCCGGCGGGAGGAGGCACCGGGATCAATCCGACTCACGCGCGGGGCTACGATCTGGGGTACACGCATATCTTCTCGGCGAATGTTGTCAACGATGTGCACATCGCCTACAACCGCGACAACTATGGCTACACGCCGCCCATGTACGGATCATATGTCTCGAAAGACCTGGGCATCGTGAACGCGAACATCAACATGGAGACCACCGGGGGCGCGCTGATCGGCGGGTGGAAGGGCAACCTCGAGTACACGGGCGACTACGGCCTGTACGCGGTTCCGCAGAACACGTACGAACTGAACGATGCGGTGAGCTGGAACAAAGGGCAGCACGCCTTCAAATTCGGGGGCACGTTTATCCGCCGCCAGGTGGAATTCTTCAACCCGCAGGAGGGCAAGGGCTACTTCTGGATCGACGAGGGGACGGTCGACTTTACGGGCTACGAAGTCTCGGAGCTGATGGCGGGCGGCGTGGACCAGTACCAGATCGGCTCGCAGCAGGGCTACTTTGCGAACATCGGGCAGGAAGACGGGGTGTTCGGCGAGGACGTATGGCGGGTGAACCGGAATCTTACGCTGAACTACGGCCTGCGGTGGGATTTCCTGTCGCATCCGTATGAGGCGCACAACCAGCAGTCCGCCTTCAACGTGCAGACGGGGACGGTGATGATTGCCGGCAGGAACGGCGTCCCGGCCAGCATTATCTACCAGGACTACCATGACTTCGGTCCGCGGCTGGGGTTTGCGTACGACCTGCGCGGGGACGGCAAAACGGTGCTTCGCGGCGGATACGGGATTTTCTACTTCCACGACTACGGCGGCGTGGGCAACCAGCTTGGCGAACAGCCTCCGTTCGGCGGCAGCAACGATTACCTGGCCAGCAACGGATACTGCATCACGTTCACGGGGCAGCTGAACCAGACGCCGGTGAGCACGGGCAACGACTACAACTGCAACGGCTACACCAGCCCGTCGACGGTGGCGTACAGCGCCAGCGGGGACACGGGCATTCCGCTGCCGGCGCGCGGTTATCCCAACTTCAACCCCGCGGCGCCGCCGCCGGGGACGGCGATGATCGGGGTTAACCCGCGCATGAAAACCAGCACGATTGACGAATGGAATCTACAGGTAGAGCACCAGTTCGGTTCGAACAACGTTCTCAACGTCGCATACGTGGGGACGGGTGCCTCGAACCTTTCCTCTTACTACCCCTATAACATCAACCAGTTCGGCAGCGGCGTGCAGAACTTCCCGGGCTTAGGGGGCATCAACTACAACGACAATAACGGCATTTCGAACTATAACGGCCTGCAGGTGCACGCGGTGCATCGCGCGGCCAACGGCCTGATTGCGACGGCATCCTATGCGTGGTCGCATACGCTGGACGATTCCACAGGGGCCTCCGAGGGCCAGTCGGCTGCGCTGTACTTCTCGCCGATGGCTGGATACGGCAATTCGATCCAGGATCAGCGGCACGTGTTCAGCACGTCGATCCTTTACCCGCTGCCGTTCGGCCGGGGGCAGAAATTCGGCGGGGATATCTCGCGTCCGCTGGACTGGGTGGTGGGGGGATGGCAGACCAGCATCATCTCGCTGCTGCAGACCGGCACCCCGGTGGATTTGTCGACAGGCGAATACGCGCCGGGCAATCGTCCCGATCTCACAGGCAAGATTTCGTATCCGAAGTCAACGGGAGGCAACGCCGGGAATTACTGGTTCGATCCGGCCGCGTTTGCGAATCCGCCCACGGTCAAGTCGGCGGCCTGCAACTGCACGGTCTATACGCGACTGGGAACGCTGGGGCGCGATCAGATCTACGGTCCCGGCTTCAAAACGGTCAACTTCAGCCTGCAGAAGACGGTTCAGCTGGCCGAGCGCTATTCGCTGGAACTCCACGGCGATGCGTTCAACCTGCTGAACACGCCGGCGTTCACCAATCCGAACGGCAGCCTCACGTCGTCGCAGTTCGGGCAGATCGAGGGAACGCAGGTTTACACGAACCGTCAAATCCAGCTGGCGGCGCGTTTCGTCTTCTAGCAGGGCACCTGGTCTGTGCGCCACGGCGAAGGTCTCGTCGTGGCGCATGAACTTTCGCGATCCTGCAAATGGGTACTGTACTGACAGCCAGCCATAGTCCGCAGCGACGGACAAGGGGATATCCATGCCGTCTCTCAGGCGAAACGCTGCTCTGATTCTGCTCATGATTCTGAGCGCGGGGGCCGCATGGCCGCAGCTTCAGCCGCAGCAGGCCTGCGCGGCCGCGCCCGCAGGGGGGGCACCCTGCGTATATCAGGCCGATCCTCCGAACTGGTGGACGCAAATGCCCTCTCCCATGGTGCTGCTTTACGGCAGGAATCTGGGCGGCGCGTACATCCTGGCGACCGGCCGCGGCATCAGCGTCAGCCGAACCCAGTTCTCCGCGAACGGCCACTATGCCTTTGTCTGGCTGAAGAGCACCGCGGCCGGGCCGCAAACGATTCACATTTCGATCGCGACCTCCGGCGGCAGCACTTCCCTTCCATTTCGCTTCGCAGCCCGCACCGCGGCAAAGGACAACTTCCAGGGATTCTCCGCGGCCGACGCGATGTACCTCATCATGACCGACCGGTTCGCCGACGGCGATCCGGCCAACGACCCGCGCACGCCGGAGCGGAGCCTGGCGCGGGGTTGGCATGGCGGCGATTTCCGGGGCGTCCAGCAGCATCTGGATTACCTTCGCCAGCTGGGCGTGACCACGGTGTGGCTGACGCCGGTGTATGACAACAGCGGCGAGCACCAGGCATATCACGGCTACAGCGCGAGCAATCTGTACCGGACCGATCCGCATTACGGATCGGTGACGGACTTGCAGCATCTGGCGGGCGCCCTGCATGCGCGGGGCATGAAGCTGGTGCTGGACACCGTTCCGAATCATGTGGGGGCTGACAACCCCTGGATCTTCGACGAGCCGGCGCCGGGGTGGTTCCATGGCACGCGCGACGATCATTTCGAGTCGACCGGCGATTTCACGTCTTTGATGGACCCGCATGCCACCGCGCAGCAGCGCGCGCAGGTGACGCATGGCTGGTTCGCCAACGCATTGCCCGACCTTAACCAGGAGAATGCTCTGGTCCGGCAATATCTAATTCAGAATGTCGTCTGGTGGATTCAGACGACGGGCGCCGACGGGCTTCGCTACGACACGTTTTTCTTTGTCGGCCGGCCGTTCTGGCAAAGCCTGAACGGAGAACTGCGCAGGCTGTACCCGCGGCTCACCACGGTGGGCGAAACGTGGAGCCCTAACCCTGTGCTGACCTCGTACTTTGCCGGCGGAGCGGCGCACGAGGGGATCGACACGGGGCTGACCACACCGTTCGACTTCCCGCTGTGCTTCGCGCTGCGGGCGGCGCTCTCGCATCAGGGGCCGGTGGCCGGCGGTCCGGTGGAGCACAACGATCTCCGCGCGATCGAGGAAGTCATGAGCGAAGACTGGCTGTACCCGCATCCGCAGGAGCTGGTTGTTTTCTTCGGCAATCACGACATGGAACGCTTCCTCAGCCAGCCTGGCGTGGGCGTGGCCGATCTGAAACTCGCGTTTGCTCTGGTGGCTACGCTCCGGGGCATGCCGGAGATCTATTCCGGCGACGAGATCGCGATGCGCGGCGGCAACGATCCCGACAACCGCCACGATTTCCCCGGAGGCTTTCCCGGCGACGCACAGAATGCGTTCACCGCGGGCGGCCGCACCGCCGAGCAGGCGGACGTGCATGACTGGGTTGCCACGCTCCTGAACTTCCGCCAGCGTCATCCGGGCCTTTACAACGGAGAGCAGCAGGACGTCTTCAGCGACGCCACAGCGTTCGCGTATGTGCGGGCCGCGGACGTCAATCGGGGGTGCATGTCCGGCAGCCCGCAGCGTTTTCTGATCGCGGTGAACGATGGCTCTGCGCCGCGCACCGTCACGATCCCCACGAGCGCGACAGCACTACAGGGCTGCACGGTGTTTCAGGCGAAGGTGGGCCGGGGGACGGCAACGGCCGCAGCAGGCCAGCTGAGTCTGAGCCTGCCCGCGAAACAGGCGGTGATCTTTGAAACCAACTAGCCCCAGGAGCGGATGGATGCGGACGATGGGCCGATTTGCGGGCGCGATTCTCCTGGCGCTGGTTTGCGCGGGCGGAATTTCCGCGCAGAACCAGCAACAGCCGAATGCCAACTGGTGGAAGAACGGCGTCATCTACGAGATCTACCCGCGCAGTTTCCAGGATTCCAGCGGCGACGGAATCGGGGACCTGAAGGGGATCGCATCGCGTCTGGACTACCTGCAGAAACTGGGCATCAACGCTATCTGGCTCACGCCCATTTATCCCTCGCCTCAGGTGGATTTCGGGTACGACATCTCCGACTACGAGAATATCGATCCGCAATACGGCACCCTCGCGGACTTCGATCGGCTTGTCTCGGAAGCCGGCAAGCGCCACATCGGCATCATCATGGACCTGGTGCTGAACCACACATCCGATCAGCACCCCTGGTTCAAAGAGTCAGAGAGCTCCCGCACGAATGCCAAAGCCGACTGGTACATGTGGCGCGATGCGAAGATGGTGAACGGCCATCGCGAGCCGCCCAACAACTGGGAATCGCTTTTCGGGGGTTCCGCATGGCAGTGGGACCCGGCGCGCCGCCAGTACTACTACCATCGCTTTTACATTCAGCAGCCCGACCTGAACTGGAACAATCCGCAGGTTCGGAAGGCGATGTATAACGTCGCGCGCTTCTGGATCCGGCACGGGGTTGCCGGATTCCGGCTCGATGCGATCACTTCGCTTTTCGAGGATCCCCGAGACCGCAACGAACCGTATGTTCCCGGCCCGGGCGGTAAGCCGCTGGTGAATGCTTACGGGGACAAGGTCGTCCAGACGATCTATACCGACGATCTGCCTCAGGTCCACAGCGTGATCCGCCAACTTCGCCGGGTGGCCGACGAGACGAGTGGACGCAAAGTCGTTCTGATCGGCGAGACCTACCTGGACTCGGTCGCGGATTTGCGTTCCTGGTACGGCGCGCACGACGACGAGCTCGATTTGCCGATGGATATGGAGATGGGGTTCATCAACAAGTTCGACGTTCCCGTGTTCCGGCGCCGAATCGACGAAGCGGAAACCGAGATCGACGGCAACCAGCCGCTGTTCGTCTTCGACAACCACGATAACCCGCGCTGGGACCGCTATCAGGTGGACCTGGCGGGTCAGCCGGTGTTCGGCTACGGCCCGCATCACGACGATATAGGCCGGGTTCTCTCCACGATCCTGTTCGCCTCGCACGACACGGCGATGATGTACTACGGCGACGAAATCGGCATGGTCACCACGCCACCGGCGCGGAAACAGGACGTGCGGGATCCGATCGGCATTCGGGGCTGGCCGAAGGAGAAGGGCCGCGACGGCGAGCGCACGCCCATGCAGTGGGACGGCTCGGCCAACGCGGGCTTTGCGCCGGCAGGCGTGAAGACCTGGCTGCCCATTCCGGCGAGCTACACGTCGGTGAACGTGGCAGCGGAAGAGGGCGAATCGGACTCGATGCTGAGCTGGTACCGGCAATTGATCGCGCTGAAGAAGAACGACGCCGCGATGCACGCGGGCAGCGAGATCATGCTGAACTCGACCGACGACCACGTGCTGTCGTGGCTTCGGATCGCGCCGGACGGGGAGGCGGTCGTGGTGGCCTGCAACCTCACTGCGCACCCGCGGACAGTCGGGTTCCATCTGCACCGGCATGGTGTGCGGGGAGGCGCGCTGCGCACTCTGCTGAAAACGCCTGGCGCGCCCGACGCCAGTGGCGGGGCGAATGTTCAACTGGGAGCGTACGGAGTCTACATCGGCCGGGTTGAGTAACGGGGACGGCGGCCGGCGCGGATATCGTTGGCGGCGACGAAGGTGGTCCCGCGAGTCCTGCAACAACCACCACGAGCCCTGACGCCATTGGGCACAGGCACGCCGGACGGCACGGCAGCGGCGAGCAGCACCACCGGTTTAGCCAGCGTCCGGCAGGCTCACGGCGTGAGCACGCCTCCGTTTCTATTTCCCAAAGATGCGCGCGAGGAGGCCGCCGTGCCGCTGCCGCGGAGGCTCATACTCGTAGACGCCATCGGGATCGGGCTGCGGCGGCAGTTTGCGATCCTCGAACGCCGCGCGGGGATTGTCGATGCACAGACGATCGGCAGTTTCCTGTCCGCAGCGCTTCGCAATGGCGGCGTGCGCCTCGCTCATGCGCGGTGGGCGGCCCTCCAGATTGTGGGCATCGGTGGCGATGAAATTCACCCAGTTTTTCTCGATCAGATTCCAGCTCAGCGCCTGCGCGCGCCTGCCGAATCGCCCGCTGAGCGAGGCCGCCGTAATCTGGACCAGGCAACCGGTGCGCATCCACTCCGCCATCCGCTCGTGCTCCCGCTGGAGCAGCGGATTGCGTTCCGGATGGGTAACGATCGGCCGGATTCCCTTCACGGTGAATTCGTAAAATGTGTCGCCGATATTCTGGGGAATCATGAACTCCGCAAATTCGACCAGCAGATAGCTGCCCTGGTTGATGGTGAACCTGCGGGGATGCTGAAGGGCCTGCTCGATGTTCTCGTAAGAGAGATGGAAGTCGCAGCCGAGGCCCAGGGTGAGCTTGCCGCCCACGCGCTCGCGGATTGCGGCGAGCCGCTCCTGGTTTTTCTCCGGATTGAATTCGTACACATCGTTGGCGTGCGGAGTGCAGGCGATATGCGTGATCCCGTCGGCCGCGGCCGCCTCCGCCTGAGCCACGGAACTGTCCAGATCCTTTGGCCCGTCATCCACGCCGAAGAGAAGATGATGATGGATATCGATCATGATCGTTGCGCCAGCGCGTCCACCAGCGACGCAAAAATCCTAAACCCATCCGCGGAGCCCAGCAGCGCTTCGCTGGAGCGGTCAGGATGGGGCATCATGCCGAGCACGTTGCGCCCCTCGTTCAAAATCCCGGCAATGTTATCGAGTGAGCCGTTGGGATTCGCTTCGCGGGTGGCCTCGCCCGCGGCCGTGACGTAGCGGAAAGCGACGCGATCGGCGCGGTTCAGCTCCACGAGCGTGTCCGCATCGCAGAAGTAGTTTCCTTCCATGTGACCGATGGGCATCTGGAGCACCTGGCCGCGGTTGAGATTGCGAGTAAAAGGCGAGTCCGTCGTCTCCGCGCGCAGATACACCTGTTTGCAGATGTACTGCAAGCCCGCATTGCGCAGCAGCGCGCCTGGCAGCAGACCAGCCTCGCAGAGAATCTGAAAGCCGTTGCAGATGCCCAGCACCAGGCCGCCATCCCCGGCAAATTTCTTCACGGACTGCATCACCGGCGAGAAGCGGGCAATGGCGCCGGTACGCAAATAATCTCCATAGGCAAAGCCGCCGGGGACGAGAATCGCGTCGCAGTTCTGCAAATCCGGCGAGTCGTGCCATAAATACACGACCGGCTGACGGGCAATCTCCGCCAGCACATGATGAGTATCCTGATCGCAGTTCGATCCCGGGAAAACGAGTACGCCGAATTTCATAGCTATCCATCTCAGGTTAGCAGGTTGACACTCGAAGAATCCGGTTCCTGGACCTCGTGCCGCGCTCCCTGGCGTTCCAGCCACTCCTCCATTGCCTGGAGGGACCGCTCGCACTGGATGCGGTGCCGCTCGCGCTTATCGCGCACCCGTTTGCGGATTGCTTCGTCGAGCGGTTCCAGCAGATCGAACGTGATGTTGGCCGGCTGAAAGCGCTCTGGATCGGCCTCCGTAATGTACCGCACCAGCGACCCCAGCGCCGTGCCGCGCGGAACCGGCTCGGGCCTGCCGCCCTGCGCCAGCATTGCCGCATAGATCCCCGCGAGCATGCCGGTGGCGATGGATTCCGTGTAACCCTCCACGCCCGAGATTTGTCCGGCAAAGAAGATGCCGGGATGCTGCCGCATGTTGAGCAACGGAGTGAGCAGGCGCGGCGCATTGATGTAGGTGTTGCGGTGGATCTGCCCGTAGCGGAGGAACTTCGCCTGCTCGAGGCCGGGAATCATCCGGAAAATATGCGCCTGCTGGCCAAACCTGAGGTGGTTCTGGAAGCCGACCATGTTATACGAGTCGGCCCGCAGATTCTCGCAGCGCAGCTGCACCACCGCCCAGGGTATCTTCCCGGTGCGCGGGTCGCGCAGCCCCACCGGCTTCATGGGCCCAAAGCGCAGCGTGTCTCGTCCGCGACGGGCCAGTTCCTCAATCGGCAGGCAGCCCTCGAAATACTCGAGCTTCTCCCACTCCTTCGGCTCGACGCTCTCAGCCGCGAGCAGGGCATCCAGGAACGCTTCGTACTCGGCCTGGCTCATGGGGCAGTTGATGTAATCGGCGGATCCTTTGTCGTAGCGGGCCGCGAGGTAGACGCGTTCGCGATCGATCGAGTCCGCCTCGACGATGGGGCTGATGGAGTCGTAAAACGCCAGGTGGCCGGCGCCGGTGAGCCGCGCAATCTCCTGCGAAAGCGCGCTGGAGGTCAGCGGCCCCGAGGCGATAATCGTGAGGCGATCCGAGGGATCGAGCCGAGTGACCTCCTCGCGGTGAACATGGATCTTCGGCTCCGCGGCGATCCTGCCGCCAATCTGGCGGGAAAACTCCACGCGATCCACGGCCAGGGCGTGCCCCGCCGGAACCGCGGTGGCATCCGCACAGGCGAGCAGGGGGGATCCGGCGCGGCGCATCTCCTGCTTCAGCAGCCAGGGCGCGGTGTCCCGGCTCTCCGACTTCAGCGAATTCGAGCAGACCAGCTCGCCGAAATCCGCAGTCTGGTGCGCGGGGGTCTGCCGCGCCGGGCGCATTTCATACAAATGGACCTCGACGCCCATACGCGCGGCCACCAGAGCCGCCTCCGGCCCGGCCAGGCCTCCGCCGATCACGCGAATTGCGCGGGCCGCCGTCATGCCTGGCCCGCCACCGCGGCCAGAGCTTCATCGGCCAGGCGCATCCGCTTCCAGGCGTCCATCGTTTGGGCGCCCAGCGACTGGTAGAACGCAATGGACGGCGCGTTCCAGTCGAGCACGTGCCAGTAGAGCAGCCTGCACCCGCGGTCTACCGACAGCGCCGCTACCTGCGCCAGCAGCGCCTTGCCGATGCCGCGCCCGCGAAACTTCGGGCGGACAAACAGGTCCTCGAGGTGCATGGACCGCCCGCGCCAGGTTGAATAGACCGGGAAAAACAGCGCAAACCCGGCCGGCTCGCCGTCCTCTTCGGCGATGAGGCACTCGAAATAAGCGCTTTCTCCCGGCGCCGGAAACCCATCCTGGAGCAGCTCGGCCTCGCTTACCCTGACTGCGTCCGGCTCGCGCTCGTACTCCGCCAACTCGCGGACAAAGGCAAGAATCTGTGGCACATCGGCAGCGGTGGCAGGGCGAATGGTGGCCATAGATTCCCATTATAGAAACCCGGTGCGGCGATGCCTCCGGACAGCTGAGATTGGCGGGATGGGGCAATCGCCGAGGTACGGCCCTGCAATTTCGCCACAGTTTTGTCAGATTCGGGCTTCCTTTTTTGGCAAATTGGCGTCATTATGGGTGAATTCCGGCCCTCCGGCGCGGAGGCGCTCATGATTCGCTGCCTGATCGAAGCAGCGCGGCTCGGCTTAGTCGCGGTGATGGCCGCCCCGGCGGTGATCTCTGCCCACGGCGCTGGTCCGCAGATGTCCCCCGTCACGACTCCGGCTGCCGGCATCGCTCTGTCGCCGGAGAGCCTGGGCGACCTGGCTCTGGCGCGCCAGCAGTACATTCAGGCCATCGCCGACTACGACCAGATTCCGCGCAAATCGGCAGCAGTCTGGAACAAGATCGGGATCGCGTACCATCATCTCTTCGCCTATAAAGTTGCGCGGCGCGACTACGAGCGCGCGCTGCACATGCGCGCCAATTTTCCTCAGGCGCTGAATAATATCGGTGCAGTCTATTACGCGACGAGGAAATACGGCAAGGCCATCAAGTACTACCGGAGATCTCTCCACCTGGATCCGAACGATGCCTCGGTTTATGCCAATCTCGGAGTAGCCTATTTTGCGCAGGGCAAAGTTACCCTGGGAGTGGAGGCGATTCGCGCCGGGTTCGATCTGGACCCCAACATTTTTTCCGCGGACGCTCCCCAACTGGTGAGTTCCCCGCTGCCCGCCCACGATCGCGCCGAGCAGGATTTCTGCCTGGCGCGCCTCTTCGCCCAGGCGGGCAACTTCCGCCAGGCCATTGGCTTTCTGCGCCGCGCGCTCAATGAGGGGTTCAGCGACCGGAAGAAGCTTCTGCACGACAACACGCTGGCGTCATTACGCGCCACGCCGGAGTTTGCGCAGCTGATGAACGAGCAGAAGCTGAACAAGCATTGATTCAACTGCGACCAGCGGCTCGGACAGTACGCCGGCCCGTCTTCCAGACAACCTTCGCCGGCTAATTGTCCACTAATGGGAGACAGGCTCAGGGGCGGACACAAAAATGCCCCGGCATGGTGAACTTTTGCTGAACGCAATTTGCTGAATAGGGTCCGCAAGCGATTGCGACCGCAGCGGCGTCTGAACGCTTGTTACCTCGCCGGCGCAACGGAACAGCGCGCCCGCACCTTCCTGAAAACAATCCGCGCGATACCTGTAAAGCCATTCCCATGAGCATCTCCACACCGGCTTCTCGTCTGGGCTTGATGAAACGGTGTCGTCTGCCGTTGCTCGTCGTCTCCGTGTCTTTGCTTTCCGCTCTGCTCGCATCTCCGCTGACAGGTTGCGGAAACGCGCATGGCACAACAGTCTCACAGAAGAGCGTAAAGTCGATTGGCGTTGCGCCCGCAACGGCGAATATGGCGGTGGGCGCCACGCAGCAGTTCACGGCCACCGCGACCTACAACGACTCGACGACCGCCAACGTCACGTCGATGGCGACGTGGACGACCGCGAACTCGGCTATAGCCACTGTCAGCTCAAGCGGGATGGTCACCGCCATCGCAGCGGGCACCACCACCGTTACCGCTTCGCAGAGCGGCGTCAGCGGGACAGCATCGATCACAGTAGCGGCAAGTGCGCCGACGCTTAAATCCATCGCGGTCACGCCCGCCTCGCCCAGCATCGTTACGGGCGCCACGCAGCAGTTCACGGCCACCGCGACCTACAGCGACGGTTCTACGGGAAATATCACGTCGCAGGCGAGCTGGAGTTCTTCGAATCAATCCATCGCCACAGTAAGTTCCAGCGGACTGAGTACCGGCGTGGCGGCGGGCGCCGCCGTCATCACGGCCACCCTCAATGGCGTGAGCGGTACGGCTTCGCTCACCGTCACGAGTCCCGTGGCAACACTGGCCAGCATCGCGGTTACTCCGTCGTCGCCGAGCATCGCCGCGGGCGACACCCAGCAATTCACGGCGACGGGGACGTATAGCGATGGTTCGACTGCCAACGTGACGTCACAGGCAAGCTGGAGTTCCTCGGATAAGTCAGTCGCAACTGTTGACTCCAGCGGACTCGCAACCGGAGCGTCAGCCGGTTCCGCCAAAATTACGGCGACCTTGAGCGGCATCACCGGCTCGGCATCGCTCACGGTGACAGCGGCCACGGGCGGGGGCGGCGGCGCCGTGGATATCACCACCTGGCACGTGGACAACAATCGCAGCGGCCTGAATTCCAACGAGACCACGCTGACGCCCGGTACCGTCAATCCTTCGAGTTTCGGGAAGCGCTTCTCGTACATCTTCAACGGCTATGCGTATGGCGAACCGCTGATCGTGTCGAACCTGACGATCAACGGCGCGAACCACGATGTGCTCTACGTCGCCACGGAAGCCGACATGGTGTACGCCTTCGACGCGGACAACGGCAGCAGCACACCGCTGTGGTCAACATCGTTGCTGAATTCCGGAGAGACGCCCCTGACGAATGGCGCTATCAAGCCGTATGAAGGGGTCACATCGACGCCGGTCATCGACCTCAGCAGCAACACCATCTACGTGGTTTCAGAACAGCAAACCGGCTCCGGGGGAACGTTCCGCCTGAATGCGCTGAGTCTGCTTACGGGCAAGCCGCAGATCCCCGCGGCGACGATCACCGGATCAGTCTCCGGCAGCGTCGCCAAAAACGACACACTTACGACGAGCTGCGTGCAGCGGGCGGCTCTGCTGCTGGCGAACGGGAATATCTATATCGGGGTGGGCGGCTGCCCGGCCGGCTGGCTGTTCGCCTACAATGCCTCCACACTGGCGCAGGTCGCGGTGTGGAATGCGAGCCCCAACCAGGCCGGGGTGGGCCCGTATGCCAGCGCGGGCGGCGTATGGATGGGCAGTGGCGGTCCCGTCGCCGACAGCAACGGCAACATTTACATCGTCACCGGCAACGGCCCGTGGGACGGCAAGACGGCGTGGGGCGACTCGGTCATCAAGTTCAGTCCATCCCTGCAGATCGAAGATTCGTTCACTCCGGACGCATATGAGTACCTGGACTGCGCGGATGTCGACTTTGCCGCAGGCGGGCTGATGATGATCCCAGGCACAGCGGATATCGTGGCCGGCGGCAAAACCGGCCGCGTGTATCTGCTCAACGGCGGCAATCTGGGCGGAGAGCACACGAACGACACGGGAGCGCTGGACCGGGTGTGGTTCGAGTCGGACCTCTCCCCACCCTACACATCGCAGCCGTGTCCCTATATGTCCGGCAACCCTACGGGAGAGATCAGCTCGTACGAGATCTTCGGCACCTCGGCGTATTTCAACGGCTACGTCTACCTGGGGATCAGCCCAACGGGCTCCAGCACGGTCGCGCCGGTGCGGCAGTTCGCATTCAGCGGCAGCAGCAACACGCTGACGCCCGGCGCCTACAGCGGGCCGGCGTCTGAGGACCAGCCCCTGAACACCCGCGGCACGACGCCTTTCATCTCTTCGAACGGCAACCAGGATGGCATCGTGTGGATGATCAACGAGGGAGTTCCGCTGCAACAGGGCACGCCGACGGCGGCCACGCTCTACGCGTATGACGCGCAGAATTTTCCCGACCAGATCTACAGCAGCAGCACGAACTCCGCGGACGTTCCGGGCTACGGGATCAAGTTCACCTCGCCGGTGGTCGCCAACGGGAAGGTCTATATTTCCACCGGCCACGATCCGACAACGGCAGCGAATCCGCGGGGCGAGATCGACGTGTACGGAGAGAAGTAGCGCAGAACAGGGAGCCCGGGCTTCTCCGCGACCGCCGCCGATGCTGGTCCACCGGCAACGGTCTATAGTGGAAATCGAAGATTTCCGACGGGAGAGAGCCCTCTGGCCTGCGACGACCTCAGAGACTGGATCAAGACCCTCGACAAAGCCGGCGAATTGCGGCGGATTCGCGTGGAAGTGGATCCGATTCTCGAGATGGGCGAGATCGCCGACCGCGCGGCGAAATCCAGAGCGCCGGCCCCCGGCGGTCCCGCGCTGCTCTTCGAGAACGTCAGGGATTATCCCGGCTCGAGCGTGCTGATGAATCAGTTCGGCAGCGAGCGGCGGATGAAGCTCGCGCTCGGGGTGGATTCGCTGGACGAGATCTCGGGGCGTATCCGCGCGCTTCTGGAGGTGAAATCTCCTGAAGGCTTCCTGGAAAAGCTGAAGATGCTGCCGATGCTCGCCGACATCGGCAAATACTTCCCCAAAACCATCGCCGCGAAAGACGCGCCGTGCAAGCAGGTCATCCGCCGCGAGGGGTTCAGTGTGCTCGACTTTCCAGTGCTGCAGACCTGGCCGCTCGACGCGGGGCGCTTTATCACGCTGCCCTGCGTGATCACCCGCGATCCGCGCACCGGCAGGCGCAACATGGGCATGTACCGCATGCAGGTCTACGACGGACAAACGACCGGCATGCACTGGCAGCGGCAAAAGAACGCCGCCGAGCATCTGCGCGAGCGGCTGCGCGCGGCGGCGGGAGGCGCATCGTCGCGGGTACACGCCATGGCCGAGACGGCGGGGGGCATCGCCAATCTCGCCGTCACGAACCTCGACGCGGGAAAGAACCGCCTGGAAGTGGCCGTCGCGATCGGCACCGATCCCGCGACGACATTTTCCGCCATCGTTCCCGCGCCTCCGGAGGTCGAGGAATTCCTCATCGCCGGTTTTCTCCGGCAGCAGCCGGTGGAACTGGTGAAATGCGAAACCGTGGATCTGGAGGTTCCCGCGCATGCGGAAGTGGTGCTGGAAGGCTATGTGCGCCTGGACGAGCTGCGTCCTGAAGGCCCCTTCGGCGACCACACCGGCTTCTACACCATGCAGGAGGACTACCCGGTCTTCCACATCACGTGCATCACGCACCGCCGAGATCCCATCTGGCCGGCTACTGTCGTCGGCAAGCCGCCCATGGAAGACGCCTGGATGGGCAAGGCGGTCGAGCGCATCTTTCTGCCGCTCTTCCGCCTGACGCTGCCGGAGATCGTCGACATCAACCTTCCCGTGGAGGCGGTGTTCCACAATCTGATGATCGTGTCGATCCGCAAGAGCTACGCGGGGCACGCGCGCAAAGTGATGAACGGGGTGTGGGCGATGGGCCAGGCGATGTTCACCAAGTGCATCATTGTGGTGGACGAGGACTGCGACGTGCAGGACCTGCGCGAAGTCACGCTCCGGGTGGCCAACAACATCGACCCCGAGCGGGATATCCAGTTCACGCTTGGACCCGTCGATTCGCTGGACCACGCCTCCCGCCTGGCGAATTACGGGAGCAAGATGGGCATTGACGCCACTCGCAAGTGGGCCGCCGAAGGCTTCACGCGCCCATGGCCGCCGCTGATTGAAATGGACGCTGTTACGAAAGCCCGGGTCGACAACCTGTGGAAGAAGCTCGGCATCGATTGATGCCTGGGCCTGCTCTCCGGCCCAATTTCCGCAGGTTTACAGGAAAGACCGATCTTGCTTTCAAGTCCTCGTTCAGCGCTGGTGCTGGCCTTTCTGGCCGCTCTGCTGGTACACCCGCTCCGCGGTCAAACCGAGACCCCTTTCGAAGACTTCTCCCTGCGCAATGGCTGGTCCGTGTTCACCGAATACTCTCCGGACTCGACGCATATCTTCCTCGGCATCGCGCAGGACCGCGAATTTCTGTCGCTTGGGCTGGCCTATCACCATCGCCTGGTGCTCAATCGCGTGTGGGAACTCGCCTGGACGCCGGAGGTTCGCCCGCTGATGGCCGAGAGCGACCCGGTTCGCAGCAGCGAAAACTACAACGTCTGCGTCTTCGCCAACGGCAACACCAATCAGCCGTGCACGCCCATGGCGGGCTACTCGATCTTCGTTCCCCGCCAGCCGGTCATCAGCCCTTCTCCGCAGTCGTCGAACCAAACCGGCTCGGTCGCCGGCCAGCCTTACTTCGAGGACTACACCTACCACTACAGCCGCCGCTGGAGCTGGGTTCCCGGGCTGAGCCCGATCGGTTTTCAGGGCGCGTTCTTTCCCCGCCGTTCCGTCCAGCCGCTTCTCGAGGTCTCAGGGGGTTTCGCCGCTTCCCTGCGCGATATCCCCCTCTTCGACACTTCGGCGCTGAATTTCACCTTTTCCTTCGGAGCCGGGGTCCGCTTCTTTCATACTCCGACCCACGCCACGGAACTGGAGTTCCGCGTGCAGCACTTCTCGAATGGCTATCTGGGCACGGCCAACGATCCGGGCATCGACTCGCGCATGCTCCGCCTGAGCTATGTGTGGGGATCGCGCTGATTCCTCACTCCGCAGCCTCCATGCCGCAGAAGCTGCGAACCGCACCGCTCGTGAGAGGCTTTTTGCTCCGCGCACCCAAAGGTAACATCCGGCCCTCAAATCCATCTCCCCGCATTCACCGCGTTCCATCTAAACTGGAGATTCATGGCTCATCTTCAGGAGCAGCTGGACGAGATCACCACCCGCACCCGGACGCTGGTGCAGCCGGAGCGCCTGGCCATCGGCGAGCGTTCGATTGAGGAGCTCTTTGCCACCGGCATCGAGCAGCGCATCCTGCCCGTCGGCGCCACCGCGCCCGATTTCGCGCTGCCTGATTTCTCCGGCAAGCTGGTCCGCTCTTCTGACTTGCTCGCCCTGGGCCCTCTGATCCTCAACTTCTTCCGCGGCCGCTGGTGCCCGTACTGCATTACCGAGCTGGAATGCTGGCGCGACCGCTACCCTGCTCTGCGCGAGCGCGGCGCGCTGGTGGTGGGCATCTCGCCGCAAACGCAGCGGCAGTCCGACTTCACCGCCAGCCAGCACTCGATTCCCTTCCCCATCCTCACCGACCAGGGCTGCGCCGTCGCGGAACAGTTTGGCCTCGTCTGGAAGCTTCCCGACTATCTGCGCAGCTACTATCTTGGCATCCTGGTCAACATCCCGTTCATCAACGGGGATCCGAGCTGGAAGCTGCCGCTGCCGGCGACTTACGTGCTTGGCCCCGGCGGGAAGGTCGTCTACGCCGAGGCGCATGCGGATTTCCGCGTCCGCCCCGAACCGGAAGACGTGCTGCGGGTACTGCCGGCGTTTGCGCGGTCC
>DAHUYD010000075.1 GCA_027315385.1 Acidobacterium sp.
CCGCTCCATCCGTTGAAGACGAGAAGAAGGCTGCGCGCCAGCGAGAGCGCGAAGCCCGCGACGAAATCCGCCGCCTCATCGACGAGCTGAAGTCCGACTACGCCTTAGCCGATCGCGGCATTGAAATCCGCGAAGTCGCCGGCGGTTATCGCATGGCCACCCGCGCCGAGTACCACGACGCGGTGCGCGCCTTCATCAAGACCCTCAAGCCGCCGATGAAGCTCTCCCTTCAGGCGCTTGAGACCCTGGCTGTCATCGCTTACAAGCAGCCTGTCACCGCGCCCGAGATAGGAGAGATCCGCGGCGTCGACTCCTCCGGCGTGCTCGGCTCGCTCATTGCACGCAAGCTCATCTCCACCGCCGGCCGCAAGCAGGTTCTCGGCCGCCCCATTCTCTACAAGACCACGAAGGAATTTCTGCTTCGCTTCGGCCTGAAGGATCTGAACGAGCTTCCTTCCATGGAGGAGTTCGAGAAGATGGCCGGCGAGCTCGCCGAGGCAGAAGAAGAATCCGTTGCGCCACCCGCCGCCGAAGGCGAGTTGCAGTTTGCCCAGGATGAAGCCGTCGATCAGGCTGCCGACGAGGTTCGTGCTGAAGAAGCTGCCGGGCAGCCGGCGGAAGAAGTTCAGGCCTCAGAGGGTACAAGCACCCTTGACGAGCCAGGCGTTCGCGAGGAGCAACTGTGACCGGGGGGACGGGCGCCGGTGCGCAGCGGCTCCAGAAAATCATTGCCTCCGCCGGCATCGCGTCGCGCCGCAAGGCCGAGGAACTGATCGCCTCCGGCCGCGTGCAGGTGAACGGGCAGGTGGTCACCGAACTGGGCGCCAAAGCCGATCCCGCGCACGACCACATCCGCGTGGACGGCAAGCTGCTTCACGGCGCGGAGCGGCCGCGTTACTACGTCCTGAACAAGCCGCGCGGCTACGTCACCACCGCCAGCGATCCCGAAGGCCGCCCCACGGTGATGCAGTTCTTCGCCGGCAAAGAGCGTGTTTTCCCAGTGGGCCGTCTTGACTTCTCAAGCGAAGGCCTCCTGGTGATGACCAACGATGGCGCGCTCGCCAACGCGCTTACCCGCACCGCCGCCCGCGTGGAGAAGACCTACCTGGTGAAAGTGAGTGGCCGCCCTTCGGAAGCCGCGCTCAACCAGCTTCGACACGGCGTCATGATCGATCGAGGGACGCAAATCGGCCGCCCGGGCGCACCGCCCCGTCACGAGAGCCGCGTGATGACCGCGCCCACCCGCATCCGCCTGCTGCGCGAGGCCGACAACCCCTGGTACGAGATGGTTCTCATCGAAGGCCGGAACCGCGAAATCCGCAAAATGTTCGAGGAGGTCGGTCACCACGTCGAGAAAATCCGCCGCGTGGGCTATGGGCCGCTGGTTCTCGACCTCGAGCCAGGACGCACCCGGGAGCTGACCCTCGACGAAGTGAACGCTCTTCGCCGTGCCGCGGAGGGAAAGGGCGAGAAGCGCGAAAAGAAGACGCCCAAACCAGGAAAGAAGCCGGCGTTTCGCAGCAAAGGCGCACCCGGAGGAGCGGCGCGGCACGCGCGGGGCAGAGAAGAGCAGTCAGCCAGCCGGCCTTCGCGCGGCACATCCGGCAGGGCCGGGAAGACCTTTACGCGCCGCAAGCGCAACGCTGATTAGCCGGGGGCACCCCACGCCGAGTCCTTGGCGAGCCCACCCGAACAGTCGCACAGCCCGGAGAGTTTTTCGGGCGCTGAAGATGCAGTGTTCCTGGCGTAGGCATGCCCCATCGCAGCCCCTCCGGCGCTCCATTCATGCTCTTCCGGATTTGGCGGCCGGACGGAGGAAACGCGTCGGCGCCTGCACCAGCGTCCCGGGTGCGGGGGCAGGTTTGCAGCGTCGTCCCTCCGGGACTCGGTCCTTTTCCGGGCGCTTTCCCACCACTGAAGTGCTGGGCCTATTCAGCGTTGCGCCTCCGGCGCGTGGAGTTCGCGAATGAGTGGAGGGGACGCCCAACCTTTCCTGAATGCGGGCGTTTCGGGGAAAGCTGCGGCTGTCTCGCGGAAAAATATGGAACATGTGTACCGCGACGCGACCTTTGCCAGCCAGTGAGTTGCTGCTATTCACTCCTCGCCATCCCGCCCGCTAACGCCTCCCTCGCGTCAGCCTCGGAGGGGCCTTGGGTATCTTGCTCCCACTTTTGCGCCTCAGGCGGGCGTGCCTGGACGGCAGTCCTCACCCTCTTGACGGACTCACCTTCAAGATCTCCCGCCCGATCACCATGCGCTGGATCTCCGACGTGCCTTCGCCGATGGTGCACAGCTTGACGTCGCGGTAGAACTTCTCCACCGGGTAGTCTTTGATGAATCCGTATCCGCCGTGGAGCTGCACGGCCTCGTCGCAGATGCGCACGGCCACCTCGGAGGCGTAGAGCTTCGCCATGGCTGACTCCTGCGTGACGCGACGGCCGGCGTCCTTGAGCACTGCGGCGCGCAGGGTGAGCAGGCGCGCGGCGTCGAGCTCGGTGGCCATGTCGGCCAGTTTCCACTGGATGCCCTGGAACTCCGCGATGGCCTTGCCGAACTGGCGCCGCTGCTTGACGTACTTCACGCTGGCATCGAGCGCGCCCCTGCCAATCCCCAGCGACAGCGCGGCGATGGAGATGCGGCCGCCGTCCAGCGTACGCATGGCATCGACGAAGCCCTCGCCCAGCTCGCCGAGGAGGTTCTCGGCGGGGATCGCGCAGTCCTCGAAGATCAGCTCTGAGGTGTCCGACGCGCGCAGCCCCAGCTTGTTCTCCTTCTTGCCGGGGCGGAAGCCGGGCGCGCCCTTCTCCACGATGAAGGCCGACAGGCCGTGCGTGCCCTGCGTCTTGTCCGTCACGGCGATGATTACGGACACGTCGGCGTAGTGGCCGTTGGTGATGAAGGTCTTGTTGCCGTTCAGGATCCACTGGTCGCCCTGGCGGACGGCAGTCGTCCGGGCGCCGGCCGCGTCGGAGCCGGAGCCTGGCTCGGTGAGCCCCCACGCCCCCAGCCACTCGCCGCTGGCCAGCTTCGGGATGTACTTGCGCCGCTGCGCGTCATTCCCGGCCAGAAAGATGTGGTTCGTGCAGAGCGAGTTGTGCGCGGCCACGATGATGCCGATGGAGCCGTCGACGGCGGAGAGCTCCTCGATGGCGAGCATGTAGTCGACGTAGCCGAGGCCGGCGCCGCCCAGCTCCGTGGGAAAGATGACGCCGAGCAGGCCCATCTGGCCCAGCTGCTTCACCACGTCGGCGGGGAACTCCGAGGCCTCGTCCCAGCGGGACACGTTGGGGGCGATCTCGCGCGCGGCGAAGTCGCGGATCTCCCGGCGCAGGGCCTCCTGGTCGTCGGTAAGAGTGAAAGGGAAGGTCGAGGAATCGGCGGAGGGCGTAGTGAGGGCGCTCATTGTGGCTCCGAAAGGAGAGATGCGAAAACCAGCTAGACTAGCAAACAGGAGGGAGGGTTGTCGCGGAAGCCGTTCGGGAAGCCGTTCAGGATGCGCTCACTTTTGCGGGCGATTCCACCGATCGGAGATGCTTCCAGAGCACGTCGAGCGCCGTCTGAAGGACGGCAGCCTCCGCCGTCGTCAGCCGACAGTTCTTCTGATAGTCCAGCAACTGCCGGAACGCGCGATTGGCATCGCGGACGGCCGCGCGGGAGGGGCGCGATCCACCCTGGCTTTCCAGCGCGCACACCACCCGGTGCGCGCCGAACATCACTTCGGCAAACGTCACTTGTTCCACACTCGCTGCGGTAAGTCGGCTGACAGTATGCACGAGCGCGAGCATCCCTGCAAAGGAAAAAGCGACGTCCGCGCCGCCCCGAGTGCCCTGCTTCGCTAACGCAGGCTGGCAGGGGGTGGATTGAAATCCAAAAGCCGGTGGAAAGTCTCGTCCGGCACTTGCAGGCTGGCGGCGGCGATGTTCTCCTCGACGTGCTCGGGCGACGAGGTGCCGGGGATGGGCAGCATCACCGGCGAGCGGCGCAGCAGCCAGGCCAGCGCCACCTGCAGCGGCGAGGCGCTGAGCTGGGAGGCGATCTGATCGAGAATCTGATGGGCCTCGCGCACCTGGCCGAGCGGCGCCCAGGGAATGAAGGCGATGCCGTGCTTCTCGCAGTGGTCGAGAACGAAGTCCCACTCACGGTCGGCAAAGCTGTAGCGGTTCTGCACGGAAACGATGGGCACGATCGCGCGGGCGCGCTCCACGTATTCAAGGGCGCAGTTGCTCAGCGCGACGTGCCTGATCTTGCCCTGCTCGCGCAGCCGGGCCAGCGTTTCGATGGAGGCCGTAAAGGAGACGGCGGGATCGGGCACGTGGAGCTGGTACACGTCGATACGGTCGAGTTTCAGCCGGCGCAGGCTGCCGTCGACGGCTTCCTCCAGGTGCTTCGGGCTGGCGTTATGCACCCACTGGCCCGGACCAACGCGCTCCCACCCGCCCTTGGTGGCGATCACCAGGCCCTTCGGATACGGGTGCAGCGCTTCGGCGATCAGATCTTCAGAAATATAGGGACCGTAAGAGTCGGCGGTGTCGATGAAGTTGACCCCCAGTTCTACGGCGCGGCGCAGCGTACGGAGAGCGGCGTCGCGGTTGGCCGGAGGCCCCCAGACGCCCTTGCCGGTAATGCGCATTGCGCCATAGCCAAGGCGGTTCACCCTGAGGTCGCCAAGGTTGACGACTCCGGCGGCGGCAGCATTGGGCGCGGAGACAGAAGAGCTGGAAGCGGTAGGAGGCATCGGTTCTCCTTTATATCCTGTTCGATGACACAGGAGGGCGGATGGTTCCGGAACTCGCCGTCCAGGGGAGCGTGCGGAAGGACTTTCGTCCTGTGAAAATCAGCAACTCGCCCTCCCCCGATTTGCGTATCTTCTGAATGCCGGGAGTGCTGTCCGGCAAAGGGGGTTACGCCATGAAAGGCTACTGGCTTGCCCATTATGACTCCGGTGATCGCCACGGCGAAGGCATCGCGATGCTGAACGGCGGCGAGCTGCTTGGCGGCGATCTCGAGCACCTCTGGACCGGAACTTACGAGGAGGAGCCGCCGAAGCTGTATGCCCGGATTCGAATTGCGCCGTTCGTTTCGCGGCAGGAAGAAGCTACTATGGCGCGGGAGAAGCCGGTGATCCTGAATCTCAACGGCTTCTGCACGGTCGACTTTGCCACGCTCGACGGTTATCCCGAGGGACGCGAAGAAGAGTCGTTCCACGTGGAGATGCGACGGTGCCAGTCGATGAGGGCGCGGGAAGCCCCGGCGAGAAAAGCGGCATAATGGCCGCCATGCATGGGGATGCGCCTCGCACCGGCGGCACACGAAATCTGTTGAGCGGGACCGGCAAGCGGCTGTCGCAGGGTGCTCCATCCCGAGTATCCTCGCGGCTGAAAATGGGAGGAGAAGAGCCTCCTCCCGATGAAAGAAGGTGGCCTTGATGAACGCACGGATAAGCGGATTATGGATCGTGCATTTCGACGCGGGCGCGGCGCACGGCAAGGGGCTCGCCGTGCTGCAGGCGGGAGAGATTCTGGGGGGAGACCTCGCGCATACGTGGGTTGGTTCCTGTCGGCAGGAGGGCTCCAGCCTGTACGCGCGCGTGCGGGTGACGCCCGCCAGCAGGAAGGCGTGGGCCGATCCCGCCGTGCGCTCCAGCCTGTACGCGCGCGTGCGGGTGACGCCATGCGAGGAGGAAACGAAGGAAGAACATCCGGAGCGGCCGATGACAGTGACGCTGACCGGGTCGTACATAGAGGGGCAGGCCATGCTGGCCGGACACGCGGAGGACAGCGACACGGTGGTGAACATTCAGATGCACAAGGCAGCGTGAGGACAGGAGTCCGTAGCCCGGAGTCGGCAATAGGATCACGCGTCGACCGGGCCGGCTGGTTTGTCGGGCTGCGACGCGTAGATTTCCTCGACGCGCCGGAGGGTGTCGATTTCCGCGACCGGCTTATCCGTGCGAATGCGCAGGATGCGCGGAAAGCGCAGGGCGAATCCGCTGGCATGGCGCGTGGAGCGCATCAGGTTGTTGAAGGCGACTTCCAGAACGACGAGCGGCTCGACGATGCGGAAATGGCCGTGGTCCTCCAGCGTGTGGGCGCGAAACCAGGCGGTCATCTCTGCGATTTCCTGGTCGGTGAGGCCGGAGTAAGCTTTGCCGATGTTTTTGAAGACGGGCCGTGCGGGATCGCCGGGATTTTCAGAGTCCGTGTCGCGAACCGCGAAGGTGTAGTCGCTCAGTACCTGCGCGCGGCGGCCGTTGCCGAATTCGACGCCGGTGACGACCACGTCGAGGATGGCGAGTTCGCGCTTGAGCTTCAGCCAGGCGAGGCCACGGCGGCCTGGTTGGTACGTGCTGGCGAGGGATTTGATCATCGCGCCTTCGTTGCCGCGAGCGCGGGCGCCCACGTAGGCGTCTTCGAGTTGCGCGGCCGATGTCAGGCGCGTAGCCAAGGAGAGAATGAGACGGGGAACCGCGGCGTTCTGCTGCAAAGTGAATAAGTCGCTTTGGCCGCGCACAGCGGCTGACGCGGTGAATGGGCTCCAGCGAGTGCAGAAATCTTCAAGAACCGAGCGGCGGTGGTCGAGAGGCTCGGTCAGGAGCAGCTGGTCTTCGCGATAGAGCACGTCGAAGACGACGAAAGCGGCGGGCACGTCGCGCAGCATTTCGGCGGTGACGCGCTTGCGGCCGAGGCGCTGCTGGAGCATGGAAAACGGCAGTGCGCGGTTGTTGGTGGGGTTCCAGGCGAGGATTTCTCCGTCGAGAACTGCGCGTTCCGCGATCGAAGAAAATGCCTCAACGAGTTCGGGGAAGGATGCGCTGAGGTCTTCGCGATTGCGGGAGTACAAAGCGACGCGCGATGGGCCTGAGTCCTGCGGCGCGACATGGAGCTGAGCGCGAATGCCATCGAATTTGTCCTCTATTTGCGCCTCCCGAAGCGCCGATTCCGCAATGGCCGGCGCGCCCTGCTCGTGCTCGGCAGCGACTTCCTCCGTGAAGCGCGCGATGGCTTCCTGCACGGACGCGACAGGACTGGCCAGCATGAAGCCGAGCGGGTGGAAGAGCTTCATGCTGGCCTGGTCGAGACGGCCGACAGCGGCAAGAGCCACGACTTCGGGCAGGCTGCCGAGCAGCATATCCGCGCGGCGCACAACGGCTACCGGCGCGGACCATGTCTCCGCGATCGCTTCTTCGACGAGTGCCTGCTTGACACCCATACGCATGTTCCCCGTGATGAGCTTGATCAGGTACTTCGCTTCCTCGGCTGTCGCGCGGGCGAGCAGATCGAGGAGCAGGCGGAGCTTCGGATCGGGTCCGCGGGCTTCGGCCAGCGCAGCGATCGCGGATTCAACCTGCGCGAGGGTGAGCGAGGCTCGGGCGGGCGCGCGGCCGTAAAGTAAATCCGCCCCGGCAGCGCCCAGATCTCCGGAGCGGCGGTAGGCTTCGCTCAGCGCTTCGTCTCCCGCGCCGGAGAGATGCAGGATCCCCTTCGAGAGCAGCGATCCGCCGACGTTCAGAGCGCGGGTGTCGGTTTCCGGGAAAGGCATGCCGCAGAGCCACAGTGCCGCGCGGCTGGCGTCGTCCACCTCCAGTCCGTCCAGATAGCTGGCGATCAGGGCGCGCTTTTCCAGCTTTTTCGTGGTGGCGGCGAGTGCGTCGCAGACTTCGGCGAACTGGAGAAAGAGGGACACAGCGTTCAGGACGGCGGACAAGCTGTCGCCGGTAGCGAATATAGATCGTTGCGCCGCCGAGGTAAAATGGGGGGGATGCAGCTTTTCCCCATCGGCGTCCTTCTCTAGCGGCTCCCGCCGCTTTCGTCCCGCTGCACCCAATTCCTGAATCAACTGTTACACGAACCGGCCCTGCGCCGGGAGGATCCCATGTTTGAACGTCTGGAACAAATTGAAGCTCGCTACGAGGAGATGTCGCGCCAGCTCGCGGACCCCGAGGTGCTGGGCGACCACGAAAAGTATCAGAAAATCGCCAAACAGCATCGCGAGCTGGAGCCGGTGGTGGATAAATTCCGTGATTACCGGCAGGTGCGGAACGGCCTGGCCGACGCGCGCGCGATGCTGAACGAGAGCGATGCCGACCTGCGTGCCATGGCCCAGGAGGAGATCGCGCAGCTGGAAGAGCGCGAGCCGAAGATCGAGGAGGAGCTGAAGCTGCTGCTGCTGCCGAAGGATCCCAACGACGAGAAGAACGTGGTGCTGGAGATTCGCGCCGGCACGGGCGGCGACGAGGCCAGCCTGTTCGCGGCGGAGATCTTCCGCATGTATACCCGCTTTGCCGAGCAGCACCGCTGGAGGGTGGAGGTGCTGTCGTCCTCGGAGTCGTCGGTGGGCGGACTGAAGGAAGTGATCGCCATTATCGAGGGCAACCGCGTCTATTCGCAGCTGAAATATGAGAGCGGCGTGCACCGGGTCCAGCGCGTTCCCGCGACGGAGACGCAGGGGCGTGTGCACACCAGCGCGGTGACGGTGGCCGTGCTGCCCGAGGCTGAGGAAGTGGACGTGAAGATCGAGGCGAAAGACCTCCGCATCGACACGTTCTGCTCGTCGGGACCGGGCGGACAGAGCGTGAACACAACCTACTCGGCGGTGCGCATTACGCACCTGCCCACCAACACAGTGGTAAGTTGCCAGGATGAGAAGTCGCAGATCAAAAACCGCGAGAAGGGCATGCGCGTGCTGCGCGCGCGGCTGTACGAGATGGAGATGGAGAAGCAGCAGCAGGCGCTGGCAAAGGAGCGCAAGCAGCAGGTGGGCTCGGGCGACCGCAGCGAGAAAATCCGGACTTATAACTTCCCGCAGAACCGGCTGACCGACCACCGCATAGGGCTGACCATCCACCAGCTCGCCGAGATCATGGAAGGTAAGCTTCAGCCCGTGGTCGACGCATTGACGGCCCACTTTAACGCGGAGCGGATGAAGGGCGAGGCCGAGACGGTCGCCTGAAGGCGGAGATTGCGGGATACGGTTTGCCGCACAGGCAGGCACTGGAGCGCAGAGGGATCATCGCCATGCGAATTCGTCAGGCCAATCCGGAAGATGCGCCGAGGATTGCCTGGGTGCATCTGCAAAGCTGGAAGACCACGTATCAGGGAATCATTCCGCAGCCTTATATCGATGGGCTGCAAATGGACGACGGGATTCGCAACTGGCAGGAGCGGTTGACCCAGGCGGATGGTCCGTTTGTGATCGTGGCAGAGGATGAAGCGGGAATCTTCGGGTTCGCGGCGGGCGGCGCGATCATGCATCCCGTCGACGGATTCGATGGCGGGCTGGGCGCGATCTATCTGATTGCGACCCACCAGAAGCGCGGCGCAGGAGCAGCGCTCACGCGGCGGATCGCCGGCGCGCTCGTGGAACGCGGGTTCCGCGGCATGGTGGTGTGGGTGCTCAGGGATAATCCCTCGCGCGGGTTCTACGAGCGGATGGGCGGGGTGCAGGTCGCCGAGCAGGGGATTGAGATTGGCGGCGTGACGCTGCCCGAGGTGGCGTACGGGTGGCGGGATGTTTCCTCGCTGGTGCCCGCCGAGTGATATGCCAGTGGTGACATTGAAACAGATTCTGGAGAGCGGCGCGGCGAAACTGGCTCCGTCGAACACGGCGCGCCGCGATGCGGAGTTGACGCTGCTGCGCGTGCTGGGACGAGATCGGGCATGGCTGCTGACGCATCCCGAAAGAGAGCTGACGCCGGATCAGGCGCAGCAATACCAAAGCTGGATCGAGCGGCGCGCGCAGCATGAGCCCGTGCAGTACATCGTCGGCGAGCAGGAGTTTTTCGGGCTGGCCATGCGGGTGACCCCCGCGGTGCTGATCCCGCGGCCCGAGACCGAGCATTTGGTCGAGGCTCTGCTCGCACGTGTTCCGCGCGACGCACCACTGCGGATTTGCGATGTTGGCACCGGGTCGGGTGCGATTGCGGTGGCGCTGGCGCATACGCTGCCCAGCGCTCAGGTGACGGCGCTGGATTGTTCCGCAGCGGCTCTTGAAATCGCCCGGGTTAACGCTCAGTTCCATCAAGTTGCGGATCGAGTCCGGATTCTTGAGTCTGACTTGCTCAGCGCAGTGCGCAGCGAGCGGTTCGACGCGATCGTCTCGAATCCGCCGTACGTGGCAGACTCGGAATTTCTCGAGCCGCAGGTGCGCGAGTACGAGCCGCAAGGGGCTCTTTATGCGGGTCCCACGGGCATCGAAGTCTATCGGCGGCTGATTCCGGAGGCGCTCGAGGCGCTGGATCCCGGCGGATGGCTGCTGCTCGAGATGGGCCACGGCCAGCGCGATGCTTTGGCGGGGTTGCTCGCCTCGTGGGATAACGCTGAGTTCGTGGATGATCTGCAGGGGATCCCCCGCGTTGCCATTGCGCGCCGCCGCGCCTGACAATAGAAGCATGAGCGCCGAACCGATTTCCGCAACGACGGCCGATGCCGCCGAGAGTCTTTCCGTTAACGCCGATTTTGCGCAGAAGCTCGACCGTCTGGCGCAGATCGCAGTGCACAGCGGCCTGGGCCTGGCGCCCGGTCAGGAACTGGTGATGACCGCGTCGGTGGAGGCGCTGCCGCTGGTGCGGCGCATCACCGAGCACGCGTACAAAGCCGGAGCCAAACTGGTGACGGCGCTGCTGAGCGACGAGCAGTCCACGCTGCTGCGCTTCCGCCATGGCGCGGACGTGAGTTTCGATGCGGCAGCTGGATGGCTCTATGAGGGAATGGCGGCGGCGTACCGCGGCGGCGCGGCGCGGCTGGCCATTACGGGCGGCGATCCCTCGCTGCTGTCGAAGGAAGATGCGGAAAAGGTGAGCCGCTCAAATCGAGCTATGTCGAAAGCTTATCGGCCGGCGCTGGAACTCATCACGCGGCACGACATCAACTGGACGATTGTGGCGGCGGCAACACCCGCGTGGGCGAAGGCAGTCTTTCCCGAGCTCAATCCGGATCAGGCGTTGGCGAAACTGTGGGATGCGATCTTCGCGGCGAGCCGCGCGGATCGCGCCGATCCCGTGGCGGCCTGGAAGGAGCACGATGCGGGACTGCACAAGCGCGCGGATTTTCTGAACACGATGCGCTACTCCGCGCTGCACTTCCGCGGGCCGGGGACGGACCTGCGCGTGGGACTGGCCGACGATCATTTATGGCTGGGCGGTGGAACGTTCGCCGGCAATGGGCGATACTGCATTCCCAACATGCCGACGGAAGAGGTCTTCACTACTCCGCACAAGGATCGCGTGAACGGAACTGTGACGAGTACCAAGCCGCTCTCCTACCAGGGAACGATCATCGAGGGAATTCGCGTGCGGTTCGACGCGGGGCGAATTGTGGAGGCGCACGCAGCGAAGGGCGAACAGGTGCTCGAAAGCATGATCTCGACCGACGACGGCGCGAGGCGGCTCGGCGAGGTGTCCCTGGTGCCGCACTCGTCGCCGATCTCCGCAAGCGGCCTGCTCTTCCTCAACACGCTCTTCGATGAGAATGCGGCGTGCCACATCGCGCTGGGGCAGGCGTACTCCACCTGCCTGAAGGACGGCGACAGGATGACGCCGGAGGAACTGGCCGCGCACGGCGCGAACGACAGCCTGATCCACGTGGACTGGATGATCGGCTCGAACCAGATCGATGTGGACGGCATCACCGCCACCGGCGGCGCCGAGCCGCTGCTTCGGCGCGGCGAATGGGTGGGATAGTGCGGATCGGTCGAGACTCCGTATCAGGCCGCGGCTTTTCAGCCTCCATAAGCGTACCCTGGGGCGGGGCTTTGTATCAGGGCACGACTTCAGTTGTGTCGATCAGCCTCCCAACACGAGGTGGGCTTCAGTCCCGGCGCAGCGTTCTGGGCGCCGCAGCCCCACCTCTACCGCTCCCTGCGGTACGGTAAAATGCGGCGATGGCAGATCGGGCACGTGCGGCGGCCGCGATCCTGCGGATCGGCCTCATCGCCGGCACTCTCGACATCGGCGAGAATCTCGTCTTCAATGCCTTCCGGCACGTTACACCGACGATGGTCTTCCAGTACATCGCCTGCGGGCTCACGGGGCCGTGGGCGTTCCATGCGGGGTGGGCGTCGATCCTGCTGGGCGTGGCGATCCATTACACCATTGCGCTGTTCTGGACTGCGCTGTTCTATGTCGCGAGCCGGCGAGTGACCGTGCTGGTGCGGCGGCCTGTCATCTGCGGGCTGGCGTACGGGGCGCTGGTGTATCTCGTCATGAATTTCGTGGTCCTGCCCCTGACGCGCGTGCCGCACCCGGCCGTCGCCATGACGATGGCTTCGCGGATCAGCGGGGTGCTGGCCCTGCTGTTTTGCATCGGACTGACGGTGGCGCTGCTCACGCGGAGACTCGCCGGCCGGGTGGACGCGCTTCGCGCCCCGGGTCCCGCGCGGCTGCCTTAAATGTGGCAGCTCACCGCGCCCCGCTTCTCCAGGTATTTCTGGTGGTATTCCTCGGCGCGCCAAAACGTCTGCGCGGGGACGACCTGGGTGGCGATGGGTTTCGCGAAGCGCCTCTCTTCCGTAAGCCGCACGATCATCGCCTTCGCCGCCAGCTCCTGCTCCGGCGAGTGGAAAAAGATGGCGCTGCGGTACTGCGTGCCCCAGTCAGGCCCCTGGCGGTTGAGCTGTGTGGGATCGTGCAGCGCGAAGAACGCCTCCAGCAGTTGCTCGTAGCTGATCATGTCGGGATCGTAGTCGATCTCGACGGCCTCGGCGTGGCCCGTGCGGTCGGTGCAGACGTCCTGATAGCTGGGGCGCTCCAGTGTGCCGCCCTCATAGCCGACGGCTGTCGCCGTAACCCCGGGCAATTGCTGGAATCGGGCTTCAACACCCCAGAAACATCCGGCGGCAAACGTAGCTTTCGCCATGAGGACCCTCCTGGACATTAGATTATCGTTTTCCGGGGAAGGTTCAGGATCGTGCTTCGGACTGCACTCCGCCCCTCCCACCCTGTACCCTGTACGGTGGCGATGGAATCGACGGCCGAAACAGCGGTGGTTTCAGGCTTGGTGGAGCGCCTCCGCGCGGGCGATGCGCGAGCCTTGGCGCGCGCCATCACGCTGGTCGAGAACGAAGCCGAAGATGCCGCCGCACTTTTAACTGCCTGTTTTCCTTACGCGGGGCGAGGGTTGCGCCTGGGGATTACCGGCGCGCCGGGCGCGGGCAAGAGCACCCTCGTGGATCGGCTGGCGGGACGTTGGCGCACGGATGCGATGTCCGTCGGCGTGATTGCGGTGGATCCCAGCAGCCCGTTTACCGGAGGCGCGCTGCTCGGGGACCGCATCCGCTTTCAGGATCGGCAAAGCGACGCGGGATTTTATGCGCGTTCGATGGCGACGCGCGGATCGCTCGGCGGCCTCGCGCAGGCGACCGCGGACGTGGCGATGCTGATCGAAGCCAGCGGCAAAGACGCGCTGCTGATCGAGACGGTCGGCGTGGGCCAGGACGAGGTGGAGATTGCGCGGCTGGCCGATGTGACGCTGGTGGTCCTGGCCCCAGGCATGGGCGACGATGTGCAGTCGCTGAAAGCCGGCGTGATGGAGATCGCCGACATTTATGTGGTGAACAAGGCGGACCGCGAGGGCGCGGATCGCGTAGAACGCGAGATTCGCGCCATGCAGTCGCTGGCGCACACGCGCTCGGAGTGGACGCCGCCGGTGGTGCGCACTGTGGCGACGACCGGCGAGGGCGTGGATAAGCTGACGGAGGCGATTGCGAAGATGCAGGCGTGGCTGGGCGAGGAGAATCGGCTCGCCGGACGACGCGCACAGCACTGGCAGCGGCGGCTGGATGCGATGCTGCGCGCGGAGCTGATGCGTCGAGCGCGCCGGCACGGGGTGTCC
>DAHUYD010000095.1 GCA_027315385.1 Acidobacterium sp.
CTCCGGCGAGGCCTGGGACCTCCGCTGCTATGTGCGCGAGCACCTCATTGACTTCGTCAAACAGAATTATCCCGGCGGACTCCCGCGCTACCGCGGCGAGCTCGACATGAACGCCGAAGAGGACAAGCGGCCGGACCCGGGCCCCGCCCTGCCTGCCCGCCCCGGCACCGGCAAAGAGGGCCAGGAAGCGGCGCCGCTCCCCGGCGACCCGCTCCGCCCCACAGCGTAGCGCCGCAGCCGGGATTGCCCGCTTCGTGAGAAGATATTCCGTTCTTCCGCCGCGGAGTGGCGTCTGCTTCGGCTATGCGAGTCCAGGAATCCGTCCTCCTCTGGTTCCGGCGCGATCTGCGTCTTACCGACAATCCCGCTCTCCGCGCCGCAGCCGCCACCGGCCTTCCTGTCATTCCCGTCTTCATCCGAGCCCCGGAAAGCGACGCCCAACCTGCTCCCGGCGCGGCATCCTGCTGGTGGCTGCATCATTCGCTGCTGCGCCTCGAGGAATCCCTCCGCGCTCGCGGCTCGCGCCTCATCCTGCGCCGCGGCCCGGCAGCTGCATCTCTCGCCGCGCTCGCTGCGGAGGCCAATGCTCGCCGTATCTTCGCGAACCGTGTTTTCGATCCCTCTGCTCTGCGCGCCGAATCTCCTCTGACCGTGGTCCTGCGCGCCGCTGGCATCTCCCTCGAAATCTTCCACACCGGCCTGCTCTGGCCGCCAGGCGAATTGCGCTCCACCAGCGGCCGCATTTTCCAGGTCTTTACTCCCTTCTGGCGCGCCTGCTGGAACCGCCGCGGCGAGCTTGGCGCCCCATTGCCAGCGCCTCGCACCCTTCCTCCGCCACACCGCTTGCCCTCGTCGCTCCCGCTCGCCCAGTTCCACTTCGAGCCGAAGATCGACTGGGCCGCCGGCTTGCGCGCTGCATGGGTTCCCGGAGAATCCACTTCTCTCGCCCGTCTGCGCTCCTTTGCCCGCAATGGCCTCTCGGATTACGCGACCTGCCGAGACCGCCCCGGCCACGATGGCGTCTCGCGTCTCTCGCCCCATCTTTGCTTTGGCGAGATCGGCCCCCTCCAAATCTGGCATACCCTTGTCGGCAAGCCAGGCGCCGAACCCTTTCTCCGCCAGCTCGCCTGGCGCGAATTCGCGCACCATCTCCTCGTGGAGCATCCACGCACCCTCCGTGAGCCGTGGAACCCTCGTTTCCGCCAGTTTCCCTGGCGCCGCAACCCCCGCTGGCTCACCGCCTGGCAGCGCGGCCGCACCGGATATCCCTTCGTTGATGCCGCCATGCGCCAGTTGTGGACGACCGGCTGGATGCACAACCGCGCGCGCATGGTCGCTGCGTCCTTCCTCGTCAAACATCTGCTTATCCCATGGCAGGATGGCGCGGCCTGGTTTCTCGACACGCTCGTCGACGCCGACCTCGCTAACAACACGCTCGGCTGGCAATGGGTAGCTGGCTGCGGCTTCGACGCGGCTCCCTACTTCCGCATCTTCAACCCGGTCGCCCAAGGCGAGAAGTTTGATCCGGATGGCGGTTACATCCGCCGATGGATTCCTGAACTGGGCGGCCTGCCCTCACGCTGGATCCACCAGCCCTGGACCGCACCTCCGGCTGTCCTCGCTGCCGCCGGGGTTCGGCTCCACGAAAACTACCCACGCCCGATCGTGGATCACGCAACGGCGCGAACTACTGCCCTCGCCGCCTTCGCAGCAACCAAAGCCCCACACCCAAAACCTTGATTTATTGTGGAATTCCGCGCTCAGAAACGCCCCCGCGCCTTCATCCGCTCCACGACAAACTTCGGCACCAGCCCGTCCACCGATCCGCCCAGCCGGAACACGTCCTTCACCAGGCGCGAACTCACAAACGAGTACTGCGCGTCCGGCATCAGGAAAATGGTCTCCAGATCCGCCGAGAGCCGCCGGTTCATCAGCGCCATCTGCAGTTCGTATTCGTAGTCGCTGATCGCGCGGATCCCGCGCACTACCGCCTGCGCTCTCTGCTCGTGGGCAAAGTCCACCAGCAGCCCGTCGAAGGTGGAAACCGACACGTTCTCGAACTGCGCCGTCCCTTCCGACAGCATCGCCACCCGCTCTTCTACGGTAAATAATGGCGGGCTCTTGGCGGCATTGCGCAGGATCGCAACCACAAGGTGATCGAAGATCTTCGCCGCGCGTGCAATCAGATCCAGATGACCGTTGGTCACCGGATCGAAGCTGCCGGGATAGATCGCCTTGACGGTGTTCACGCCTGTTGCATTGTATCGAGTTCACGACAGGACGCGGAAATCGCCCCTCAGGCGCCGCGCTTTGCCCCCGCCTCGGCCGCATGGCCGTTCTGGTTTGCCAGAGTATGCTGCCGCACCGGCCCGGTCGACTCGCGCACCACCAGTTCCGGCTCCATCACAATCTCCTCCGGCCATTCCTGCGACGAATTTGCGATCCGGTCCAGCAGCACCTGCGCCGCCCGCAATCCCATCTCCTGCAGCGGCTGCTTCACCGTCGTCAGGCTAGGCTTGCAATAGGCCGCCGTAATGATGTCGTCGAAGCCCACTACCGAGATGTCTTCCGGTACGCGCAGCCCCGCATCGGTAATCGCTCGGATCGCGCCAATCGCGGAAATATCGTTAAAGCAGAATACCGCCGTAAATTCCCGCGTCCGCTTCAGCAGACCCCCCATCACCAGGTATCCCGCCTCCGGCGTCTGCCGCGTCTCTTCCAGCTGAATGCACAGGTCCTGTACAGTCGCGATGCCCATCTGCCGCGCTACGCTCATGATGCTCTTCCACCGGTACTTCGCGTCGGTGATACCCTGCGCGCCTTGCATGAACGCGATCCGCTCATGCCCGAGCTTCATCAGATGCGTCAGCGCCAGCCGCGCCGCCAGATCGTGATCCAGAATAACGTTGGTCACGCCCGGCGCAGGATTGTGCGATGAAACCGCAACCGTCGGTGCCGGCACCTGGATCTGCGCAGGCGTATCCAGCAGCAGCAGCCCGTCCACCGCGCGGTCCATCAGACGACGCGAATACTCTTCCACCAGCTCCGGCCGCCGGTAGTGGCTTGCCGTCACATAAAAATAGTGCGCCTTCAACAGACGCTTCTCGATGGCGCTCATCACCACCGGGAAATACCCGTCGCTCAGGTCCGGCACAATCACACCCACTGACATGCTTCGGCTGTTCCTCAGCGAGCGGGCAAAATAATTCGGCCGGTAATGGAACTTCCGCGCCGCCTCGAACACCCGGTCGCGGGTCCGCTGCGGAATCGACCGCCCCGCCGGCGAGTCATTCAGCACCAGCGAAACCGTCGTTTGCGACAAGCGCAGGTATTCGGCCAGTTGCCGTAGATTTAAAGTCGGTTTTGCGGGATGGGCGTCCCCGGTCTTGCTCCGGTGCGCGGTGCTGGCGGTCTCCTGCTTCCCGTGGGTCATCTGCTTGGCGCGCCATGGTGCAGGCACACGATCGAACACCCCACCATATCAGATTCTCGTGGATCAGGCCTCTTGCCAGCCCCCGTATACGTCTCGAAACGCGGCACAAATCTCGCCCAGCGTCGCGCGCGCCCGCACGCAGTCCAGCAGGAATGGCATCGTGTTCGCCGCGCTGACGCCGTCCCGCGTCGCCTCAGGCTCCGTCGCGGCCGCCCGCCGCAGTGCGTCCAGCGTACTCCGCACCGTCTCGCCGGACCGCTCTGCTCGCAGCGTCTTCAGTTTCTGTGTCTGCGCGTCGCGCACGCTCTCGCCAATATACAAAGTCTCCGGCGCCGGCTCCTCGATCGTGTACTTGTTGACGCCCACAAGGATCTTCTCGCTCGCCTCCACCGCGCGCTGGTACGCATAGCTGGCCTCGGCGATCTCTTTCTGCGGATACCCGCCCTCGATCGCCTTCACCATCCCCCCCATCCCGTCCAGCTTGCCGAAGTATCCGAACGCGCCCTGCTCCATCTCCAGCGTCAGCTTCTCCACGAAATACGACCCGCCCAGCGCATCGATCACGTTCGCCACGCCCGACTCATACGCCAGAATCTGCTGGGTCCGCAGCGCGATCTGCGCCGCCTCTTCCGTCGGCAGCGCCAGCGCTTCGTCGAAGGCATCCGTATGCAGCGACTGCGTGCCGCCCAGCACTGCCGCCAGCGCCTGGATCGCCACCCGCGCGATGTTGTTCATCGGCTGCTGCGCTGTCAGCGAAACCCCCGCCGTCTGAGTGTGGAAGCGCATCCATTGCGATCGCGCCTGCTGCGCTCCGAACCGCTCCCTCATCACGCGATACCAGATCTTCCGCGCCGCCCGATACTTCGCAATCTCCTCGAAGAAATCATTGTGCGCATTAAAGAAAAAGCTCAGTCGCGGTGCGAAATCTTCCACCGCCAGCCCCCGGCGCAGAGCCCACTCCACATACTCCACGCCGTCATACAGCGTGAATGCCAGTTCCTGCACCGCCGTGGAGCCCGCCTCGCGAATGTGATACCCCGAAATCGAAATGGGATTGAACGTTGGTGTCCGCCGCGCTGCGAACTCCAGCGTATCGACCACCAGCCGCATCGACGGAGCCGGCGGATACAGATACTCCTTCTGCGCGATGTACTCCTTCAGGATGTCGTTCTGCAGCGTCCCCGAAACACGCGCCCACTCCGCGCCCTGTCTCTCGGCCACCACCAGATACATCGCCCACAGCACCGCCGCCGGCGAATTGATCGTCATCGAAACCGTCGTGCTCTCCAGCGGAATTCCAGCGAACAGCCTCTCCATGTCGTCGATCGAGTCGATCGCCACACCGCACTTGCCGACCTCGCCCTCGCTCTGCGCGTCGTCCGAGTCGCACCCCATCAACGTCGGCAAATCGAACGCCACCGACAACCCACCTGCCCCCCCGGCCAGCAGATACTTGTAGCGAAGATTCGTCTCTTCCGGCGATGCGAACCCGGAAAACTGCCGCATCGTCCACATCCGCCCCCGATATCCCGTCGGATGTATCCCACGCGTGTACGGCGGCTCGCCCGGCATCCCCAGATACGTCGCCTGGTTCGCAGCCCAGTCCTCCGGCAGATCCGCCTCGGTGTACAACCGCCGCACCGGCGCGCCGGAAATGGTCGTGAACCGCGCGTTACCCCCCTCATCCCGATTCACGCCCGTCGCCCCGCCCACCGGATGCTCCGGAATCTTCGCAAGCGCCGGCCCCAGCGTCTCCCGCTCCCAGCGCAACTCTTCCGCCGACGGATGCCTTCCCGTCTCAACGGCAGCGGTCTCGCGCAAATGAGCTGCTTTTCGGGTCATAGAACGCTACAGCATAGGCGCGCTGAGGGAGGTCAGGCAAGCTCGTCAGTTCTGGGAGGGCTTGGTGCGAACATAGGGAGCATGGATCCCGATTGGTGGTGGAAGCCATGGCCGCTTGGCCTTTTGCTCTATGGGCTCCTTATGCTGCTTCTCGCGCTGGTTGGAACCTTCACCGGAAAAGCATATGGCAGGGGCGGCAGTGTGGCCCACGTTCGAAGCTCCAGCCGCGTATTGGCTGACGCTCATTATCGAGCACCTGGGTGCCGCCTTTCTCATTTGGTGCTCGCTCAGCGGAAGGCCGCGTGGCTTAGCGCTTTCGAACTGATCAACTGCCGAGCGGTTCAGGCCGTCTCTCGGTGGCCGGCTTCCCACGCCTTCGCATACTTCCAGCTTACATACGCCGAATGGTACAGATGCAGCAGCAGCCCCTCGCGCCCATCCACAAATCCCAGCCGCAAAACATAGTTGTATTTGAACGTCGCGATCGGAACCACCCAAACATTCCACAAAAACGCCGCCAAGCTCCGGCTCGTCTTCCCCTTCGCCGCCGCCTCTTGCGCGCCCAGCGTACTGTAGCGGTTCATGTGTTCCAGATACCCCTCCAGCGTGGGATACGCGTGGTGCGCCAACCACCCCTTCAGTGTTCCCGTCCGCCCCACACAGTGAGCCGTCTCGTGGACCGCGCGCTCCTCAAAAGCCGCCGCGCCTCGCCGAAAGAGTCTCATCTTTGGATCCGGCCAATACCCTCCGTGCCGAATCCACCGCCCCAGAAACAAATTCCGCCGCGGCAGAAAATACCCATCGCATTCAGGCCAGCCGCCCAGCAGAGCGCGAATTTCCTCCGCCAGCTCCGCGCTCACTTCCTCGTCCGCGTCCAGCGACAGTACCCAGTCGCCGGTGCATTTCTCCAATGCCGAATTCTTCTGCGCCCCGAACCCCTTCCACGGCTCCACAAAAAACTTCGCTCCGAACTCCCGCGCAATGTCCTCGCTCCGGTCCGTCGATCCGCAATCCACGATCACGACATCGTCCGCCCAGCGCACGCTCTCCAGCGTCCTCCTCAGGTTCGCTTCCTCGTTCTTCGTGATCAGCGCTACCGACAGCTTCAGGCTCATAGTCGTTCCGGTTTCCAGATTGTCCGAAGTTTAACAAGCCGGGTTGCCTCACCGGATTCCTGATTCATCCGTCACGCAATCTTCAGCGGCATTTCACGCAACTCTGAAACAACTGAGCCAGACTCTCCCTGGATCAAACTTCATGGATTGGAGCCCAGGCGGATGCCTTCACCCGGAAAACTCGTCTCCGCGCTGCTCGGCCTGCTCTTCGTCATTCCCCTCCCAGCCCAGCAACCAAAGCCGTCTCAGGAAACTGCTCAGCAACTCGTCCGCGACGTCATCTGGAATGAGCTCCACGACACCGAACAGAGCCACTGGGAGTATCTCAGCATACAAACCAGGTCCGGCCAGACCCTCACCCGTGAACAGGTCGAAACCAGCCAGGGTCCCGTCTTTCGCGTCCTCGATCGCAACGGCACCCCCCTGGACGCCGCCCAGCAGCAGCGCGAGGCACGCCGGGTCGCCGCCTACATCCACGATCCCTCGGCCATTGCCCGCATCCGCCGCGATCACCAGCAGGACCAGGCCCGCCTCATCTCCATCATTCGCATGCTTCCTCAGGCATTTCTTTTCCAGTACCTGAGCGCCCCCTCTGGAGATATCGTGCGTCTCACCTTCCGCCCCAATCCTGCTTTCGTGCCCTCCGGGTACGACGCCCGCGTCGTCCATGCGCTCGCTGGCACCATGACCGTTAACCGCCGCTATAAGCGCATGATCGATATGCACGGGGTCATATCGCAGACCGTCAACTTCGGCTATGGCGTTCTCGGCGACGTCGACCAGGGCGGCAGTTTCGAAATTCATCGCTGCCAGGTGAGCCCCAGTCACTGGAAAACCGATCTCGTGAATGTGCAGGTGAAGGGCAAGCTTCTGATGTTCAAAAGCGTCAGCAGGAACGAACGCGAAGCCCGCCGCGAGTTCCGCCGGGTTGCGAAGAATACGACCCTTGCCCAGGCAAAACACCTGCTTAGCCAGGCCGCTGCCGACGCCACTCTGCAGGCACAGCTCGCGGCCAACTCCGGTCAACAGCCGGCAGCGACCCGCTTCAGTTCAGACCAGTAGCCCGCGGCCCCGGCCCGTGTTGATCGTTCCTGGAGTGTCGCGCCCGCTCCTGCGGGTTGGGCCTTGTCCCCATTCTTCCCGTCCACCGGAACAGGAAGAACAGTGCGAAGAGCAGCACCACGAACCCAATCGCCACGAAGATCATATATGCCTCTGCAGGATTGGAAGTCGGGACCTGCGGGCCAGGTTATCCGGCCGCCGGGCAACGCCGGGGAACTCCCTGCGCGTCACTGCTTTTGCGGTTTCCCTTTATGCCCCGGCGGCTTGTGCGAGGTCAATCCTTTCGACAGAAATTCTCGCATGAGATTCACCGCTACGTCGGTGCCCATTACGATGCCTCCGTCCCGCATCGTGATGGTCAGGCCGCGATCGCCTGGCGCGTGGTACGCGTTGGCAATTCCCGCCGCGGCAAAATCTCCCAGGATGCGCGAATAGCAGAACTGCTGCCGCTTGTTATCGCCCCGGCACATCGGCACTTCCTCGATTGCATAGAAGAACCGTCGGCCCACGTTCGGTCCCCCATGATAGAAGTAACGCGGATCCTGATGGAAAACCGCCGGCAGCAGCGCATCACCCAGCATCCGCGCGTCGAAGCTGTCTGCCAGCGTAGCCCCC
>DAHUYD010000105.1 GCA_027315385.1 Acidobacterium sp.
CTGGAACAAAGTGATGAATCTGGATCGCTTCGACCTTTTGTGATTTCAGAATGCAGCCCGTCCGGTAGATCATGCCGGAAGGGGGCCTCGCTTCCCTCCGCGGGGGCCGGGCCCGTCCGCTGCGCCTCAGCCGATCTGCGGAGACGGTCATGAAGAGCGATGTGCAGCGCAACCCGCAGAATAATCTCCCAGGCCGGTGGCCGGCGGCATTTGCGGCTTGCCGGCTCACTTTATGCTCCTGCCTCGCAGGTCTCGTTCTTCTGATTGCGGCGCCTGCTTTCGTTCTTGCGTGCGGCGGCAGCGCCACCGGCGGAAGCGGCGACGGCGGCGGAACAACGCAGGCCGCGATGCCCGCCATTTCAGCCAGTCCGGCACAGAACGGCGCGCAGATCGTCTCTTTAGCCGACAGCACCTCGGGCGCCACCATCTACTACACGCTGGATGGCAGCGTACCCTCCTCGTCCTCAATCGAGTATTTCGCGCCGTTTCTCGTCGATTCGAGCGTTACCGTGAAAGCCATTGCCGCAGCCTCCGGAGATGCAACCAGCGCCGTTGCCAGCCAGAGCTTTTCCGTCAGTGTGCCATCCGGGACGCTGGTCTGGAGCGACGAGTTTTCCAGCCCCACCGGCGCGAATGCGCAGCCCGACCCGCACACCTGGACCTATGACACCGGAGGAGATGGCTGGGGCAATCAGGAACTGGAAACGTACTGCGCGTGGGATTCCTCGTCGTCACCCTGCAGCGCCTCCAGCCCCAACTCCTGGGTCGGGACCGACGGCTATCTGCACATCGTCGCGCAGCAACCCGCCAGCGGCATCTATACCTCGGCGCGTCTCAAAACGCAGGGTCGCTTCAGCTTCACTTATGGCCGCATTGAGGCGCGCATGCGGATCCCTGAGGGCCAGGGCCTGTGGCCGGCATTCTGGCTCCTCGGCAACAATATTGCCACAGTCAATTGGCCGGCCTGCGGTGAGCAGGACATCATGGAACACATCAACGCGCCCGTTCCGGACTGGGTCGCAGGCTCGATCCACGGCGCCAGCCTGAACATGAGCGAACGGTTTCCCGGCGCTGCCGGGCAGACCTTTGCCGCATCCGGATGGCATACCTACGGCATGATCTGGACGAAGGGCTCGATTTCGTATTACGTGGATTCGCCCTCGAACGTCTACGCTGCCTATAGCTCGTCGAACCTCTCCAGTCAGCCCGGCGCCGTGTGGCCATTCGACTCCGGCAGCGGGGCCTTCATCATTCTGAATCTTGCCGTCGGCGGCAACTGGCCGGGCTCGCCGAACAGCGCCACGCCGTTCCCGTCCCAACTGCTCGTCGACTATGTCCGACTGTACACAAATTGAAACAGGTCCATCCGCCGCCGAGTTACCCCTGGCTCATGAAGCCCAGATAGGGGCTCGATCCGAAGTTGGCGAAGTTCGGAAAGACCTGGCGGATATGGCTGTCGCTCAGCCCGAACCACCGGGCTAACGTCCCTGCGTATTGGTCCACAGACGTCGTCGGAATCAGCCGCCCCGCACCCACGTCATTCGCCTGATCGGCGCCGATTACCGGGTACTGGCCGTACATGTCGTGGCCCTGCACCGCGCCGCCCACAACGAAATGATGGCTGCCCCAGCCGTGATCGGTGCCGTCGCTGTTGCTGTCGAGGGTTCTGCCGAAGTCCGAGGCGGTAAACGTCGTTACCTGGTTGCCAAGCCCCGCATCGGTCATCAGCCCGTCGAAATACTCCAGCGCCTCGCCCAGCTGGGTAAGCAGCTGCGCGTGCGTCTTTGCCTGCGCGTCGTGCATGTACTGAACTGAGCGGTGATCTGCATTTTCTGGTTCACGCGGATCGCAGCCGACGATGACTTGAGCGCCGTGAAGTTGCCGGACGTTCCCTGGCTGACGCTGCACCCGGTCATAGCCGCAAAGGATGCGAAGCCGATGCCCAGAGCAAGAGCGGAAGCAGTTGGGCTCATGCGTGCGAATCGTGCGTGCACGGATCCTCCCGAGGGGAACGCCCCTTCCCAACCAGTGAGCGCTGCAGGGCGGAAGTGTCCGCACAGCGGATCGCAGCCATTGATCGAACGGCAATCCTTTTCGGAGAAAATCCCGCCGCGTTTCTGGTACTAAAGTGCAATGGGCGCGATAGATTGCAACTCGCTACAGTCAGGGGTTTGCCTCGGCCGAACCTGGCCAGGCTCCTCGCTGCCCGGTTCCCGCATGCCGCGGGCGCACGGTTGCATGGCGCCGCCACCGCAGCATTGGCGTGCTGCCGGCCGATGACCCAAATGCCGGCACGCCGCCCATTGTTCCCGATTGGCCGCAATCCGGGAGTTGTCCTGGTTCTGATAGGCTCGTAGAAAATTGTCGGCTGCATGATCGCATTGCGCTCAATCCCAACACCGGCGTGGTGATTCGCGATTTCCACCCCGGCCGTCGCTGGTTCAGTGTCAGAAGCAGCCAGGCAAGGAATGAGGTCTCCGGAATGGTGCGACCATCCTGCCGCTTACTCCTGTTGACGGCGCTCCTTGCCTGCCTCATGGCGCCGCAGGCACCAGCGGCCGCATCGCCGCAGCCGGCGCCTCCGGGGTCTGACACCGGCGTCTCTGGCCGCTCCGGCCAGTCCGTCGTCCCGCTCAATGGCCCGTGGAAATTCCACACGGGCGACGACCCGCAATGGGCCGCTGTGAGCTTCGACGATTCCGGCTGGCAGGACTACACGATTGATCCTGAACATCCGGACCCGACGGCGGCGCAGACGATCGAGTCGCATGAGCTGCCGGGTTGGCAGCGGCACGGACATCCCGGCTACACCGGCTATGCCTGGTATCGGATTCGGATCCGGGTGCCGTCCGGCGTGCGAGCCGTCGCACTGATGATGCCGCAGAACGTCGATGACGCCTATGAGGTGTACATCGACGGTGAGAAGGTCGGTGGGTTCGGCAAGCTCAGCGGATGGCGCACTGTTTATCCAAAGCAAACCAGGATTTTCCCCATTCCGGCTGGTGCACAGAACAACGCCGGTGCCGCCACTCTGGCCATCCGCATGTGGAGCCAGCGCGACGAGGCGCTGCCCAGCGAGCACAATCTGGATGGCAACAATATACTTGACGCACATCGCGTTGCGGAGTACTTTGCCGCCATGCCTATGTGGACTGCTTTTTGGCACCTCTTTCGGCGGGCCCTCGTTTACTTTCCTTCCGAGCTATCCGCAAACTGGCTATCTGTGTTGCTACCCGTTGGTCTCTATTTTCTCAGGGAGGCGCTTCGTTTTCGCAGCGAGGGGCGCCGAGCTATGAAATGGAGTGTTCTGGAGCGCGACACCAAACTCATGGTGGGGGCCTATATTGTACTTTTCCTATGGGCGATGGTTCACACCATCTATGAAGATCACATCACCCTTCAAAACCAGAATGTCGCGATAAGGCGACAAATTGCATTTAGAAATACACATGGCGTCTCCCTCGCAATTGAGAGCGTCGTGGGTCACTGGGTTAAGTTTGGGCTACAGCTCCAGGTGAACTTGCTTGCGTCTAACGATGGACATGCTGCTGCCGCTCTGGAAGATTGGAGCGCGAAGCTTGACTCTCGAAAAGGAACAATGGTGGGAGAGGACGACTATGGAATCCCGCCATTTCAGGGATCTCCTCCCCTCCCCCCCTTGGATGTCGAACTTGCCAAGCCAACGGACTTCGCACAACTCCCAGGGTTGGTCACCTTTATTTTCCCACCCTCATCCAAAACCTTTCCAATGTCGCTGATGTGTGATCCGGGAACCACTTTAACTGTATCGGCACTAGACTTGGAGGGAAGAAAGATATCCACCACGAAGAGACTGAAAGAACTGTGCGATTTAAACCATGAAGAACACGTCGCAACAAAGCGGAAAGCAAGCGCGAATTCTTTTTGAGCGCACGATGGCCGCCCTATTTCGCGCGCCTAAAACGGTCAAGGGTCCCTCTCCGAAATCCCCGAGGAAAGGGAGTGCGAAGTGATGCGCCGTCCGCGCCGCTGGCGGGACTTCCAGAAGGCATCAGACGGCTCCCTGACCTTTGCCGGTCAGAGCGGAATAGGTGAGCCGCTTGCCCGCAACCTGGCTCATAGCCAGCATGAAGCGGTCTGCGTCATTCAGAGGATTGTCTTTCGTGGCCCTATTGTTAAACCGGAAGACCTGCTCTCCAACGTACCGGTCCAGGTGAAAGGGTTCCACGGCGACGTAGGTTCCGCGGAGTCCACGTTTCAGCAGACTCCAGAAGTTTTCGATGCCCTGAGTATGGACCTGGCCGCGTACATATTCTTCAACGTGGTTTACGGTCTCATGGATGAACTCTTTCGCAGCCGGAAGGCGGTCATAGCCGGTGTACTGATCTGTGTAGATCGTAGCTCCGCCCTCAAGTTGATTCAGGATGGCATTTTGCAAGGTTTCGCGCTTCACATTCGGAACTACCTGGGCGCGTACCTGGCGGCTCTCACGGTCCAGCATTCCCAGCACGGGAGTCTTGTTTGTCCGCTGCGTAATGGCAGTCTGAAGTTTCAGGCGACGGCTGCAGTGCATCCGCTCCGGGCTAGGCCCGACAAACGTTTCATCAATCTCCACTGGACCGCTGTCGCCGCCGCCCAATTTCGCAAAGGAACCGTTTTTCATCGCCTCACGAATCCGATGGAGCATAAACCATGCCGACTTCTGAGTGACCCCCAGGTTGCGAGCGATCTCATAAGAACTGATTCCGTTCTTGCAATTGCAGATCATCCAGACGGCGGTCATCCACTTGTCCAGCCCGAGCGCGGAATCCTCAAAAATGGTTCCCACCTTAGCCGTGAACTGCTTTTTGCAGCCATTGCAGAACCACATGCGGCGCGTCTTGATGAAGGAGTGGGAATCGGAGCCGCAGCGCGGGCAAGAGACCTTGCCATCGGGCCAGCGCAATTCCACGGCATAGCGGAAAGCGCGGTCTGCGTCAGAAAAGTAAACTATTGCCTGCTGGAGAGTTACGGGCTTTTTCAGATTGGTCGTCATCGTTCGACCTCCAACTCTGAAACAACTCTACGCCTACTCTACTTGTGTGTCAAGTATATTATTGCCATCTGGATGGCGGCCTGCGTGGTGTGCCCCTGCTCGGCCCTCAGCAGCTGCTCGCAATCTTCCAGCAGAGTGTGCAGGAGCAGACGTCGAAGACTCTGTGGCCTGGATGGCTGCTCACGGCTGTGTTTGGCGGGGTAGGGATCATCTCGCTGTTCCTCTACTTCTTCAGCCGCAGCCAGCGAGAGTATCTGTGGGCCGGCATCAGCCTGACCGGTATTGGCGTGCTGGTGGCATTTGAATCTATTGCGCCGGCAACCAACATACCGATGCAATATTCGGAGATCGGTCTGCCGGTCGCAGATTGCGTCGGTTACTTTGCGTTGCCTTTGGCCGCCATGTATCTGTTGGGCGTTGCCAGGCCTTTCTGGCGCCGCGCCAACTATGTCCTGTTGGTGTGCATCGTCGCGCATAATCTGCAACTCATGTGTCTCCGCTTTGGCCTGCTGCCGCCAACGGCTGCCGCCGATCGTTTCCAGTCGATTTCGTTTCTGGTGGCGATTTTTGGCGAGGCCCTGCTGCTGCTCGGCATCGCGGTGGATGGCCTGCGCACCACTGGACGCAGGGCGTTGCTGCCCCTGACTCCGGGCCTGCTGTGCGCCTGCGGTCTGATTGCCGACGTGGTCGATCCTGTGTCCATCAGCGCCGTTGGACTGTATTACTACTTTTACGTCATCGCTCCGTTGGCCGTTCTGATCATCTTCCTGATGCGCTTCGGAGAGCAGCAGCGCGAGAATGGCCGCCTGGTGGAGGATATGCGTCAGGCACGGGAGGTGCAGCAGGTGATGCTCCCCGATGTGCAGGCGCACTTTCCCGGATACTTCATTGAAAGCGAATACCGCCCGGCGCGCGAGGTGGGTGGCGATTTCTTCCAGGTTATTCCCTGTCAGTCCGACGGCAGTCTTCTGGTCGTCGCTGGAGACGTCACAGGCAAGGGGTTGAAAGCCGGTATGGTCGTAGCGCTGCTGGTGGGTGCGATTCGTACTGCGGCCCGTTTCAATCCGGATCCGCTGGCAATCCTGGACGAGCTCAACCAGCGGCTGCTGGGGCGCCGCGACGTCCAGGCCACCTGCCTCGCTCTGCGAATCGACGCGAACGGCCACGCAACCCTCGCGAACGCCGGCCATCTGCCGCCCTACCTCAACGGAGAACCTCTCCCGATGGGCGGCGCTATTCCTCTCGGCATGGTCGAGGCCGCGGAGTTTTCCCTGATGCATTTCCAGTTGGAGACGGGCGACAAACTGGTGCTGATGTCCGATGGTATTGCCGAAGCCACCAATGCCAAGGGAGAGATCTACGGCTTCGAGCGGGTTCAACAGCTACTGGGCACTGCAACCACCGCGGCCGGCATTGCCTCTGAAGCTCAGCGCTTCGGACAGCAGGACGACATCAGCGTAATCGCCGTGAGCCGCGTGGGAGTCATCGACCCGGTTGGCGTGTAACCTGAACGCTTATACCCGGCAATCGGAGCCGGAACGCTCTAAGGCAAATCGGCGCCTTCCGGGCAGAGCTGCGCAAAGCCCTGCGGCGTGGCCATCATCCCGCCATATTTGCCTGGGTTGCGCCGGTGAACTGGAAGCACAATACGGTAATGTCATCGTTTTGCCCGAAGGCCCTGGCCTGCTGCGCGATGGCCGCCGCCGATTGACCGCTGATAGCCTGGGTCTTCTCGAAGCCGAAGAGCTCGCCGCCGGGCTGCGCGGCCTCGACCACACCATCGGTCAGGAAGGTGAGACGATCTCCCGGCTGCAGGGTTAGAGCTTGCACGGGCCATGTAGCTTCGTCGCTCAAGCCGAGCGGAAGCGAGCCCTCGAACCCCATCGCTTCGCCATCCAGGTACGGCGGCAGATGTCCGGCATTCGCAATCCTCGCCTTTCCATCCGGGAAAATCTCCGCGACGAGGCAGGTGGCGAAATGGCCCCCGGAGCGCCCCAGCAGGCGCCGGTTCAGCGCAGTCAGCATCGAGACAGGATCGAAGGTGTATTCGGTCTGGTTGCGAATGGCGCCCACCAGCACGGCAACCAGCATGGCTGCGCTCACGCCTTTCCCGGAGACATCGCCGATCACCACCAGCAAGCCGCCGTCCGGTTTACCGATGGTCTGAAAGAAATCCCCGCCGACCGTTTGTGCGGGACGGTACTCGGCTTCGACGGTGAAAAAGGGGGAGTGAAGACTTTCCGGAACCAGTACTCGTTGCTGCAACTGCTGTGCCTGCTCCAGATCCTGCGCAATCGCCTGGCGCGCCAGCTCGTGGCGTACCTGGGTGCGGAGGAAGCGCCGCAGCGCCAGAGCGCCGATGACCAGCACGCTCAATACCGAAGCGATGTTGTTGACGCTGATCCCGATGCCAAAGGGCAGGAAGGTGTTGCGAATATCGAAGGTGACCAGAAGAAAATCGCCAAAACTGGCGAACTCGATCAGCAGGATCGGGACTGTGGCCAGCAGGGGCTCAGTGCGGTCGCGGCGAAACGCTTCTATAAGGATGACGCCCAGCAACACGCCAACCGCCGGCAGGCACAAGGTGGATACGGCGTCGAACCGGTGCAGCCAGATCAGGGGCAGTTGAGGAAGACCGACGTAGGACGATTGCTCGCACAACAGAGTCAGCATGCGCGCAACGGCCAGCACCCAGGCCGTCAGCGGAATCCAGCGCTTCTCGCGCAGCCCGAACCAGTGCCACCAGACCATGACCCACATGGGCAGCCAGAGAGAGTCAAGGATGATGGCCTGGACAACGGTGTTGACCGCGAATGGCAGCACCAGGGTCAGGTTCGCCAGCATGGTCAGGAAACCGTCGAGGGCAAAGCACAATAGCGCGAGCGACAGCCACAGATACGTGCGCTCCTTCCGATTTTCAAACCATGCCCACAGCGCCAGCGGCGCTATCAGAAGGAAAAGTAGGGCCTCGAAAACCGTACCGACATAGAAGCGCAGATGAGCTTCGTTCTCGGCCGCCTCGATCAAATGTACGGTGGATTGCAGTCCCAGCACCGGCGGCTGGTGCATGCCGCCGACATCGGGAGCCATGAAGGGAGTGGCGGCGATCATGTAGAACCGCACCGCCAGATCGATCTCTCCATCCGGCCCGGGTTTGGGCAGCGGAAAGGAGACCGGTTCGGAGTAGCCCATGGTCACCCGGTTTGAGGAGAACAGACCGAACTGGCCGACATAGCGCCCATTGGCGTAAAGCTGGTAGGCATCGTCGAAATCGTTGGGCATCTTGAGCCACACGGGCTGTCCTGCATCGCGGACATGCAGCCGCAGGCGATACCACGCATAGCCGTGCAGGCTCGGATAGCCGCGCCGCGTCCAGCCGGGCAGGTACCCGGATGTGCCAAATTGCAGATCGAACGAGCCGGGCCTGGGCGTCAGGTCCATTTCCGCCCAGTGGGAATCGTCAAATCCGGGCTGTGCCCACACTGGCGTCCCGTTCACCCACGGCGAGTCGTCGGGCGAGAACCTCCAGGGCCCGGTCAGCGCAACCGCCGAGTTGCCCAGCGTGACCATCGGCGCCGCCAGTGCGGCAGCAGCCTGCGCTCGGCCTGGAAGAGCCGAGGCAAGCGACATCAAAGCCAGCACCAGGAATGAGCCAATCATGCGCATGGCAGCAAGGGTACCTGAATCAACGACCGCCCGAGAATGCCCCGGGGTTTCAAGTGCTCTGCTTCGGGGAATTGCGTGCCGCAGAACGAGCAGCGTTCCACGCCTTTAAGCGAGACGTGGCGGATTGTGCAGCGACAGGCGATCCCAGGGCCCCTCCCATTCGCAGGGCCTGCCCTTGGTGCGGAAAGATGTCAGGTCATCCGCTACCGACATGCTGACGTAGGTATCGACACCCGCGAAGGTATCCACTCCGGCCGGCCCGGAACTGTGCCAGCAGAGCGTGGCGGTATCGGGAACGAGATAAACCGGAATTCGATGGTCCCCATTCCCAATGAAGTCATGCCGGGTCCCCGACTGGTCGCAAATGAAATGCGTCCTGCGCCAGGCTTGTACCATTCCCTCGGTGATCTGGCCGTAATTCCGTTTGATCAGCCACATGAAGGTCCAGAAGCGCGTGCCCGTAAGATTGAGCCCGAAGTGCGTGGGGTTTTGCGCGCCGTTTCCATGCTGGCTCATCGGGTGAGCAGGATCATGAATATTGTCCTCCGTGTAGCTGTCCTTCGCCTCCACATTGTTGGTCGAAACAATGTAGTGAGCTCCGGTCTCACCCATATCGCCCGGGACCCGAATGGCATAACGCGCTCTGCCCTTCTGGTCTGCCGGAATGCTCTCCACCACGAACGCTTCGTGACTGTCAGATATCACCCAGTTGACGCCGCGCGTGCATTTACCGATTACGATCTTGTGTCCTGATTTGGTTCGGTATTCCGGCCTGCCGACGGTGAGCAGTTCGACGGCATGCCGCGCCGAGTCAGCGAACGCCGCCGCATAGAAATTGCCTACCTGCCAGTCCAGTCCGGGCCGGCGGTAACCCGAGAAGGGATGTTCCAGAGTCGGCCCGAGAATGCCGAGACTTCCGCCCGCGTAACCGCTCACGGTCACACCATGATCGTTCTGCGCATGTTCGCTCCCGATCTCCCCCGCCGAGTCGGTCACGGTGTAGCGATGGGCTCGCGGGTCCGCAGGGTCAACAATGAACGTAACAAGATACTCCTGGGGGAAAAAGTGCTGGTCCTCTGAGCTCACGTGGATCGCTTTGCCATCGCGCGTGGCCGGACCCAGGATAACTGCGCCGCTGCAACAGTGGATCGCGTCCTCCGCCGACGCGATCTCCGCGGTCGAGGACGCCGGTGGTTTGCCCTTGAGGCCGTAATAGCTGTTGATCATCAGGACTTTTTGGAAATGGCTCAATTCCCGCGGAAAGGCGGAAGCCGCGAGTTCCGCCGCCGCTCCGTCGGAGATGCCGTGCATCATATCGAGCGCTTCAGGAACCAAATATTCGTAAAACTGTTGCTGCCGGGCTAAATAGGCCGCCATCGTTTGGCTGGTCCCCTGGACCGGCAGCAGTTCGCGATACCATCCCTCATACACCATTCGGATCAGATCGCCTGCCCGCTCGCCGTATTGTCTGCCGATCTGGTACCAGGTTCCGCGGAGTTCGCCGAGATAACGCGGATGCGGTTCATAGGCGGGATAGCCGTGAGCAAGAAAATATTCGCCCAGCTTTCTGTTGTGCCCCGTCCACTCCGGAGGCGTCCGGTATTGCGCGGGCTTAGATCCCGGTATCGCGCTGAGTGCGAAGCTTTGCAGGGGATCGGCGGAAAGAGCCATTGCGCCCGCCGATGCAGCGAGCCTGAGCCAGGCTCTGCGACTCAGTCCTGAAGTTGCATCGCGTCGATGCAAACTGACTGCATCCTCATTTGCTGCATTGCCTGCGTCGCCGGGTTTTGTCATGCGACCTCAATGGTGGGAATCGGCCTGCCGACGGACTCATTGCCTCATTGCAGATGATCTCGTCGCCCTCATTTACCGGAACTATACAGGACGAAGCACGCATTCAGCTCATTGAATGTTTCGCACCCTGCTCCCACGCCTGAAGCATGCGGTCGCAGCGCCGCGATAGATCTGCGACAGCCGGCGCTTGTGTTTGCCAGGGGCGTTAAAGGCATTTTCATCGCGCACCAGGAATTTCGGCTGCACGCCACTGATTCCGGAGAATGATGCAAACTTGTCGATAAGGCAGCGCAGCAGATCGCCGCCGCGATTCCGTTCAGGAATCTCATCCACCGACTGGAAGGGTACGCCTTCATTCAACGGCTCTTTCTCTGCGGTGTATCGAATCCGGCCAACCTGCGAACTCCCGACAATACTCAACAGGTCAAAATCGTCGAAGCTGCCGGTAGCCTTGGCGAAGGCCAGGCGCAGCCGCTCGCGCAATGCGCCTTCGGGCAGGTCCATTTCAAAGATTCCTGGTAATGTGGGCTGCCGCACGAGCTGGAGAAGGTTGCGATTCGCCTTGCGGTATACGGCCGCTGAACCAGTTTCGGCGGCAGATCAACAGGAGGGGACCGAGAGCTCGCTACGGCCTACCTGCTCCATATGTAGCGCACCATCTGGGTGACTGTGGAGCCATGGTCGCGCTCTTCGATGGACTCCTGGGAGACGTTCGCGGGCGGCCAGTTCTTTCAGCAGAGCCTGAGATGGCGAACTCCTGCGTGGTTTCCCCGTTCCGCGAATACGCGTCCGCAGTCTCAAGCGCAACCTCCACCCGTTGCGGCGCATGCGGAAAGTCAGCCAGAAACGCCGTACCCTCACGGATCGCTGCAGCGTTATCGCCGTAAGCCTGATAAGCCTGGCTCAGCATGGCATGGAGCGCCGGCCGCTGCGGGGCAGCGGGATAGTGCCGATCGATCAGCGCCAGAAGCTCCGCCGCTTTCGCGCGGATCCCGCCAAGGTGTTGTCGAGCCACGCCGCGAGATCGCGGTTCGAGCCTGCGAACCTGAAAACCGAGATTCCCCTCGGCCGACACCTGCTGCTCGGACCGCATGAGCGTCCGATGGGGCCGCCATAGAACCACTCCTGAGACCGCGATGCCCAGGCCAATGCACATGGCACCCGCGATCCAAAGGGTACGGCGCCGCTTCATCAGGCTATGCATCCGCCGCGTCAGTTTCCGACACTGGCAATTCCGAGCTGTTCAAGGGCAATGGCCAGCTGGCGATAGACAGGAGCGGGATTGCACGCTTCCGGCGGCATGTGTCCGGCGTGGCGTGCCGCCTGCGCTAATCTCCCGAGAGTCCCCGGAATGGCTTCCTCTGGAATGCCGCCTACTTTGGCGCCTCGGTAATTGCTCAGGATGCATTGAACGGCTTTTGGCAGTCTCTTAGTATCGATCGTGCCGTCGGCGAGCAGGTACGGCAACTTCCAGGTGCCGGTTTTCGCAAAGCTGCCGACATAGGCGAAGCACTGCGCAGGCAGTTTGTATTTGGGGTGCAGCAGCACGTCGCCAGGAGAGGCGCAGTCGGTGTTGAGCGTCGGCGCCACCGGCTCCTCAGGCAGAAAACGCAGAGCGGCGTCTTCGCTTGGGTCGATGTCGCGCCAGATGCCCTGGACGCTGAGCCACCATAGCGCCAGCGGAGGCTCCGGATCGGACAGGCGAACGAAGATTCTGTCCTTGAGCCCGCCATCAGCGATATTCGCGGTGTACAGCATCTCGCCGTCGCTGACAGCGATGGTCCTGACCTTCTGCTCGGCCGCATATCGCAAGGCCTGGTCGAGCGCACTCCGGACCGCGCGCCGGCTCCATGTCAGCGAGTCGGGTCGCTTCACTTCCACGATCAGCCACTTGATGCCGTGGTCCGTGAGCACAATATCGGCGAAATCAACCTGATTGTTGAAATTGGCGAGGGGCCAGTCCAGCACCGTGGTGAACAGGTCCTCAAGGATATTTTCGGCCACCTTCTCGTGGGCAGTTCCGAGCCGGCGTTGCTGTTCGAGGCGCTGCACTCGCTTGATGCGAAACTCCGGCCAGGCGCTCTGTATGCGCTCTGTGCAATGACGGTGCGACGCAAGATGGGGCGAGCTGGGTTCCCCCATGGTGGAAGTCAACTTCACGCTCCCGTTGGCGATATTGACTGACAACAGAAATAGTAGGCGAAATGGCCTCAGGGGAAGAAGGATTGTGGCGCATCATCGCGAATTGAATTCTGTGCGTGGGTGGTGCCCAGAGGGGGACTTGAACCCCCACGGCCTTGCGGCCTGCGGATTTTAAGTCCGCTGCGTCTGCCGATTCCGCCATCCGGGCGCTGCTCTTATCCTAGCCCGCCCGTTCCTCCGTTCAAAGCAGAAGCGTGTCTGCCAGGCAGGCACGCTTCTGGCTCCCATCCGGCTCGGTTCAGTGCGGCTTCCGGTATTCGATCTCGTCCTCGCGTAAATAGTATTCCGCCGAGCAACTATCCCCACCGCAGATCATCGACTCCCGTCCCACAAACTGCGCCCGCGTTATCAGCCCCAGGGCTCCGCATTTCGGGCAGGCCAGCACCGCCACAAAAGGATTCCGCGCATCTCCCATCGGCGCGGCGTTCTCCAGCACGAAAAGAGTCCCCGGCTCCATCTGTTCCGGGATCCACTCGTCAAGCATCTGAAGCTCTTCCTGCATATGTACCTCCTGTTGCGGGCTGTAGGATTGCTTTTCCGAAGCGTTTGCTGCGGGCTTCTGCCATGCTGCTCTTATCGGTCGCCGGTCGAACCTCCCTTCGCACCCCGCCGCGGACAGAACCCTGCCTTCACGCGGGACGGCCTGCTGAATACAGACCCTGGTTGTCTGGAAAATCTGCGGTGTTGGGGGAATCGGCCGGAATTGCGCCTTCCAGCCCGGCCCCAGACCAGCCGGCTCGCAATCATCGCGGCGGCCTTGCTCGGGATCCATCGTGACTCGGGCATCGCAGGCGGCGTCTCGGCGGGTGCTTTGGACCGCTGCTCGCGTGGATGCAAGCTCGCCGCCCGAGGTCGCCTGCCAGTTGACGCAATTCTCCGTGGCCCGGCCCCTGCTGTCAATTGAATCTTTGCTCGTGTGTTATCCGCGGTGGTTCATTGAGCCGGGACCGCGCTGCGTACAGCGTTCCGCACCGCCGCGCTCACCCGCTCAATCTCTTCCAGGGTCAGATACGGGTGCATTGGCAGGCTCAGAACCCGCTCCGCCGCGCGCTCAGCCGCCGGAAAACTACCCCGCCTCCAGCCCATCTCCCGCGACAGCTCCGCATACACCGGTTGCAGGTGCAGCGGCAACGGATAATGCACCGCCGTTGGAATACCCGCCTGGCTCAGAGCCTTCTCCACCGTTGGACGCTCCAAAACCTCGATCGTGTACTGCGCCCAGGCGCTGGTCCGCTCCGGGAGCACCCGCGGAGTCCGCGCCGTATCCTTCAGCCTCTCCGTGTAGCGTTCCGCCGCCTCCTGCCGCAGCGCCAGCTCCTCGTCGAGGACCTCCAGCTTAGCCAGCAGCACCGCCGCCTGAATCGTGTCCAGCCGTCCGTTGATCCCGACCCGCGTATGCAGGTAGCGTCCCGCCTGCCCGTGATTCCTCAGCTCCGTCATCGCCTGCGCAAGTGCGTCGTCGTTCGTAAAGCAGGCTCCGCCGTCGCCATAACAACCCAGCGGCTTGGACGGAAAGAAGCTGGTGCAGGCGATCGTGTTCAGATTCCCTGAAGCCCTTCCCTTGTACGCCGCGCCAAGGCTCTGCGCCGCATCTTCGATCACCGGAAGACCCCGGCGCCTGGCGATGTCGTTAATCGCATCCATCTCGGCCGGCTGCCCATAAAGACTCACCGGCAGGATCGCCTTCGTCTTCGCAGTAATCGCCGCCTCAATCTTCGCCGCATCCAGGTTGTACGTCACCGGATCGATATCCGCGAACACCGGCCGCGCGCCCAGCAGCGTGATCATTTCCCCCGTCGCAAAGAACGTAAACGGCGTTGTCACGACTTCGTCGCCCGCGCCCACGCCCAGCGCCATCAGGGCCAGCAGCAGGGCATCGGTCCCGCTGGCGCAGGTCAGGCAGCGCCGTGCTCCCACGCGCGCGGCCAGCTGCTCCTCCAGGTCCCCCACTTCCGGCCCCAGGATGAACCGCCCATGCTCCAGCACCGCCTGTATTCTGGCATCCACCCGGGGCTTCAGCCGCCGGTACTGAGCCTTCAAATCGCAGAATTCCATGGCGCCTTTATTGTCTCGCATCCACCGGGCGGGTCGCCTGGCATCCTGTTTTCCGCCCCGGCCAATGAACCTTTCCCACCCGCGCCCCGTCCAATCACTGGAAATTCTGAATTTGCACCCGCTGCCGGATAATAAGTCCTGATGCGCGTCACCGTTCTCACCTTCGGCATGCTCCGCGACCTTGACCGTCAAATTCCAGGATCGATTGACCTGCCTCCCGGCGCCACGGTCGCCGACCTGCTCGCTCATTGCTGCGCCCAACGCCCCGAAACCCACGCCATTTGGTCCTCCATTGCCGTCGCCGTCAACCGCGAGTATGCCGCGGCTACCCATCCCTTGTCTGATGGAGACGAAGTCGCCCTCCTCCCTCCAGTCAGCGGCGGCAGTACGCCGGCAAGCTCTCACATTGCCCTCAACAGCGATCCCATCTCCGCCGCCGCCGTTGCCGAGCCCCTCAGGCGCGGCGAAGACGGCGCGGTCGTCGTTTTCGACGGTATCGTCCGCAACCATACCCGCGGCCGCCGCACTCTATACCTCTTTTATGAGGCCTATCCGGAGATGGCCCTCGCCCGCATGAAGCAGCTCGCCGCCGAAGCGCTCCGGCAATTCCCCGTCCGCGACGTGGCCATCGTCCATCGCCTCGGCCGCCTCGAAGTCGGCGAGACCAGCGTTGTCATCGCCGTTGCGTCCGCTCATCGCGCCGCCGCCTTCGACGCCTGCCGCTGGCTCATCGATACCCTCAAGCAAACCGTCCCCATCTGGAAGAAGGAGTTCTTCGCCGATGGAGCGGTCTGGGCCCAGGGCGAGCCCTTCCCTCCCGATCTCTCGCCGGAGCGCTCGCGGTGAGGTCCCCGGCTCGGCTTTTGGCCTCGCTGGCCCCGCTCGTTTTTACGCTTGCGGTCGGCGCGCAGCAGACGCCGCGTTATCACGTCAACGTTCGCCTCGTGAACGTCTTCGTCAGCGTCACCGCCCCCAACGGCGCTCCCATCGCGGGCCTCACGCAGAACGATTTCGCCCTCGCGGAAGACGGAGTCCCGCAGAAAATCGCCTATTTCGAGCGCGACACCTCCGTGCCTCTTTCCATCGTGCTTGCCATCGACACCAGCGGCAGCGTATTCAAGGACATCACCCTGGAGGAGCGCGCCGCCCGCGACTTCGTACACGCTCTGCTGCGCCCTTACGATCATCTCGACGTCATCGACTTCAACTCCGATGTTGAAGAAGTCGTTCCGTTCACGAATGACCAGCATCGGATCGACGACGGTCTCAGGCGCCTCACCGCCGGTCCCGCTACCGCCTTCTACAACGCCGTCTGGCTGGCCTCAAGGCGACTCGCGCCGCGCCCGGGACGCAAGGTCCTCCTCATCATCTCCGATGGCGTGAACACTGTCGATGGCGTCGATTATCCTCAGGCGCTCGACCAGGCTGTCCGCGGCGAGGTTATGATCTACAGCCTCATCGACGTCCCCATCATTGCCTCAGCCGGGCGCAGCACCGGCGGCGAGCACGCCATGATCTCACTCTCCCGCGGCACCGGCGGCAAATACTACTACGTGGAAGAGGGCAATCTGGCCGCCGTTTTTCACCAGGTTTCCGAAGACCTTCGCACTCAATACCTCATCAGCTATTACCCGGTTCCGCGCCGCACCGAATCCGATTTCCGCCATATCGAGCTCTCCATGACGCCTGCCGCCGGTCCAGCAGCCAACAATTACATCCTGCGATATCGTCCTGGCTATCACGCCCCGCCCTCGCCTCCGCTCGACCGGTGACAGGAACCCCGCGGGAAGAGCAATTACGGAAAGAGAGCCATGAGAGCAATGCGCTTCGCCGTTCCAGCCAGCCTGCTCTTCCTCAGCGTGCCAGCCTGGAGCGCGCCGCTCCGCTCTCCCTGGGACGCACTCTCAATTCCGGCCACCTCCCGGCCCTATAGCTGCCCAGCCGTCAGCCCGCTCCCGCGCGACATTGTTGCTTACGACTATTACTCCGACGCGCGCAAGTCCATCCCCGACTCCGCGCGCCTTCAGGCGTACAGGCGGGCCGCCTCCCCCTTCGATCGCACCATGACCGGCGCGGAGCGAGCCGCAGACTTCTACCTCAAATCCGGAAGCCGCGGCGCGGCGGACTGCGTCCTCGAAATCCTCGATGCGAACGCCCGCAACCATGCCATGACCGGCACGATGGCCTCGAACCAGTCGTACTACGTCCAGAACTGGACCCTCGGCGCGCTCGCTGTCACCTTTCTCAAGGTTCGGCACAGCGACGCCGGCACGCCTGCCGAGCGCGGCGAAATCGCCCGCTGGCTGGTTCAGGTCGCCCGCTCCACCCGGAACTACTTCAGCCTCCGCCACGCCAAACCCACCAAAGACGGTCACAACAACCATCTCTACTGGGCTGGTTTTGCCGTCATGTCCGCCGGAATTGCCGCCGATAACCGCCATCTCTACAACTGGGGCGTCATGACATTCCGCGACGGCGTCCATCAGATCGCTCCTGACGGCACGCTTCCGCTGGAGATGGCCCGCGGCCGCCGCGCTCTCCGCTACCATCTCTTTGCCGCGGAGCCGCTTGTCACCATGGCGGAACTCGGAGAAACTAACGGCCAGGACCTCTACTCCTTCAACCACGGCGCCCTCCATCGTCTCGTCCATCGCTGCGTCTCCGGCCTCCGCAACAACGCCTGGTTCGCCCAGCAAACTGGCTTCCCCCAGGAGAAGCCCGGCAGGCGTCTCACTCCATCGGACGTCGCCTGGCTGCGGCCTTATCAGCGCCGCTTCCCCAGCTCCTCCATCGCCTCGCTCCTTGGCCAGGTCCATTCGCTCAGCATCCTCTATCTTGGCGGCGACCCTCCTCCATAGAGCGTCGCAGGAAAACTGAACATCCCGCCCATGCCGCCCGTCTTTGCCAGTGAAGCGCCCAGGAGCCGCGGAATTGCGACCCGATGAGGAATCCGAGTTCGCAGCTCTGGTCGACCGGCAATGGAGCTTCGCTTATCGGGTGGCCTGGGCCATATTGCGCAATGCCTACGACGCAGAGGACGCCGCGCAGGACTGCTTTCTGAAGATCCTGCGAGCCCGCGCGTGGCAGGGACTGCGCGATGAGCGCGCCTTCATCGCGCGTGCCGCCTGGCGAACCGCGGTGGATCGCCTGCGAGGAAGGAGATCGGCGATGTACGAGCAACCTGCTTTAGCTGACCTCACGGAAGACCAGATCTTCGGGCCGTCCGGCGCTCCCGATCCGGAGGAACTGGCGATCGCGGCCAATTGGGAAGCTGCTGTTCATCGCCTCATCGACAGCCTGCCGGAGGATCTGCGCCAGCCGCTGGCTCTTTCGGTAGAGATGAATTCCCGCGAGATCGCCGCGGCGATGGGAATTCCGGAAGGCACCGTGCGCACCCGGTTGCTGCGCGCGCGTCAGGTTCTGCGGCAAAAAATGGCAGCCACGGAGGAGCGGCACTATGCGCGAGAACGATCCAGATAACTCGTTAGACACCCGAATTGACGCCGCCATTCGCACCTATGCCGAACCGGCCCAGGTTCCCGAAGCTCGCATCGTCGCGCTCAAACTGCTGGAGCAGGCAAGGGAAGTCGAGCCGCGCCGGCAATGGCCGCTGTGGAGATGGGCCATCCCCGCTGCAGTCTGTCTGATCGCAATGGCCATTGCCGCTGTTTGGATCTTCAGAACTCCGCGAATCCCCGATGCCGCGCGCACCCCCGCGCCGCCGCGAATCGTCACCCAGACAGAGACTCCCGCACCTCTGATACGGCGTGCACGGCTTTCAGCCGCGAAGAGGCCGCACCGCGTCCTCGCGGCCAAGTCTCGGCCTCTGCCTAAACTGGACGTTTTCCCCACGCCGACGCCCCTCTCGCCCCAGGAGAAAGCGCTGGTCGCCTTCGCCGAACATGCGCCGCCGGCCGTGCAGCGTGCGGTCCTCCAGGAACAGCAGAACTGGGAGAAGTCCACCACGATTGCCGGATTGCGGAATTCGCAGCCGGAAACAGGCAGCCAACAGGATCAATAACAGGAACAGGAGCCCCTATGAAGAAGTCCATCGCCACGCTCGCTGCAGTCATCACGTTGTCTCTGCTCCCGGCTGCTTTGCGGGCGCAGAACCCGCCAACCTCCACACCTGCGCCGGTGCCCCACTTTTACCATCTGCGAGTTGCGATCGAAGAGCTGAATGCTGCCGGACAGGTAACGAACACCCGCACCTACAGGGAAATCGTCAGCACCGCGGTCGGAAAAGACCGGGTCTGGAATCAGCGAATCAAGACCGGATCAAGGATCCCGGTAGTCACAGGGGCCGCAGGCGGCACCACCCAGTTTCAGTACATCGACCTTGGCGTGAACCTCGACGTTCTTAACGTAAAGGAGCAGCCCGCCGGGCTCAGCTTCGAGCTGAAGGTGGAAGTCAGCAGCATCGCGCGTCAGACGCAGGTCGCCGGTACGGGTGAACCGGTGATTCGGCAGAATACGTGGGGCTCCGCTATGATCGTTCCCCTCGGCAAGCCCACCGTCGTCTTCTCGTCCGACGATCTCGACAGCACCGGCAAAATGCAGGTCGAAGTCACTGCCACCCGTATGGAGTATTCCCAAAAGTGAAGAGTCCTGGAAGGACGACGCCCCAATGCAAAGAGGCTGCGATCGCTCGCAGCCTCTTCGCCTGCACCCGGCGCGCTATATCCTGGCGCTAGCTCACCAGCAGCACGCCTTCTGTGCTCTTCTCCTCGCCCTCTTTGGCCACGGGCCGGTAGAAGAGCTGATTGTTGGTCAGGTAGACTTCCAGGAACGCCGGCCGCTCGTTGATCCCGCCTGCGATCAGCGCCTCCGACAGCGGATCTTCGACGTACCGCTGCAGCGCGCGCCGCAGCGGGCGCGCCCCGTAGCTGCGGTCCACCAGCGTTTTCTCGAGGATCCACTTCTTGGCGTCCTCGGTGACAGAGATGGTGATCGCCTTCTGGGCCAGGTTTGCATTCAGTTGCTGCACCAGCAGCTCCAGAATCTGGATCAGGTCCGCATCCGTCAGCGACTGGAACAGAATGATCTCGTCGATGCGGTTCAGGAACTCAGGATTGAACGTACGCTTTACCTCGTTCTTCACCAGGTCCTCGATCTTCTCCATCACCAGGTCTTCGCGATCGCTCTGGAAGCCCAACCCCTGCTTACGCTGCAGGTGCCTGGCGCCGATGTTCGACGTCATGATCACGATCGTGTTCTTGAAGTCGACCGTGTTCCCCAGCCCATCCGTCAGCTGCCCGTCTTCGAATACCTGCAGCAGGATGTTGAACACGTCGGCGTGCGCCTTCTCGATCTCATCCAGCAGCACCACCGAGTACGGAGACCGCTTCACCCGTTCCGTCAGCTGTCCGCCCTCCTCGTAGCCCACGTATCCCGGAGGCGATCCGATCAGCTTCGACACCGAATGCTTCTCCATGAACTCCGACATGTCGAAGCGGATCAGCGATTTCTCGCTGCCGAACAGGAACTGCGCCAGCGTCCGCGCCATTTCCGTTTTGCCCACGCCCGTCGGGCCCAGGAACAGGAACGACCCGATCGGCCGGTTCGGCGACTTCAGCCCCGCCCGCGAGCGGCGGATCGCCCGCGCCAGCGCCGAAATCGACTTGTCCTGGCTGATCACCCGCTTATGCAGCTCTTCTTCCACCCGCAGCAGCTTCTGCGTCTCTTCTTCCTTGATGGACGTAATCGGCACGCCCGTCCACCGGCTCACCACATCCTCGATGTCTTCGCGGCCTACGATCCCGGCCGTCGAGTCATCCAGGTGATACTTGTCCCGCAGCGAACGCAGATTGTCCCGCTCCTTGCGCTCCTCGTCGGAGTAGAAGCGCGCCTTCTCGAACTCGTGATTCGCGATCGCATTTTCCATGCGGTGCACGATGAACTTGATGCGCTTCTGCACCTCCGTGATCTCCTCGGGCAGGGAAGTCTGCCGCAGCTTCACCCGTGCCCCCGCCTCGTCGATCAGATCGATTGCCTTGTCCGGCAGGAATCGGTCGGAGATGTACCGGTTCGAGTGCGACACCGCAAAGTTGATCGCCTCGTCTGTGTAGCTGACCGCGTGAAACTTCTCGTAGCGGTCTTTGATCCCCATGATGATCTTGATCGCGTCTTCTTCGTTCGGCGGAGGAACCTTCACCGCCTGGAAGCGCCGTTCCAGCGACCGGTCCTTCTCAATCGACTTCCGGTACTCGCCCGGCGTGGTCGCGCCGATGCACTGGATCTCGCCGCGCGACAGCGCCGGCTTCAGGATGTTGGCCGCATCCAGCGATCCTTCCGCCGAGCCCGCTCCCACCAGCGTGTGCAACTCGTCGATAAAGATGATGGAGTTCTGATTCTCCATCAGCTCCTTCATGATCGTCTTCAGCCGCTCTTCGAATTGTCCGCGGTATTTCGTTCCGGCGACAATCAGCGACAGATCCAGCGCCAGCACCCGCTTGTCGGAAAGGAAGCTCGGCACGTCCCCGTCCGCGATCCTCTGCGCCAGCCCTTCCACAATCGCCGTCTTGCCCACGCCCGGCTCCCCGATCAGCACCGGATTGTTCTTCGTGCGCCGGCACAGGATCTGCACCACGCGCTCCAGTTCCTGATCCCGGCCCACCAGCGGATCCAGCTGCGCGTCCATCGCCGCCTGCGTCAGATCTCGCGAGAACTCCGCCAGCAGGCTCGATTCACGGCTGCGCTGCTGCTGCGGTACCTTCTCCTGCGTCGTGCGCGCCAGCTCCTCGCGCACTGCCAGCAGTTTCAGTCCGCGCTCGTGCAGAATCTCCGACGCGAAGCACTTCTCTTCGCGCAGCAGTCCCAGCAGCAGATGTTCCGTACCTATATGTTTGTGCGAAAGCCGTTCCGCCTCTTCCGCGGCGTAGGCCAGAACCCGCTTGCATTCGTTGGAGAGCGGCAGATCGACCGATGTTGAAACCTTCTCCCGGATCGTGGTGTGGCCTTCGATCTGCTTGCGGATCGATTCAACGGAAGCGTGCGAGCGCAGAAAGCGTGTCGTCAGCGCCTTGTCTTCGCGCAGAAGCCCCAGCAGCAGATGTTCCGTCTCAATGTACGGGGACCCAAATTGGCTCGCCTCATACCTCGCAAAGAAGATGACGCGCCGTGCCTTTTCTGTATACCGTTCGAACATGTTCCCTCTGAGAGACTCCGCCCGCCTCCGCAATGCCGGTCGTTATTGCCGGCGATCGCGTCTGGCGACCGGGTCTCCTCGTTCCTGCGAGCCTGCCTTACGGCTCAGGCTCTTGCCGCCGCCCACGCCTCAAATCCAGGGGCAATTCCGGGCGGCCCCACCGGGCTGGTGCGTTTGCTCCCGCATCCACCCCGCTTTCAGAATCGGCCCGCTCTCTTGCCGATCCACTTCCGGCCCCGCTACCCTTCCAGCGGAGAAACCTCTTCCATGCGGCCTTTATGCAGCCGCAGAATTCTGTCGCAGCGCCGCGCCAGCGCCGTGTTATGGGTGACGATGACGGAAGTCAGCCTGTGGGTTGCGTGCAGCCTCTCAATCAGGCTGAAAACCATATCCGCAGTCTGCCCATCCAGGTCCCCTGTCGGTTCGTCGGCCAGCAGCACCCGGGGTTTGGTCACCAGCGCCCGTGCCAGCGACACCCGCTGCTGTTCCCCGCCCGACAGCTCCCCCGCCCGATGTCCCACCCGATCCCCCAGCTCCACCTCGTTCAGCCACTGCTCCGCGCTGCTCAGCGCTTCCGCCTTCGTCTCGCCCCTGGCCAGCAGCGGCATGGCCACGTTCTCCAGAGCCGTAAACTCCGGCAACAGATAGTGAAACTGCCACACGTACCCCACTTCGCGGTTGCGAAATAAGGCGGCCTGCCTCGTATTGAGCGATCTCAGCGAAAGTGACGTAAAGAATACGTCACCCGCCGAAGGGGTATCAAGAGCGCCCAAAATGTGCAAAAGTGTGCTTTTTCCCGCACCCGACTGGCCGATGATGGCCAGCATTTCGCCCTCAGGCACGTCAAAGCTAAGGCTCTCAAATAAAACCAGACGCCCCCGCCCGGTCACGTACTCTTTCTTCAGCTTCTGGACGCTGACGACCTTTGGATGAGCCTCAGCCGCCGAACGACTCAAAGCCTCGGCGCTGGGCGTCTCTATTCCGGGGAGCGCTTCCATACCTACCTCTATCACTCCCAACCCCAAAAGGGAAGAAATGATTCACTTGATTGGACGCGCGAGACTGCCAAAGCGGTGACGGAGGTGTGCGACGGAGGCCGGTGCGTCGCTCATCGGAGGTCGCCCAGGCGCATCCTTCCGAAAACGCGCTGGACTCTGTCGATTGTCTCCAGCTGGCTCAATGGCGCCGCATTCTGTCATCGGGCGCCATCTGCATAACAAAAATAAGACCGGAGCACTCGGTTCAGCGGCGGACCGCGGCTCCGGCCCGGGAAGATCTGGATTCTTCCCTCAAGAGACGGATCCTGCCGCCCCGCTCACCGGATCTTCTGCGCCGCCATCAGTTGCGCAAACTCCCGCGTCTTGCGCAACTGCGCGAACACACTGTCCCGCAGGATCTGCTGCCTGTTCCTGAATCCCTCATTCAGCGCCCGCGTCAGATACGCGATCGCCTGCGTTTTCATGTCCGCCTGGGCAAACAACTCCGCCAGGCAATAGTCTTCCTGCGCGCGGTATTCCCGGCTCGTGTTCGCTGCCACATTCGTCAGCGAATCGGGTTCAGCGAAAACCGTGGGATCCAGCCGGAACGCCCGCCGGTACGCAGCCAGCCCCTGCCGGTATTTCCCCCACGCAAAATACGCGGTACCCAGATTGGCGGCGATCACCGCCGACTTCGGCATCAGCCGCAGCGCCTGCCGGTACAGGCCGATTGACTTCTTGAATTTGCGTTGCGCGAAGTACGTCGCTCCCAGATTGTTGATCGCCTGCGGATAATTCGGCTGGATCAGCAGCGCCCGCCGGTAATCGTTCCGCGCCTGGCCGAGCGCATTCATGTGGTGCCAGGCGATGCCCATCTTGTCCCACACCTCGGCGGTTCTGGGCGCCTTCCGGTACGCTTCTATAGCCTGGATGTATTCACCGCGCGCCAGGTAAATGTCGCCTCTTGATTCCGGGGACAAGTTCCCGAACGCCTGCGTGGAAAGGGAAGTTGAATTCTGCAGGGAAGCTTCTGCTGCACATACTTGCCCGGCAAGCAGAAGGAGGGCTGCGATTGAAAGCAATCCGGCGACCGTCCGCCGCTGTCTCATGGGGAAACCTCCTGCCGAACGTCCTCACACAGGAAGCTTCGCGCTGTTGAGTGGTTGGTCGCCATAACCACTCTCCTGCACACTGGCATAGCCACCATCTGTGAAATTCCTCGCGGCGCCGCGAGCTTCACTGGCAGGGAAGCGATCCGACTCCGATTCGATCCGTCATCCAGCCTTCTGAGCGCCGATCAGTGACCAGCGGCTGCCGGCCGCTGGCTGCGGGCCGCTCCCTGCCGGTTCCCGATCACTGCCTTCAAATGCTTCACCGCTCCTCGCATCTGCTCCTCAGACGTGTTGGCAAATCCCAGAATCAATCCCTGCCGCGGCGCGTCCCCGGCATAGCACGGCGACAACGGCCACAGCCACAGGTGCTCCGCGGCCGCCCGTGTGCAAATCTCCGTGTCGCGGAAGCCGCTCGGAAGGGTGACCGTCAGGTGCATGCCCGCTTCCGCTCCATGGATCTCCAGTTCGTTGCCGAATTCGCCCTGAAGACTCTCCACCAGCGCCGTACGCCGCGCCTTGTACAGATTCCTCATGCGACGAATGTGCCGGGCAAAGTGCCCCGCCCGCATGAAATCCGTCAGTACCTCCTGGTACAGGTAGGAGGGGAAGATGTCCATCGCAAAACGCACGGAGGAGAAGCGCTCCAGCAGATCTTCGGGAATCACGAGGTATCCGAGCCGCAGCGACGGGAACAGCACCTTGCTGAACGTGCCGATATAGATCACGCGCTGCGCCCGGTCCAGACCCTGCAGGGACGGAATCGGCATGCTCTCATAGCGGTATTCGCTGTCGTAATCGTCTTCCACGATCCACGCTCCCGCCTGCTGCGCCCACTCCAGCAACTGGATTCGGCGCGACGCGCTCATGCTCGCGCCCAGAGCGTAGTGATGCGACGGCGTGACGAACGCGGCCCTGGCGTCTCTTGCCGCGCGAATCCCCGCAGCCACATCCAGGCCCTCCTCGTCCACCGGAACCGGCACAGCCCGGCATCCCGCGCCCGTCAGGATCGCCCGCGCCAGTGGATAGCACGGTTCCTCGACCCACACCGCATCGCCCTCATCCAGAAGTACGCGTGTCGCGATGTCCAGCGCCTGCTGCGATCCCGACACCACCATGATCTGGCTCGGATCGCAGCGCACCGCTCGCGATGCCCGAAGATACGCGCAGATCGCCTCCCGGAATGGCTCCAGCCCCAGCGGATCGATGTGATGCAGGGCGTGCGCCCGCGGCGATCGGCTGTGCCGCGCGGTCAGCCTCGACCAGACCCCGAAAGGGAATTGATCCAGCGCCGGCTGATGCACCCCGAACGCGCCCCAGCCCTGCCTCCACGGAGTCGCGCGGAACGCCGGATACTGCGCTCCGCGCCGCGACGTCGATCGCCGCCCCGCTGCCTCTTTGGTGCTCCGCCCTTCCTGCCTCGCCGACAGAGAAGCCGCGACAAACGTACCCGCGCCCACCCGGCTCGCGAAGAATCCCTCCGCGTGCAGCTGCGCATAGGCATCCAGAACCGGGAACCGCGAGATCCCAAGCTCACCTGCCAGCGCGCGGCTGGAAGGAACCTGCTGCCCCGCCGCCAGGTCTCCCCTCAGGATCGCCTCGCGGAATCCGGCATAGATCTGCCGGTGCAGCGGCTCGGCCGATTCGCGATCGACCGCGATAACAGGCAGGATTCCCCGGGAAATATCGGCCATCTCCCCGGATGGTAGTGGTCATGGGCAATAATGCGCAAGGGGCGTTTCCTGGATACCGCTTCAGGCGCCACATGCCCCTGCGTACCCTATCGTTCTGATCTCTGGATCGTGCCCACCCGTGTCGCCGCAGCTGAGCTGGTCAGCGACAGGGTGGGCTACGGATCACAGAGCCGATTTACGCCGCTTTCGCTTCCACATTGATCGTCTCCGCGCACTCATTCAGCTTCGCATCTGCGGCCTTCTCTTCTTTCAGAGTCTCCTCCAGCAGCCGCACCACCTCCGGCTCCCGCAGCAGATTCGCGAACGTCCGCGCCGAGCCATACGCCGAGATCTCGTAGTGCTCCACCCGCTGCGCATCTGCAATAATGCCGGCGTCCAGCGTTTCCTTATCGCCGCCCTCCGACATCCGCTCATCGGCCTCTTCGATCAGCCCCTTCATGCCGGCGCATGTCTTTCCCTTCGGGCTTTCGTTCAGCCGATGGAAAATCTGCTCCAGCCGCTTCACATGGTTTTCTGTTTCCTGCAGGTGGTGCTGGATCGCTTCCTTCAGCTTGCTGTCGTGCGCGTGCTTCGCCACCTTCGGCAGCGCCTTCGTCAGTTGCGTTTCGGCGGAATACAGATCCCGCAGCTCATCCACCAACAGATCTCTCAGATTCTCAACCTTCATCGTGATTCTCTCCGGCGTTTGGAATGGATATAGCTGGTTTCGTCGCTGCATGCCCTCGAAACGGCTCGCGTGAGGCCCAAAGCGGGCAGCAAACGGCCTGCCGAAGTCGAGAACCTGCTGAGGAAGCCAGCTCTGGGACACCCTGCTCTCGCAGGCGCGGTCGTTCACCTTCGCGGGGTGGTTCCATTCAGTTGAGATGCCTCGCAGCAGCGTGGGCGTGGTCTGCCCTGAAACCGCCGGATTCCGGCTCTTCCTCCACGGAGCCTCACAACTGCTTCGTCAGCGTAAGCCCCCGCAACCCGGTGGTCCACTTCAGTGCTCAGCGCGGCAGCTCTTCCACCCGCAGCCGCTCTCCCGCGGCCAGATACCCCTTGCGCCGGAACCAGTCTTCCATCGCCGGAGCCAGCCGCTCCAGCGGCACGCGGAATCCCGCCTCCAGCAAGCCGTCGCCCACCGGCAGCGTATCGTCGAAAACGGCCTCGTTGGTGAAGTTGCGCATCGCGAAGTTGTCGATCCACGCCACGGGGCACTTCTGCGCCTGTCCCGACGCATCCACTCGCTCCACGCGTAATCGCCGAACGAACATGATTCCGAAGCTATCGCGCTGCTCGGCTCCCAGGCAAGCTCGTCACAGCCCCAGCCATAACGCCGCGACGCCCACCACCGCGCATCCCAGGGTCAGCCACGCCACGTAGTCGCCCGGATGCCCGCTCTGCAGCTCGCGAACCGGCCGCATCGGCCCCTCCAGATGCGAAGGCCAGCGCAGTTCCCGCGGCACTCGAAGATGGAGCACGGCCCACAGCGCCACGGCGACAGCCGCCAGCGCCCGCAGCACCGCCGAGATGATTCCGCGCGTCAGCAGGTCATGCGGCGCAACCGGCTGCTGAACCACGATCGCGCCCGCGTAAACCATATGTGCGTAGCCGCGGAAGTCCATGAACGATGCCGCGGCCGCCTCTGCCACTCGCATCGTCCCCTTCCAGAAGGCCAGCGCCATGCATCCGCCCACGCAAACCACGGCCGGCGCATAGAGTACGGGACTCAGCCTGCGTCCCGCATCCGTCGTCTCGGGTTTCTCGTCCACTTTGGCCGAGCGGTCCACAGGGCCCGCATCGCCCAGGCCCGCAAACACGCGGAGTCCCACGCGCAGAACCGCCGCGCCCGTCATGGCTCCGGCGATAAAAAAGATTGCCTCAGCCCACGGCGCGCCGTCGGTCACATGCGTTTCACCGGCCCACAGTGCAAAACCCGGCGCGGCCGCCAGACCCAGCCCGCCCAGGAACCACAATGGAGCGGTCCAGCGCAGAGACCGTCCCTTGCCGAACAGCGCCGGCTCGCTCATCGTCTCGAACCGGTGCAGCAGTATTCCGGCGCAGAAGAATAACCCCGCCTTCACCAGTCCATGCGCCACCAGGTAGACGAACAAACCCGCGAGAGCGGCTTTCGTCCACACCCCGAAGGCTAAAGTCATCAGTCCCGTGTGGCTGATGGTGGAGAAGGCAAGCAGCCGCTTCAGGTGATGCTCCGCAAAGCACATCATCCCCCCCCACAGCGCCGTTACCGCGCCGATCGCGACGAACAGCCAGGGAACCCCTGTCCCCGCAAAGCATCCCTGGAATACCGTCGCGTACACGCGCATTGCTCCGAACAGCCCAAGCTGGACCATGATCCCGGAAAACAGCACGCACACCGGCGTCGGCGACACGGAATGAGCATCCGGCAGCCAGAAGTGAAAAGGGAACTCAGCCGCCTTCACCAGAAAGCCGGTCGTCAGGAAGGCAAACGCCGCGATCACCAGCCGGTCGTGCCGCCCCTCCAGTGCCAGGCCGATCTGCGCGAGGTTCAGCGCACCTGTGGCCGAGTACAGCAGCGCAATCCCGGTCAGCATCAGGAACGCCGCAACGCTGTTCGTGACCGCAAAGTTAAACGCCCCCGCCAGGGGGGCCGGCTCCTGGGTCTTGAGCCCGCACAGCGCAAACGCCGCCGTGCTCATCAGCTCGAAAAAGACAAACAAATTGAAGATGTCGCCGCTGACGGCGAAACCGCTCATTGCCGCCAGAAACACCAGCATCAGCGGGTGGAAATGTCCCCCGGCGCTCTCAAAATGTTTCCACGAAAAGATCAGCGCCAGCGTCGTCAGCAGCGCGGCGAGAGCGGCCAGCCCGCAGCCATAGCCGTCCATGGTGAAGCCGATGCCGAGCGCCATCCGTCCGCGCGGAAACCATCCCCCGAACCAGTACACCTGCGTCCGATGGAGCGCGTGCGCCATCCACCAGCACGCGATCGCCAGATTTCCAGCGGCCGTCAGCACCGCTGCCAGGTCGGCCACCCACCGCGGAATGAGCTTGCGCAGCGCCCCCAGCAGAGCCGCAACGATCAGGGGAACAGCGACCAGCAGAGCCGGTGAGGGCATCGTCGGTTAGCCTCGCAGAAACCGCAGGTCGTCCGGGCTCGTCGTGCCGCTTTTCTCATGGGCTTTCACCACCATCGCCAGCAGCAGCGCCACCACGGTCGTTTCCACCACCACGTCGGTCAGCATCAGCGCCTGCACGATCGGATCCACGACCTTCACGCCGGTATGCAGCCCCGCAAACACCGGCGCGTATCCGCCCTGGCGAAATCCAATGGCCAGCAGCAGCACATACGTGGAGCTTTGCACCACCGTGAGGCTGATGACCATGTGCACCAGATGCCTGCTGCGCACGATCCCGTACAGGCCGCACAGCAGAATCCACGCAGCGATGAAGTAGGGATAGTCCGCCGGTAATGTCATTGTCCCTCCCTCGCGGCGCGCGACAGAATCTCGCGCAGATATCCGTAGACGATCAGCGTGAAGCCGGCGGCAACCTCCACCCCCACGCAGGCGCTGATGGCGGCAATCGTGCCGGACGAGAACACGTCGCCCGTCATTCCCAGCGGAATCACGTTCGTCAGGAACGCCGCTCCCATCGTCAGCGCCGCGATGCCGATCAGCGCGTAGCCCGCCGCGCCCGCTCCTTCGAAAAACTCCACCAGCGGGTGCGACACAATCCGCTGGAACGCCTCTGTGTTCTCGGCGATGTAGAGCAGCATCGGCGCCGCCGCCAGAAGTACTCCGCCCTGAAAGCCGCCGCCCGGCGTCAGCTGTCCATGCGTCGCCATGTAGATGCCGAACATCAGGGAGAATCCGAAAATGGCGGTCGTGAACACCTGCACGGTTTCGCTCAGAGCCGCCCGATCCCGGAAGGACGCCGGGTTTCCGCCTTCCTGATTCTTCTTCTCCCCTGCCCGCTGCTTTTCCGGACGCAGCAGCAGCATCACCCCTGTGACCGCGCTGAACAGAATGAACTCCTCTCCCAGCGTGTCGAAGCCGCGATAGTCATAGGTCACCGCGTTCACTGTGTCGGTCGCATGCCGCTGGTACACCGCCAGCCGCGCAATCGCGTCGCCATACGGACCGCGATATTGCCCCCAGGCAGGCATATTCAAAGCGCCCGCGCAGTACACAAAGGCGATGCCCACCGCTCCAAATGCAAATAACAGCAGGCGGTGGCGGCGTTTCACTGCTGCTCCTTCCTGGCCCGGCCCGTCGCTTCCTTATGATGCTTCATGCGTGTGATCGCCAGCATCACCATCAGCGGCAAGGCGATGGCGCCCACCGTGATCTGCGCCAGCGCAACATCCGGCGCGCGGAACAGAAAAAACATCAGCGCGAGCAGCAGTCCGTAAAAACTCAGCGAGATCGTTTGGCAGGTCACGTCGTCGGTGCGCACAACTCCCAGCGCACTCGCCGCGATCAGCGCAAGCAACGCCACTCCCAGGATCACCGTCATTGCGGCTGCCCTCCAGGAAATTCGACTTCCTCGTCTTCCGGCAGCGGTTCCCAGTGGTCCTTCTCGCGTTCGCGGAAGGCCCTCGCCGCCGCATGCGTTCCCACCGAATTCGATGCCACCAGAACCGCGAAGATGATGCCGCACTTCCACGATGCCTGCGTCCAGCCTGTCTCGACAAAAACCGCAATCGTCAGCGCGCCCATGCCGGCAATCGCCGGCACGCCCAGATAGTGCAGTGCCTGATACGCATCCTTCATGCGAATCATGCCCAGCGCTCCGGCCCAGCATGAAAGTGCGGTGAACGCCAGCAGCCCGTCCACGACCATCGAATGCGCGCTCACAGATGCTTCTCCAGAAAACGCGCAAACACCAGCCCCGCTCCGAACGTCAGCAGCGCCAGCGTCAGCGGCATATCGATAAAGGGCAGCCGGTGTCTTGCCATGGTGAGCAGTACCAGCAGGATCGTGACGATGATCCCCGTCATCTCCAGCCCCACCAGCCGCCGCTCCGGTGTCCCGCGCAGGCACGCCCACGCGCACGGGATCAGGGAGACGCTCGCAGCCGTTGCCGTCAGCATCCAGACGTTCACATTCCGGCTCCCCGTCCCAGCCGTTCCGTCATCGCCGTCAGCTGCGATCTCCGCAGTTGGTGAAAGAGCATTAGTCCCTGCTTGCGGTCAATGCCAACCACCACGCAGTTGGGCGAAACCGTTTCGTACGCCACCGCCAGCGCCCGCCTGGCCAGATCGTTCGGGCTCTTCGAATTCGCCCCCCATGGCACGGCGCGGAACAGCGACGGCGCCCGCCGTCCCGCGAGGTCTGCCACGAGCACGCCCAGCACTACCACCAGGTCCTTCGCGACTTCCCCAGGTATCCTCCAGCACTCCAGCAAATTGCCAGGCGTGGGCCGGAACCGGATCGGCAGCCGCCGAATCGCATAAAACGAAAACCAGGCAGACAGGATCGCCGACGGGATACCCAGCAGAAGTTCGTGCGCGGCACGGCTGGCGACGCACGCCACCCAGAAGAGCATCAGCGCTGTGCCCAGAATGAGTGCCTGCGCGCTCCTGCGCGAAGCTTCTTTCATGCGACTTTGGAAGGGCCGTACTTTCGAAGAGGATGCCTCAGAATCCGTGCCGGTGCAGCACGAAGACTGCCGCCGCCGCGAAAAGGCAGTAGATGCCGAAGTAGTGCCAGCGCCCCCGCTCCAGCCATGCGCTCAGCCACTTCAACGCCACCAGCCCCGCGAGGAACGCAAACAGCATCCCCAGCAGGCTTGGCATCGCGGCCGCCGCAAATCCGGTGTGATCCACCGCGCGGAGCCGCCACGCCTCCCGCCCAATTGCCAGCGGCGTGATGATCACCACCAGCGCGAAGCTGAACGCCTCCGCCCGCCGCTTTTCCACGCCGGCGAGAGTCCCCGCGGAGATTGTCGCTCCCGACCGTGAAAACCCGCGGAACGGAACGCACAGCCCCTGGACCGCCCCGATGAGCCCGGCCTGCCCGTTGCTGATCCGCTTGCGCCCCTCAGGCGTCGTGCTCGTCCGGCTCTCCATCAGGCCGGCAATGATGATCAGTATCCCGGCCGCGAGCAGCGCCGGCCAGATGATTCCCAGATGACTGAACAAGCTCTCAATCTGAGCATGCGGAGTGCCGCGGAGCATCACCTTCTCGATAAACTCGATGATTCCGCCGCCGATGATAAGAGTGAGAGCCGTCGCCAGAATCGCCAGTCCCGCGAAGCTTCTGAACTCATCCGCGCTTGAGAAGAAGCTGTCCCGCCACTGCTTCCAGAAGTAAACAATGACCGCGAACATCGTGCCCGTGTGCAGCATCACCAGCAGCAGCGTCATGGCCGGCGACGACGGGTTCAGTCCCATCAGCTTTTCCGCCACCACCACATGCGCGGAGCTGGAAACGGGCAGTAGTTCGGCCAGGCCCTGGACTACGGCCAGCAGAATCACTTTGTAAAGGGGCATGGCTCGATTCTACCGGCTCGCCTTCCCACTTTGCCCAGGGCTCTTTATCCGCGCCACCAGCGCGCCGGATTGCGCCCCCGCCTTCGGCTCCGCGTGCAGAGCCTTCAGGTGTTGCTGTGCCAGAACCCAGGTGTCCTCCGGCGTGATCGGTCCCGTCGGCTTCTCAACCTTTTCAAAAGCCGCAATCGCAGCCTTCGTCGCCCCAAACTGCTCGTAAATCGCTCCAAAGGCATACCACGTCTCGGAGTTCGGCTCCGCCAAATTCGCCGCCGCCATCGCCTGCAGCAGCGTCTGCCGCGCTTCGGTGGTTTTCCCCTTTGCCGCATACACGCAGGCCAGCGTATGCAGGCTGGCGAAGTCTCTGTTGTTCGTCAGTGTCGTTGCCTGCTGCGCCGCCTGCAGCGCGCTGTCGCTCACTTGCTTTTCGAACAGCGAATTCCACGCGAAGTTGTTGTAATCCTCCGCATTCGCCTGCATCCCGTTCATTACCGTCTGCAGCGTTTTGCCCGCCGCTTCGAAATTTCCTTCCGCCTGTTCCGCCTGAACCTTCTCCACCAGCAGATCATGATTATCCGGATGCTGTTTCAGCCGGCTGTCCACCAGTGCGTTCCACGCTGTCCAGTTGTGCGTTTGCCGGTCTGCCTCGCCCGCCAGCCCGATCGCCGTGTTCGAATCCGGATACTGCTTCAGCAGCGCGTCAATGGCCGCCCTTGCTCGTTCCGGCTTCTGCGCGTACAGCCAACCCTCCGCCACCAGCAAGTTCACCGCCGCGACGCTCGGCTTGTCAGGTCCGCTCATGGCCGCTGCGCTCCGCCGAAGTTGCGGCAGCGTCGCGGAGATATCCGCCCGATACAACAGCAGGGAAGAGGCAGCCAGCTCGATCGCCGCTGCTCCTTTCGACTGCCCGCTGATCCAAAGCCGCGCGAACAGCGGCCCTGACAGCGGATCGTCGCCCCCGCCCAGGTGCACGGATTCCCGCTTCCAGTCCAGCAGCGAGCGCGCCTGCAATTCGTCTCCGCGATGCAGCAGGTACAGAGCTTCGTTCCCAACCTCCATCGTGTCGTTCTGCCCCGCGACAATCCGATACACCCCGTCTTCTTTCGTCACAAAGAAGCTGCGCGGCCTCGATCCCGGCTCCAGCATCATCACCCGGTAGCCGTGGGCATCGTCTCCGCTGGAACTCAGCTTCATCGTGCCCAGCGTCAGATCCGCCATTTCCATGGGCTGCATCCCCAGCCGGTTTGCCGCCGCGCTCAGGTCGCTGGAGTCTTCCTCGTTGTCTTTCGTATTCTTCTGCCACTCCGCGACGGTTGCGTACGCATGATGGGCGAGCAGCCGCCTCAGCTCGGATTCCGTCATGTTTCCTGACAGTTCATCCACCAGCATTTGCCTGACCACGCCCTGCGGGTCCAGCTTTCCCGGCCCTTGTGCATCGTAAGGATGCAGGTTTCGGAATATCTCCACCTGCCGCGCCAGCGCCGGCGCATCGGTTTGCCCCGCAATGCAGGCCTGGAACAGCTGCGCCGCTTCCGGATACATCCGCAGCCACGCCAGCTCCTCTCCCGCCCTGCGCAGCGCGTCGTCGCGCTGGTTGCTGCCCCCCGATACCTGATTGGCCCGCTGCAGCCCCGCCGCCGCGCCCTCTGTCGCCGCGGTTGCAGCAATCGCCAGCCCATCCCGCGCGCGCGAAGTCGGCAGCGTCGCCAGATCCTCCAGCAGTTCGTTATAACGATGCCCGTACAGCAGGCAAAACAGCAGCCGATCCTCATACTGCTCGCCGACGTTCTGGTTCTTTGCCTTCAGCGCCTGGTATTCCTGGATTGCCAGATTCAGGTTGTCCACCGATCCATACTGCGTTCCGTTCGCGTCGTATTCGTACAGCTCGGCCAGGTCTGCCATCGTGTCCGTGTTATCCGGATCCAGCGCCGCCGCCTTCTTGTACGCTTCCACCGCGCCATTCAGATCGAAGCCCTTCCCGTGCAGCACCCCGATCAGGTTGTGCTGCAGCACCCAGCCCTGCGTCTTCCACGCCACGGCCGATTTCGGATCGAGCTGCGTCGCCTGGGCCGCCTCGGCCCGCGCCTCCTCGCCAATGCCCGCATGCAGCAGCACGTAGGCCATCCGCACATGCTGCACCGCGTCCGCGGGATGGCTCTCGATCAGGCTTTCGTCCGCCGCCATCGCCTCGCGGATCTTCTCCTGCGCCAGCAGCTTCGCGCCCACCTGATCGAAGGTAATAACGATGGCGCCTTCCTTGTTCGCGGTCGCGATGGCCTTGCGCAGCGCCAGCGCGTCCGCCACGCTGTACACGCTCTTGCCCGTGTCGAACCGGAAATCCGCCGTCACCACACCTTCCGCATCCGTGCTGTACGTCCGCCTCAGCGTGGCCGGTCCCATCTGCGTGGTCTGGTTCGGCGGCAGTCCGCGCACGGTAAATCCCAGCGGCGGCACAATTTGGTAGCGCCGCTCCGCGACGAACGGAGGTATTTCGTAATCCCCGCTTCGGTTCGCCTCAGCTTTTTGCCGCCGGCTCAGTTCGTCCGCCGGCAAGTTGCTGGTATCCGGGTTCGGGTTGCTCCCAAACCAGTCCGGCAGCCCGTTCCAGATTCCCCCGAAGTACACAGCCACCGACGCGTCTCCGATTCCGGTGTCGCCGCGGTCCGCCTTCGCCATATCCAGCGTCAGCAGGAATGGCTTCGACAGGTCCGCCGCGTCGCCGTGCTGCACGCTGGTCAGCGCCTTGGCCGCGTACGCCTGTTTCGCATAGTTCTCCAGCGCTGTCTGCGCGTTCTGGCTGCTTGAGTCGCCGTAATACCCGCGGTAATTGGCATCGATATATCCGCTCGTCTGCGAAGTCTCGATTGCGTGCGACGGCCCATAATCCGCCAGCAGGAACCTGCGCGTCTCCAGCAGCACGCTGTCCGCCGGCACAGCCTTCGGCGTCAGCGTCAGTCCCGTCGTATCCTTCGCGACAATCAGCGCCTCGCGCGCCTGGTCCGGATACGGCAGGTCGCCCACCGCCGTGTATTGGGCGGTCGCGTCAATCCACAGCGGCGCTTCGCCCTCGCTCGCCGGCACGTAGACAATTGCGTGGTCGAAAAGGTTGATGCCCGGCAGATCCGGGCTGACATCCAGTCCGGGTCCCGCATCCAGCAGTGCCATCTGCGCTGGAATCCCCGCGGCCCGCAACATGGCCACCAGCAGCGACGCCTTATCCTTGCAGTCGCCGTAGTGCCGCTGCAGAATTTGCGCGCTCGTCTGCGGCTGCAGCCGCGCCTTCCCAAACTCCACGCCGGTGTACCGGACGTTCTGGTGCAGGCTCGCCACCAGCATCGCGATCAGCGCGTTGCGGTCCTTCGGTGGATTCGCCGGCAACAGGCTCTTCACCGCGTCTTCCTGAATTTGCGGCGCCGCCAGTTGCCGGTACGCCGCTACGATTGACGCCCACGACTGCCCCGTCGAAAATTCCACCCACGGTATTCGAGGATGGTCCGTCGGCAGGCTGATGTCTTCGTTTACCCATCCGTTCAGATGACCCTGATCGAAGACCACCCGTCGCACGCCATGCGAGGTTGCGTCCTTCGTCAGCAGATCCGGCAGCCACGCGGTTTTGTACTGGAGCGGCGTTCCCGCCGGCACTTCCACCACCATGCGCGAACGGACCACCGGCACCATGCGCTGAAAATAATTCCGGTACGCTCCGCCGGCCGTGAAGTATGGCTCCTTATCCGAGCTGATCGTCTCCACTTCCACAATTGAGCCGGGACTTACCGCCGGCAGCGGCGCCTCGTGCAGCCGGTCGTCGGAGTAGGTGCCGTCGCCCTGGTTCTGCGCCGCCACATCCGTTACGGTCTTCTGGTCCAGTTCCGTAACGCTGCCATCCGGCTCGATTACCCGTGCCTCGATCCGCGGCACGTTCTGGTAAAAGGCCTCCCATTCCACCGAAGCTTCCGACCACCCCTGCACACCCGTCTCGGTTTCGATCCGGTAGATCATGCGGTGGGTGTTCGTCAGCCGTCCGGCCGCATCCAGCGCGAAGTCCTCTTCCTCATACAGCACCGTCGCGTCGGCAAATTTCTCCGCCGGAATCTTCGCCGCGGCTGCCTGAATTTCCGTCGGCGACGCGCTGAATGCGGGTCCATCAAGGGGCCATGCCGCAATTTGCGCCCGCGTCAGCGGTGCCGCGGCAGCCAGACATGCAAAAATGATGGAGAATCGGAAACCACGGCGGGCAGAGAGACCGGAAATCATGGAATGAAACCTGCGGTTGAAGTTGTGGGTATGGTCGCACGATATCAACCGTCCCCTCCCAAAGCAAACCTTTTCCGGCGCTCGCTTATTCGTCCTGGAACAAGTCCTCGGTTTTCGTCGCTGAATAACTCTTATGATGAGCTGTCCGGAGAGCGGCCCACGCCGTTCCATCGGAGCAGCTTCAAAAGCCCCCGCAGTAAGCATCAGCTCCCGCCGCGTGAGCAGCGGCCGTTCGCCGGCAGGAATGTTGAGATTCGCGAGTACCATGATGTTGCAACAGCCCAGGCCGCATTTTTAACGTCGAGGAAGGGACAGGAGTGATCGGCGAATTGTGCAGCATGTCAGCGGGGGAAATGACAGCATGATCTCCCGCCGCGGATTTCTTCGCGCGTCCTCCGCAGCCGGGCTGCTGGCTTCGCAGCCGCTCCGCAGCCTGGCGCATGCTGCCGAGACCGCATCCGGACTGGTGCCAGGCGCATTTGTGGACGTTGCTTCGGCGCGTGGCGTCGATTTCCTGCACCAGGCCCCCCACAGCCCCAGAAAATACCTGCTGGAGACGATGGGGTCCGGCGTCGCGCTCTTCGACTACGACAACGACGGGCGGCTCGATATCTTTCTGGTGAATGGTGCGCCCTTCGGCGACTTTGTTCCCAAAGGAACCATCCCGCAAAAGACCGCCCCGAAGTACTGGAATCGCCTCTATCATCAGAAACCCGACGGTACCTTCGAGGATGTGACGGTGAAAGCGGGGCTCGCCGGCTTTGGTTACGGAATGGGTGCGGCCGTCGGCGACTACGACAATGATGGCTTTGCCGATCTTTACGTCACGGCATTGGGCGGCAATCGTCTCTATCGCAACAATGGCGACGGCACCTTCACCGACGTGACGGAAAAGGCCGGTGTCGCCGGCAGCGGCTGGTCCACCTCCGCTGCGTGGGTAGATCTCGATAATGACGGCCATCTGGATCTTGTCGTCCTGCGATATATCCAGTGGGACTGGGACGACGTCTGGTGCGGGCCGCCCAATAACCGCGGGTACTGTCACCCTGACGTCTTTCAGCCCATTTCCATGCTCGTCTATCGCAACAACGGCGACGGTACGTTTACTGAGTCGGCCCATCGCATGGGTCTGGACAAGCCCGCCAAGGCGCTCGGCATCGCCATCGCCGATTACGACCGCGACGGACACATCGATATCGCAGTCGCGAATGATTCCATGCTGGAGTTTCTGTTCCACAACAAGGGCAACGGAACGTTTGAGGAAGTGGGCCTGGAAGCCGGCATTGCTGTGGACGGCGACGGGCGTACATTCGCGGGTATGGGAGTGGATTTTGCAGATTATAACAACGATGGCTGGCCGGACCTGGTTATGGACGATCTTGCTAACCAGGTCTATTCACTCTATTCCAGCGATCACGATGGCACCTTCGCATACAACAGCTATGCCTCGGGAATTACCGGTGCGACTCTGCTTCACTCCGGCTGGGGTCTGCGCTTCATGGACTACGATAACGACGGCTGGAAGGATCTCGTCATTGCTCAGGCCCATGACCTGGACACCATACGGAGGAGCTTTCCCAATCTCCACTATCGCGAGCCCCCTATGCTCCTCCGCAACGTCAATGGCAAGCGGTTCGTCAACGTGGGGCCGCTCTCCGGCGATGTCTTCCATCAGCGCTGGGTAGGTCGCGGACTGGCGATCGGGGATATCGACAACGATGGCCGCCTCGATGTGGTCATTACTGAAAACGGAGGCCCGGCGCACGTCCTCATGAACCGGACTCCGACCGCAAACCACTGGATAGGGTTCAAGCTGGTGGGGCACAGGAGCAATCGCGACGGCATCGGCGCGGTGATCCGCGTCGACACGGCGAGCGGATCGCAGTGGGTGACCGTAACCACGGCCTCCAGCTACATGTCTTCCAGCGATGTGCGCGCTCACTTCGGCATCGGCGCCGAAACTGTGCTCAAAGCGGTCGAAATTCGCTGGCCGAGCGGCATCGTCCAGAAACTAACGAACGTCCCGGGCGACCAGTACCTGCGCGTCGATGAACCAGCGAAAGGCTGACCAGCCGGCCGCGGGCCTTTCGGGCTTCAGCCCGTCAGGACAGAACAGCCGCACGAATTTCTCCGTATCAGCCGCGTCTTCAGCTGCACTTGCTGCGGTCCGGCGCATTGCCTCCGTCGCTCCCTCTGCGTGCCGGCTCCTCAAAGAGCAGATCAGCCGCGATGCGTCCAATCTCGTCCACTGGCTGCTGTACCCCCGCGCCTGCCCAATGCATCGTCTGAACGACGGATGTCCAGTTTCCCGCCGGAATGCCGCTTGCTGTCCACGCCGTTGCTCCCGGCGTCATCGACGAGCCGGCTCAGATCTCCGGAAGCAAGGTCATTTTTTAGGCCCGCGTTCCCTCGGTCGGCTACGCTGTGTATCGTCTCGAGGCCGGGCCAGCGTAGCATACGCCACCGTCAGAGTTACATGTATCGCGAAACCCGCGCGTATTTCTCTGCACGGCAACCGAACACAGGGGCGCCCGGAGACAAGCTCTGGTTCACGAACATCATGATCCGCAGGCTTCAGTAGCATTCCCAGCCCTGGGACTGCCCGCTCGGCGCCTTCCACATTGCTCGATGCCGACTTGTTATACTTTGGACAGTTGGCCTCCTCGCAGGGGCCCGGCGCGGGAGTAGTTCAGTGGTAGAACGTCAGCTTCCCAAGCTGAATGTCGCCGGTTCGATCCCGGTCTCCCGCTCCACGCTGCGCGCTCCGGGCACGCCGCAGCCGGAATCCTGAAAAATCCCCTCGCGGAGAGGTGGCAGAGCCCGGTTGAATGCACCTGACTCGAAATCAGGCATAGTCGAAAGGCTATCGGGGGTTCGAATCCCTCCCTCTCCGCCAGCTTGTCAAGCAAAATCTCGAAAATCGGTTAAATTCCTTGAATTTCATTGCGATGCGAGAGGCTCGTGAAATCTCTATAGTCTCCCCAATTCCCCGCTTTTCCCCCTGTTCTCCCCATGGATGTCGCGCTCCATCTTCACCCGCGCCAGCTCCGCTCGCAAACGGCTGCGTTTTGCGGGGGCAAGATCACACACCGGGCAGAAAGCGGAGGAAACGAAGCGGCGCTCCGTCTCTGGTCCTTCAATGCTGACGCTGGCGCAGTTGCACAACGTGCTGCAGATCGCCATGGGATGGGAAGACGGGCATATGCACGAATTCCGTGTCGGCCAGCGCCGGTTCGGTCAGCCAGAATTCTGCGGAATGCACTGTCGTCCCAGTCCCGCCGCATCCATTACCTGGCGAGTAGGTAGCGGAGAATGCTTCGGCGGTCTGGGAAGTCACCCAATTTACCCAAAACTGAGACGGCTTACACGTAAATACAGGTGCTTGGG
>DAHUYD010000116.1 GCA_027315385.1 Acidobacterium sp.
GGCGATGGCGGCTTTCAGATGACGGCGGCGGAACTGTCCACCGCCGCGCAGGAAGAACTGGACCTGAACATCGCCATCGTCAACAACGGGTATCTTGGCATGGTGCGGCAGTGGCAGGAGTTCTTCTACGAGAAGAACTACCAGTCCACGCCTCTGCTGAGCCCGGACTTCGTCAAGCTTGCCGAAGCGCACGGCATTCCTGGACTCGCCGTTCGCAAGCGTTCTCAGGTGTTGCCGGCCGTGAAAGAAGCCCGCGAGCGCAAAGGACCCTTCGTCATTAACTTCCTGGTCGAGAAAGAAGATTCGGTCTATCCTATGATCCCGGCCGGCTCCGCGCTGCATGAGATGATTCGCCGTCCCAACCAGAATCCGCTGGTGGAAACGGCGGAGGACAAATGATCGCGAGTTCGGTGCCGCTAACTCGCTAACTTGCTGAGTCGCTATCCAGGCTGAGGTTCTTATGCTCCATACATTCGTTGCACTCGTCGAAGACAAGCCCGGCGTCCTCACGCGGGTCGCGTCGCTGTTCCGCCGGCTCAATATCAATATCGTGTCGCTCACGGTCGGCCACTCCGAGCGCACCGGCGTCTCGCGCATGACCATCGTCTGCGACGCCTCGCCCACCGCCGGCCACCGCATCGCGGCCAGCCTCTATAAACTGGAAAACGTCCTTCAGGTGGACGACATCGGACAGTTGTCGCATGTGGCGCGGGAACTGGCTCTCATCAAGGTAGCTGCAACGCCGCAGACGCGCTCCCAGGTCTTTGAACTGGCGGAGGTCTTCCGCGCGCGCATTGTGGACCTCGCTCCCGAATCGCTGATGATCGAGATCACCGGCGTGGAGAGCAAGATCGAAGGCCTCATTCAGGTGCTCAACGAAGCCGGCGACCGCATCCTGGAGATATCGCGCACAGGGCGCATGGTGATGCGGCGCGGCCAGCACACCAGCAAGGTCCTGGACGCGATGCGCGTCCCGGGTGTGGAAACGGTCGCGGAGTTCAAAGCGGAAGAAGAATCTGCCTCGTCGAGCGATTTGCTGATGGCGGAAGAGACAGGATTGTAATCAGTTACAGGTTGTTAGTTCTTCGCTTCTGGTCGCGATCATGCGAGGACAATCCTCACGGAGCTGCGGCTGCACACCTAGCAACCAGAAACTAATAACTCGAAAAGGAAAACAATGGCAAAGACTTATCACGATCAGGACGCCGATTTGTCGCTCATCCAGCAGAAGAAGGTAGCCATCATCGGCTACGGCTCGCAGGGGCATGCGCATGCGCTCAACCTGCGCGACAGCGGCGTGGAAGTGCGCGTGGGACTTCCCCCAACCAGCAAGTCCGTCGACAAGGCGAAGAAGGCCGGCCTCGAGGTCACTTCCGTCAGCGACGCGGCCGCGTGGGGCGACGTGATCATGATCCTCACGCCCGACCACTCGCAGGGCGAGACCTACGCCAAAGAAATTGCCCCGCACATGAAGAAGGGCAAGACGCTGATGTTCGGCCACGGTTTCAACATCCGATTCGGCGCCATCGTGCCGCCGGCCGAGATTGACGTCTCCATGGTCGCGCCCAAAGGCCCCGGCCATCGCGTCCGCGAAGTCTTCACCGAAGGCGGCGGCGTACCCTGCCTGATTGCGGTCCACCAGAACGCCTCGGGCCACGCGAAGGAACTGGCCCTCTCCTATGCCAAGGGCATTGGCGGAACACGCGGCGGCGTGCTGGAGACCACCTTTGCCGAGGAGACGGAGACGGACCTGTTCGGTGAGCAGGCGGTGCTGTGCGGCGGCACCTCAGCGCTCGTCAAGGCGGGCTTCGACACGCTGGTTGCGGCCGGATACCAGCCGGAGATCGCCTATTTCGAGTGCCTTCACGAGCTCAAGCTCATCGTCGACCTGATGTATCGGGGCGGCCTCGCTTACATGCGCTACTCCATCTCCGACACCGCCGAGTACGGCGACTACACCGCGGGCCCGCGGATCGTGACCGATGCCACTCGAGCCGAAATGAAGAAGCTCCTCACCGAGATCCAGAACGGTACCTTCGCGAAGAAGTGGATCGACGAGAACAAAACCGGGCGGAAGAACTTCACCGAGATGCGGAAGCAGGAGGCTGGACTGAAAGTCGAGGAGGTCGGGGCGCAGTTGCGCGCGGCCATGCCCTTCCTCGATCCCGTGGTCGTCAGGGACGGCGTTCCGCAGCCCGCGGGAAAATCGGAAAAGTAAATATTCGATGAACTCCTCGCGGCGGGGCGCCATTCGCACGGCTTCGCCGCATTTCGTTGCACGGCCGGCGCCGTCGGACGCTATCCACAGGGACCGGACCGGCGCCATCGGTTATTCTCCAGGCAAGGGGTTCCCCATGGATACCATCCTTTCCCCGGCCCCCGCTGCGACGGTGCACACACCGCTGCCCGAGATCGTCGATGCACTCCGGCAGGTGGCCGCCCTGCACGGCCTCAGCGAGAATGAATACATCTGGCTCGCAGCGAACTGCGAAGAAGTCTGCTTCTCCGCGGGCGCTTCGCTGTTTCGCGAGGGCGATCCCGCCACGAAGATGGCGATTATCCTGCGCGGCGAAATCCACGTTCGCCGGCAGCAGAGCGGCGTTTCGCTGTTTGTTGGCCGCTCCGGTCAGATCACCGGCATTCTACCCTTTTCGCGCATGAAAACCCATGGCGGCGAGGGCTACGCCGCCACAGATGTCTGGGGCCTTCAACTCGATCGCGATCGCTTCCCGGAAATGCTGGAAGCGATCCCCTCCATCGGCCAGCGCTGCGTCTCCGTCATGCTCGACCGGGTCCGGGAGATGACCCGCCTGGAGCAGCAGACCGAAAAGCTCAACGCTCTGGGCAAGCTGGCTGGTAATCTGGCGCACGAGCTCAACAATCCCGCCTCGGCAGCGCAGCGCGCGGCCTCGGGCCTCATTGAAGAACTCCGCGTCTACGGCCAGCAAAAGTTCCTGCTGGGCAGTCTGTGCCTGGACGAAAAGCATCTGGAAAGTGTCCGTGCGTGGAGCCGCCGCATCGCGGAACAGGCGCGCACCCTCCCCGCGAATAGCATTACCCAGGTGGAACGGGAAGAGCGGCTGCAGGGCTGGCTGCGCGAGCATGGCGTTGCGCCCGCCCGGTCAGTTGTTCCCGACCTCGCCGAGCTGAACCTTACCCCCGCCGACCTCGACGATCTGGCCACGCTCCTCGGCGGTCAGCACCTCGACATCGTTCTTTCGCAGTTCGCCTCTTCGGCGCGCACCGAGCGCATGGCGCAGGCCATGCTGGATTCCACCGCGCGCATCTTCGAGCTGATTGCGGCGGTCAAGGATTATTCGTGGATGGATCAGGCGCCCATCCAGCAGGTCGACATCCCGCAGTCGCTGGAGACCACGCTCGCCATGCTCCAGTCGCGCATCGAGAAGGTGACGGTCGAGCGCCGTTTTGCTCCGGATATTCCCCGCATTTCCGCCTACGCCAGCGAGCTGAACCAGGTCTGGATGGCGCTTCTGGAAAACGCGCTCGATGCTATGCATGACCGCGGGCGCATCACGCTCCACGCGCACTGCTCGGGGGATTCCGTCGTGGTGGAGATCTGGGACGACGGCCCCGGCATCCCCTCCGCGGTGCAGGAGCGCATCTTCGAGCCCTTCTTCACCACCAAGCCGCCGGGCAGCGGCCTCGGCCTCGGCCTCGATACGGCGCTCCGCATCGTCCGCCAGCATCGCGGCTATATCCACGTGAAATCGGACCCAGCCGGAACCTGCTTCCAGGTGCGTCTGCCCATCGAGTCGCTGCGCGCGTATTAGCGCGCGGCGCCACATGCTAACGACGTTTCATGGTTCCGGAAACGTTACCTCAGGTCGATGCCACCGGCAGTCTCAACAAGCGGTGCTGACTTTCCCAATGCCTCGGCACTCAGGTCGATGCTGACCCCATGCGCAATATCTCCTGCCGCGAGCCGGGAATCGGCAGCGACTCCGTCCAGCGAATGCCGGGTAGTCCATCGAGCAGGTCTTCCGATGCGTGTGTCGTGAACACACCGAGCCAACCGCCGGCTCTCACGCGCGGCACAGCCACCCGGCACGCCTGCGGCATCCTCTCCACCGCACGCAGCGTCACCGCGCCAAAAACCCGGTCCGCCGCCATCTGCTCCACGCGCCCGGCCCACACTTCCGCGCGCAGCCCCAGCGAGCGAACCGCTTCCCGCAAAAACGCCGCTTTCCTGTTCTGAGATTCCGCAAGCGTCACGGCAATCTCCGGACGCGCAATAGCGATGGGAATGCCCGGAAATCCTGCGCCAGAGCCGAAGTCGAGCAGTGTCGTCGCGCCGGCGGGAATGTGCCCCGCGGCGAACAGGCTCTCGGCGAAATGTCGCCTCACGATCATTTTCGGCTCGCGCACAGCCGTCAGGTTGATCCGCTGATTCCACTGCAGCAGCAGCGCCAGAAAGGCGTCCAGCTGCGCCGTGGCCCCAGGCGGCAACCTCAATCCCAAATCGTGCTGCGACATATCGCGAGCCAGTCCTACTGCCGGTCCAAAGTCACGAGGACAAAGGCGCCCTCTGGCAATTCGCCCTCAATGAGATGGACGACACCGTTCTTCACGTACCCTTTCGCCGCCGGTCGCGGGCCGGCCCCCGGTGCAACCGGGGACGGCCCGGAACTTCCGCCTGAATGGCCCATCCCTTTATCCATCGCCAGATTCGCCAGCCGGTCGGCCTGCTTGTTTTTCCCGCGCAGCACGTGCTCGATGCGAAAACTGTCGAGTTGCGCGATCTGGCGTCTCGCCTCCTCATACAGAGGGCGCAAATCCGGGCTGTTCACCTTGTACCGTCCCTGGATCTGCTTCACCAGCAGCTCGGAATCGGCGATGACCTTCAGTCGCGGGTGGCCGGATTTGAGCGCATACTCCAGCGCAGCCAGCAGCGCCTGGTATTCCGCCACGTTGTTGGTCGCTCGCCCCAGAAACTCGCTCAGCTCGGCCACCGTTTCGCCGCCCGCTCCCTGAATGAAGACGCCGTACCCAGCCGGGCCGGGATTGCCCCGCGATCCCCCGTCGCAGTACGCCGTGATCCACGCGCCGCCGTGCGGTTCAGCCGGGAAAAGACTCTCATTGGCCGGGTGAGGCATAGGCAGAGTGTAAACGAGCCAGCCAGGGCCAACCCTCCGCTAGAATGAAAGAGTATGGCCGCTGGCCCGTCCGCACCGCTCGTTCAGATCGATCTCGCCCCGAAGCGTCCGCTGGCGAAGCCCGAGTGGCTGCGCGCCCGCGCGCCCGTGGGAGAGAACTACCACGACCTCAGGAAGCTGGCGCGCAGCCTCAACCTCCACACCGTCTGCGAGTCGGCGCAGTGCCCCAACATCGGCGAGTGCTGGCACCACAAAACGGCGACCTTTATGATGCTCGGCAACACCTGCACGCGCCGCTGCGGCTTCTGCGCCGTGCCCAAGGGCCGCCCCGACCCCATCGACTTTGACGAACCCCGGCGCGTAGCCGAAGCCGTCGCCGCCCTCGGCCTTAAATTTGCCGTCATCACCAGCGTCAATCGCGACGACGATGTCATCGGCGGCGCGCGGGCTTTCGTCATGGTCATCGAGGAGATTCGCCGCCAGGCCCCCGGCTGCCAGGTGGAGGTCCTCATCCCCGACTTTCAGGGCAGCGAGGGTGCAATCCGCATGGTCGTCGAAGCCCGGCCGGAGATTCTGAATCACAACACCGAATCGGTGCCGCGGCTCTATCGCGTCGTGCGGTCGGGCGCGCGTTACGAGCGCACCCTGCGCCTGCTGGAGTTCGCGAAACACATTGAGCCAATGACCGTCACCAAATCCGGCGTGATGGTTGGCCTGGGCGAGGAGATGGACGAGCTGCTCCAGGTTTATCGCGACCTGGCGGCCGTGGGCGTCGACGTTCTCACCATCGGCCAGTATCTGCGGCCCTCGAAGGATCATCTGCCCATCGCGCGCTACTACACCCCCCCCGAATTCGCCTTCATGAAACAGGAGGCGCTGCGTATGGGCTTCCGCCACGTCGAATCGGGCCCGCTGGTCCGCTCGTCGTATCACGCCCACGAACAAGCTGATGCGGCTGAGACCAGCAGCGCCGGCGGCGTCCGCATCGTGATGTAACCCGTCCCCGGCGCGTACAATACCTGTTTTGAGCCTCGTTTCAGAAGGACGAATTCTATGGCACCTTCCGCAATGGCGGGCATTCCCGCTCTCAAAGAAACCTACACGCAGCTGCGCAGCCGCATGGACAAGGCGGTCGCCGATTTCCAGACTAACCTTGCCTCCGTGCGCACCGGCCGCGCCTCCATTCACATGCTCGACCAGGTCAGGGTGGACTATTACGGCACGCCGACGCCGCTGAATCAGGTGGCGCAGATTACCACCCCCGACGCCAGCATGATCGTCATCCAGCCCTGGGACGCGAGCCTGATTGCCGAAATCGAAAAGGCTCTGCGCACTTCGGACCTCGGGTTCAATCCCAACAACGATGGCAAGCTCGTGCGCGTCCCCGTTCCACCCATGACCGAGGAGCGGCGCCGCGACGTGGTCAAGCACCTCCATCGCGTTCTGGAGGATCACCGCACGGCAGTCCGTAATGTCCGGCGCGACGGCAACGACTCCATCAAGAAGGCCTCGAAGGAAAAGAAGATCTCAGAGGACGAGGAAAAACGCTCGCTCGATGAGATTCAAAAGCTGACCGACGAAGAGATCAAGCGCATGGAAGAGATGGCGAAAAAGAAGGAAGCGGAAGTGATGCAGGTGTGACGGCGAGCCGGGGCAGGTGCATGGAAACGAAAAGGCCCGCGCGGAGCGGGCCTTTCCTTTTATGAATCCGCGCGGCCGCCTATCCCTGGCTGCTGGCGCTGTGGGCCCGGGCGATGCCGAGCTGGAGGAAGGTTCCGTTTGCGAGTTTCAGGTTGCCCCGGGCTTCGCGGAACGTCGCGGAATCGTGGCTCTGCACTGCGCTGTGCATGGAGACGTGGCCGATCATGCCAGATTCCTGATCGATCCGCGCCTTGTTGTTGATATGGCGTGGGGCCGGTGGCATTGTCTGATCGCCATTGACCGCCATCATCGCCTCATCCGACGGATACGCGCCAAGGACCGTGACCTTCACCGGTATCGTCTTCCCGTCCTTCAGCCGCGCCTTCGTAAAAATAAGGCTCAGCGTGGAAGGGCCGCCGTTCGTCGACGCGTGCACCTGGTCGACTTTCCCCCACAGTTCGGTGCCGCGATCGAGACGCATGCCGTTCGCTGTCTTTACAACGCCATTCAATCTGGCCTTGATCACCTCACCAGGATGCGCGGTACTGGCGTCGAGCTGCTGCTGGAGCTGGGCGTTGACCCCCACCAGATTCCAGGAACGCTGCATGGCGTCCTGGGTAGAAGCGTGAGGTTGTGCCAGGGCCACTCCAGCGCATAAAAACGAGGCTGTTGCGAAACCCAGAGACCAGGTTCTGAAAGTTGGTACGAAACGCATAAATCCATCTCCTTTTCGGAATAATCCGTCGACCGCTGTTTGCTGCCGCGCGGCGCCTGCGTGGCGGAGGGCCCGCTGCCCGGAAGAATTCTTTTCAACCCTTCGGATCGCTTGCCGAGCGCCAACTCGCGCCGCAATCCTCATCCGGGCCTCTGCTGTGTTAGACGCGGGAAGCAACGAGATGGCTACAATAAGAGGCCCGGCGGGGCGAATTGAACGCGGGCAACCTTTAAAGCCTGTTATTAACTTTCGTATGAGTAGCGTTGCGGACGAAAGTCGGTCCAGACGAGGCGGAATCCCGAAGGCTATGGCGGGTCCACAGTCGAGGATGACGACGAAGGATGGACCGACTTGCGCCGCAACCCGAAGGGCTGGGGCCAATTTCCCCCATTTCTTTCGTCGCTCGTCGCTCCTCGAACTGAGAGAAATTGGCTCCCAGCGCCGCCCGCGGGATAGTTAATAACAGGCTTTTAGCGAGAAAGTTATCACGGTGAAGTTACATGACATAGGCGGCGCGCTCCAGCTCCCGCTGCATTCGATCCAGAGAGCAGCCGCCGTCGAGTCTTTCGACCAGATCGCGAACTGCATCAGGATCGGCGCCGTACCCGCGTCCCGACAGAAACGTCGTCACCAACTCCGCAGCTTGCCAGGAATCCATGCCGGATTGCAGCAGCTCGGTGCGCAGTCCCGCCAGCTCGACCATCGGGAATTTCTCGATTCTCCTCTCGTCAGCCATGGATCCCCCTCCTGAGAGCCACACAACCTTCGCAATCCGCCGAAAGTGCAGCTCCTTGTTCTGGTTAGACACACGTTTCGCCCGGATGTGTTGCTATAACCGTGGAAAAGTAGAGAGAGCCCGCTGGCGTAAACTGGCAAATATGCCGAGCGGCGATGAGGACAACCAAAACGTGCGCGGGGGGCCCTCCTGGATTGTCATGCTCCTCCTGATCCTGCTGGCCATGGCGGTGGCAACCGGCGTTGCCTGGGCGTTCATTCATCCCATGCTGCACCCGAAATGACGTGGCTCGCCCCGGCCGGCGAGTCTCCCGCATCGGCAGTCCAGCCTGTGAATTTGTAGAATCGGAAAAGCATTTCCCTGCGTCCGGACGCAGGAGCAGGACACGCATGCTGCGAGTGGGACTCACTGGCGGACTGGGCAGCGGCAAATCCACCGTAGCCGGTCTGTTTCGCGCACACGGCGCTACAGTGCTCGAAGCCGACGCGATCGCGCGCGAGTTGATGCGGCCCGGCCGCGTGCCTTACAGCCACATCGTCGATCGATTCGGACCCGCTGTGCTGTGTCCCGATGGATCCCTGAACCGCGCCCGCCTGGCGGAGCTCGCATTTCGCGAAGGGTGCCTTGCCGAGCTGAACCGCATCGTGCACCCGCCCACCATCGCCGAGCAGGAGCGTCGTATGGCGGAGATTTTTGCGCGCGATCCCCGCGCCGTGGTCATGGTGGAATCGGCTCTGATCTTCGAGGCGGAAGCCGGCGGCAGCGCTCCCGGCTGGCGCAGCCGCTTTCACCGTATCATTCTGGTCACCGCTCCCGACCAGCTGAAGATCCGCCGCTTCCTGGCGCGGGTACTGCCGTCCGACGCCACGCCGGAGCTGCAAGCCAAAGCCGGGAGCGATGCGCGCGCGCGCCTGGCGGCGCAGATTCCCGACAGCCAAAAAGTCCCCCTTTGCGATTACGTCATCGACAATTCCGGCCCGCTGGAGGCTACCGGCGCGCAGGTGGACCGCATCGCTGCGGATTTGTTTGCTGCGTCCGAGACATGCCTCTCCTCCTCGCTACAATGAGTCATGCCTGAGCGGCGAACGTCATGACCCTCCGCAGACTGTTTCTCATCCTCCTTTTCGTTGGGGCTTTTTGGTACCTCACCAGCCATTCCCTTTTGCACACCCGCCGCGTCTCGGCTGACAATCCTCCCCTCCAGCTCAGCGAGGCGCAGGATGCCCAGGACTTCACGCCCGCCGAGTTGAACAACATCGACGTTTACAAGCGTGTCGTTCCATCCGTCGTGAACATCACCGCCGGAACGGTCACGCTGGACTTCTTCTACGGATTCGTCCCCCAGGAAGATCAGGGCTCCGGCTTCATCCTGGACAAGCAGGGACACGTCCTCACGAATTACCACGTCATCGCCAACGCGCAGAAGATCGAGGTCCAGACTTCGGATAAGCGCCGTTTCCGCGCCCGCCTGATCGGGGGCGATCGCCTGCACGATCTCGCCCTTCTCCAGATCGATGCGCCCAATCTCAGGCCCGCCATCCTGGCCAGCTCGCGCGATCTGCAGGTGGGACAGCAGGTCTACGCGATCGGCAATCCCTTCGGCCTCTCCGGCACCATGACCACCGGAATCATCAGCGCCATCCGCTCGGTGCGCGGACCGGAAAGCGCGCCCATCCAGAACGCCATCCAAACCGATGCCGCGATCAACCCGGGCAACTCCGGCGGCCCGCTGCTCAACTCACACGGAGAAGTGATTGGCATCAACACCATGATTGCGCAGAACGGCGCCGAGCAGAACGCGGGCATCGGTTTCGCCATCCCCATCGATACGGCCAAGGCGGTCCTTCAGGATCTCCAGAAGTACGGCTACACCCGGCGCCCATCGCTCGGCGTTCGCACCCTGGCCATCGGGCCCGATCTGGCGCAGCAAATGGGGCTCCCCGCCAGTTACGGTCTGCTGATTGAGAGCACCGAGCCCGGCGGCGCGGCGGCTCGCGCCGGCCTCCGCGGCGGCAATCAGATGGCCTATCTCGGCAACATGCAGATCTCCATCGGCGGCGACCTGATCGTTGCCATCGACGGGCAGCCCGTCACCGACTCGCGCGATGTCGCCGAGATCATGGATAAGCACCAGCCCGGCGACTCCGTTACCGTGACCTTCTATCGAGGCCAGCGGAAAATGTCCACGCGCGTGGTGCTGGGCCAGGCGCCCCGGCGGTCTGACGGATGAGTCGCGCCGCGCACAAGTGGACCTCTGCGGAGATCCCGGCTCAGGCGGGAAAGCTGGCCCTGATAACCGGCGCAAACAGCGGTATCGGTTATCGGACAGCCCTGGAACTGGCCCGCGCCCGGTGCGGCGTCATTCTCGGCTGCCGCGACCGCATCAAGGCCGATGCCGCGCGCAGCCGCATCCTTGGGCAGGTTCCCGCCGCGCATCTGGAGGTGCTGCCGCTCGATCTGGCCTCCATGGAGTCGGTGCGCGCCGCGGCGGAACGGTTCCTTGCCACGGGGCAGCATCTCGACCTGCTCGTCAACAATGCCGGCGTGCTCGCGCCCCCGCATCGCCGGCTCACGCGCGACGGATTCGAGCTGCAGTTCGGCACCAATCACCTCGGCCATTTCGCCCTCACCGGCCTGCTGCTGCCGGCATTGCTCTCGCCGGGGCCCCCCGGCGCTCCCACACCGCGCATCGTCTCCGTTAGTTCCATCGCCCATCGCGGCGCCACCATGGACTTCGCCAATCTGCAGTGGGAGCGCGGGTATCGCCCATGGCCCGCCTACCGCCGCTCCAAGCTCGCCAATCTCCTCTTCGGCTTCGAGCTCGAACGCCGTCTGGAGCGCTCCCGGGCCGCTGTCATGAGCGTCGTCGTGCATCCAGGCGTCTCGAATACAAACCTTTTTACGGCCGGACCCGGCCAGGGCCGCGGCCTGGTCGCGAAGCTCGTCCCCGCTTTCATTGCTCTCTTCGCTCAGTCCGATGCGCAGGGGGCCCTCCCCACCTTGTATGCGGCCACCGCGTCCGATATCCGCGGCGGCCGATTCTATGGTTGCGACGGTTTTCGCCAGATGCGCGGTTATCCGGTCGAAGTCCGCGCTGAAACCCAGGCCTACGATGAGACGCTGGCGGCGAAGCTCTGGCAGGTCTCCGAAGACCTGACCGGCGTCAAATATCAGCTGCCGGAAAATCATCCGTGAATCGCGCGCTGCCGATTCTCTACGCCGCGACCACCAATCCCGGCAAGTTGCGCGACTTCAGCGTGGCGGCCGCGGGAAGCGCATTCGCTGTCGAGCCATTCACGCGACTGGGCGAAATCCCGGCCCCTGAGGAGAATCGGCCAACCTTCGAAGGCAATGCCCGGCTGAAGGCCGAATATTACAGTCGCTTCGTCCCCGAAGGCGCATTCGTTCTCGCCGACGACTCCGGGCTCGAAGTGGACGCGCTCGGCGGCGCGCCCGGCGTGCGCTCGGCACGGTTCGCGCAGGATGCCGGCAGCCAGCGGGAGCCAGGCCCCGCGCCCCGCCTCGGCTGGCTCGGAGCCGACGACATCGACGTGCGCAACAACCTCTGTCTGCTGGAACGAATGCGCGGCGTGGCGCAGCGCTCAGCGCGGTACCGCTGCGTGCTCGCCCTGGCGCGCGGCGGAGAGACGCTCAGCACGGCGGACGGCTCCGTGGAAGGCGATATCCTCTCGGCACCGCGAGGTACCGGCGGATTTGGCTACGATCCGCTCTTCTGGCTTCCGGACCTCGGCCGCACCATGGCCGAGATTTCGATCGAGGAAAAACACACGCTCAGCCATCGCGGACGCGCCTTTCGCGCACTGCTGCCAAAGCTGCGCCAAATCGCCGGTTAGCGCGGCCTGGCTCCTACAGCAACAGCACGGATACCACTTCGCCCGCTGCCAGCCGCTCCGACGCCTCCGGTACCACTACAAAAGCGTTCGCCTTCGCCGCTGCCGCCAGATCGCCGGAGCCGTGCCACGGAACCGGCCGCACCCGCCCGCCGCTCGCGTCGCTGTCCATGCGCGCCGGCAGGAATCGCGTGAGGCCCGTCCTGACGCGCATCTCTTCCTCCAGACGCGCCGAAACGAAGCGCGGTCCCGCTTCGGCCTCGCCCCCGAGCGCCCGCAGCAGAGGCCCCGCAAACAATGCGAACGTCACCATGGCCGATATGGGATTGCCCGGCAATCCAAAGAAATACGCGTCGGGCAGCCGGCCGAACACCGTGGGCTTCCCGGGCTGGATCTGCAAGCCGGTAAAGAAGAACTCCGCTCCCCGCCGCAGCAGCGCCTGCTCCACGACGTCGAATTTGCCTTTGGAAACGCCGCCCGCGAGCAGGATCAGATCCATCCCGTTCGCCGCGGCCAGCGCCTCTTCCGTCGCCGCAGTGTCGTCCGGCACCACGGGAAAAATCCTGGGCGCTCCGCCCGCGCCCAGCGTCTGTGCGGCTAGTGAGTAACTGTTCGAGTTACGAATCTGGCTCGACAGCGGTTCCTGCGTCACGTCCACCAGCTCGTCGCCGGTCGCCAGAATCGCCACGCGGGGCCGCGCATAGACCGCCAGCGTGCCATAACCGCAGGCCGCTGCGGCCGCAATCTGCGGCACCGTCATGCGGTGGCCCTCCGGCGCCAGTGTTGCTCCTGCGTGCGCCTCCGCTCCGGCGTCGACAATGTTCTCTCCTCTCGCCGGCGCGCGGGGCCCGCTGAGCTGAACGAAGATGCCGGTTGTCTGGACGTGCTCGATCATCGCCACGCAATCCGCTCCGGGCGGAACCGGTGCGCCCGTCATGATCTCCACGGCATCGCCGGGCTCCAGCGGCCCCTTCGTCCATCGATCTCCGGCGCGCAGAAGCCCGGCCACGCGCAGCGGTCCGGCCCTGAGCTCGGCGGCGCGGCAGGCAAAGCCATCGCGCGTCGCGCGCGGAAACGGCGGCTGGTCGCGGTCGGCCACAATCGGCTGCGCCAGCACCCGCCCGTGCGAGGCCAGGAGCGGCGTCTGTTCAACAGGGCGATGCGCGCGGCGCAGTTCTTCCGCATGCCGGCGGACGCACTCCGCCGCATCTTTGTAGCTCAGCACGACTTCCGAAGGGGTGGGGGACATGTCCTCGATTGTCGCAATGGGTGGTGCAAAAAGAAAAGAGCGCCGTGGCCGGCGCTCCTTCCGCAGTGGTTCCGGCCGATCAGTGCTTCTTCTTCTTGCCGGCATTGTAAGCCGTTGACTGCGTCTGGCCCATCTCCTGCACCACCGCCTTTGCGTCGGGAGCGAACTGGCCGTTGGGCGCCAGCTGCAGATATTTCTCGTAGGCCTCCCGGCATCCCGGCGGCGCGATGATCTTTTGCGTTTTCGGATCCACGGTGGCCTTGTTGATCAAGGCCTTGCCCTTCAGGTAGTAGGGAATTGGGTTGTTAGGATTGGCTGCGATCGCCTTGTCGGCCGCGGCCACCGTCGCATCCACCTGCCCGAAACGATCCATCATGATGGCTTCGTTGGTGTAGTACATGGCCGCCTGCGAGGGATCTTCCTGGGCTGCGGCGTCGTATGCGGCCTGCGCCTCAGGATATTTTCCGAGAGAGGCCAGAGATTCGCCGAGCGAGTTGTTCGCCGAACCCTGAAGATCGGGATGCGGCTTCTTCGACGCCTTGTCCAGAGCGATGCCCTTTTGCAGCGAGGTCACCGCGTCGTTCCAGTCCTTTTCGCCACGCTGCGCAATGCCCAGTTCCACCCACAGGACAGAGGCATCCGGCATGATCCCGGCGTCCTTCTGCATCAGCGCCGCCGCCGCCGCATAGTTCCCCGCGGCGTCGTCGGAACGAGCGGTGTGCAGATCGGCATTCAGGTTCTTGATCTTGGCGTTCTCCTTCAGGATTGCCTGGTTCTTCTCCTTCATCTGCTCGATCTGTTTGCGCTGCTCGGGCGTCATCTTCGCAAGATAAGCGGGCCTCGACATGTCGAAGTTCTGCTCGGTGTCCTGCCCGGAAACTATCTTGACGTTGTCGAACTGGTCTACCACTTTGTCTTTCGGCGTATTAGCTTCGCGGTATACCACCGTGTAGGAGCCCGGAGCAACACCCGTTCCCTTATATGTCCCGTCATCGCCCACCGGGAACGTGTACTTCGCCTCTTCTGTAGGCGAAGTCAGGCCGCCCGGATACATCGAAACCGTACCGCCCTTCACAGGCGCTCCGGTCGGATCGTTGACCAGTCCGTGGATCGAACCGGGCTTTGGCGTCGTTTGCGCCGCGGCGTGCGGCGCCATCAGGGGCAACGTAAGTGCAATCGCTGCGGCCAGCGCCAGGCGCAGCCGGAAATATTTCGTTCGCATCAGTGTCCTTCCTCTCCGATCAATTGCGGGGCCGGCCAGTCGGCAGGACCGCGCTCTTAAAACTGTGCTCCGGCACGCGGCGCGTACCGAATCGGATCCCTTACCCCTGCCTGCTCGAAAGCCCGAAGACGCAGAACACAACTGTCGCACACCCCGCAGGCGGCTTCCGAGCCGGAATAGCATGACCACGTTAAATCCAGCGGCGCGGCCAATTCAAGGCCCAGCGCCACGATCTCCTTCTTATGCATGTGGATGAGGGGAGTGCGCACGGCGATGTCGCCCTCTTTCGTCCCCATCCGGATCAGTTGCTGAAACGCGTCGTAATACGCCGGCCGGCAATCCGGATAGCCGGAGCTGTCCTGCTCCACGGCGCCAATAAACACCGCCTTCGCACCCAGAACTTCAGCCCAGCTCACCCCCGCCGAAAGAAAATGCGCGTTCCGGAAAGGCACATACGTCACCGGAATCTCCGCCCCGATCGCCTCGCCGGACTGCGCTTTCGGCACTGCGATATTCGAGTCCGTCAGCGCCGATCCCCCGATCCGCCGTAACAAATCCAGCCGCAGATGAAGAAAATCGCGGAATCCCAGCGCCTCGGCCACCCCGCGCGCCGCCCGCAACTCCCGTTCCTCCGTCCGTTGTCCATAGCTGCAATGCAGCGCATAGGCTTCGAAATCCCGGGCCGCCAGCGCCGCGCACACACAGGAATCCATGCCTCCTGAGAGGCACACCACAGCCCGTTCCCGACCCGCCGGCATCACCCTTTATCGTAACGCGCCGCAGCCGCCGGGGCGAAGGCGGTTGGGTACCAACGTGACTGTGCGCGTTTCGCCGGATTGCCGCGAAGAGCGGTTTTCAGCCCCCGTGCCGATTCCAGAACTTGGCCGGCATGACAATCGGATAGCGGTCCCCGAGCGCGAGAAGGTCTTTGTCGCCCGTGATGAGGTACTGCGCCTGGCCCGCGCGGAACGTCGCGAGCACAAGCTGGTCGTTGGAATCGCGCAGCTCCGGATCGCGCTGCTCATCCGGCGCCACCACGTCGGCCAGAAACGTGAGACTGTCGCTCAGATCGCGAATCTCCACTTCGTTCAGGCGGACTCGCGAAAGACGCGGCAGCACTCTGGCCATCTCATCCAGAAGGGAACGAGACAAAACCACATCCAGCCCGCCGTCGCGCCAGAGCTGCACAATGCGTCCCGGTGTGCTCGCCGGATATGCCAGCCCTGAGACCAGTACGTTGGTGTCCAGCACCACACGCAGGCTGGGCATCAGCGCGCCCGTTCCACCCCCACGGCGGCATCGATCTCCGCCAGTCCTTTCTGCTCGGGCACGCTGGCCCAAGCCTCCGCAATCCTCGCGCTGAGTTCGTCGAAACGCGCCCGCATGCGGCGGATGCGGGCAAACAGCTCCGCATCCACGAGCGCCGCGACCGGCTTTCCGTCCTTATTGATCACAATGCTGTCGCGGCGGTACCGAACCTGATTCAGCATTTCGCCCAGCCAATTTTTCTCAGTTCGAGGAGTAAGGAGCGACGAATATCGGGAATCTTCGAGCGACGAGCGACGAAGAAATGGGGAATATCGGCCCCAGCCCTTCGGGTTGCGGCGCAAACCGGTCCATACTTCGTTGTCATCCTCGACGGTGGACCCGACACAGCCTTCGGATTCCGCTTCGTCTGGACCGATTTTCGTCCGCAACGCTGCCCACGCGAAAGTTAATAGAAGGCCCTAACTCGAGCGCCTGACCCCCTCCTGCGAAATGCTGTACTGCCCGCCCTGGTAGCGGAAGCCCTCGAGACGCGCACCGCCATCGAACGCCGCAAGCTTCGGTGCGGCGTGTATTCCATCGTAAAGCGACGGAGTCACGCCGAAAATCGACTCGATCGCCATGTCGATGAAGGCTCCTCCGGACACCGCGCACCAGTCTTCGATAAACGGCGCATCGTTTGAAGCTCTGTAGGCGCCACCCTTCAGCGGCGGGACCACCTGTTCCACATAGTGCGCCTGGCCGATGGGCCCCTGATTGCCCGCTTGGGCAACTTCCGCCAGCCACGTTGCAATCCGCGCAGGATCGTCGGTTTTGAACAGCCCCTTGGCGCATTCGGGCGGCCACGCGGTGTACGCGCCCAGGCAGCTGTGGTCCGGGCGAACGTTCCAGGTCGCATCCGGATCCCCGCTGGCGAGCGCCCGCATCCACTTCTTCGACGCGAGCTGCGTCCAGAAGAATTGGCTCATCTCGCGCTTCTGCGTGTCGGAGAGGTCCTCGCTCATGTTGTCCAGAACCGCGAGGAAGTCGTAGCAGTGGCGGACTTCGTTGAAGGAGCCGTCCGGCTGGCCCGCGCGCCACCACCCCTTGCCCTGCACATACAGAACCGAGCTGATGCGCTGGGCAAGAGCCGTCGCTTCACTTCGTAGCTGCGCCGCCTCCCCGCCGCGTCCGCGGCGCTCCAGAAGCTCGGCAACAAATCGCATGCTGGAGACGTTGCCCGCATTCATCCCCGCAACCTCGTGGATGTAGGTGCTGACAACTTCCAGCAGATTCGAGATACCGCCGTAATCGGCCAGGCCGTGTTTGCCGGCTAACTTCTTCCAGTAGGTTGCGTGATAGACAAGGTGATCGAGTACCGGCTTGCCCGCGATGGACTGATCGAGCCATTTGAAGTCGCCGGTAATGCGCAGATAATCCCGCGAGCAGCGAATGATCGCCATGTCGTTCACCGCGTACCACGGGCCGATGGCCTCGCCGCTGATGTAATCCGTGGCGAGGTGCTGGTGCATGTCGCGCTGGAACCAGATCTCGACCAGGTTGCGCATCGGTTCAGGGTCGAGCAGCGCCAGGCTGAGACTGCTCAGCGAAGTATCCCAGGGAAAACTCAGAGTCGGCAGAACATGGCCGCTGAGCGTAAGCAGCGTAGGTCCGTATGCGGAATCTGGCGAGCGGCGGCGCGCGGTCAGCAGGTTTCTCAGCCCGTTCTGCCACAGATTCCACAGCGTCTCGCTCTTCGTTTCAAGCCGCGGCAGACTGCCGGAAAAATCGCTGTTGCCTGGCGTGCAGGCCGAGTGGATCAGCTGTTCGAATCGCCTTTCGTTCTCCTGCTGCATGCCGGCGAAATTCGCCTGAAGCCGATCGTGCATCGAATTTGCCTCTCCCGCCGCCGGAGCCACAGCGCAGACAAAGTGCAGCTCCCGAGTTTCTCCCGGGCTAAGGCTCATGTGGTACTGGAGCACGTTGCCCCCGGCCACCGCATCGGCAGGCGGATGGATTCCCTGCGCCGCCGCCACCTGCGAGTGCTGTGCCGTCCACGTGATGCGGCCATGCGACGCGTCCCAGGATCTGAGATTGTCGCCTTCGCCGGGGAGATTTGTGAACCACGTCGTCGTCTTCTTCGCCACCGCCGCCCGCATATCGAATCCCAGCGCGACAGTGCGGCTCTGCGACGAGACGTTGCGAATCTCGATCTTCTCGAGAACCGCCCGCATCTGCGGTGGCAGGAACATCGTCGTTCGGATGCGAATCTCGCCGACGGTCTGCTCACGCACCACGCAATGGGGAAACCACTGGTAGATCACCGCTTCAGCCGGATCGTCGGATAAAGCGGCGAAGCGGTCGTTCACGAACAGCTCGCACGTGGTCAGAAACCCCGGGCTCCACGGAACATCGGGAATCCCGCAGCACGCATACGGCGGAAATCCGATGGCGCTGATGGCGGAGACGGACTTGACCGCCTGCGCATACCCCCAGTCGTTCATCGCGATGGGCAGGTTGAAGAGTTCCATGTACGTGTGAGGCATGCGGACGCTCGCCAGATCGGAAAGCGACGGAATGCCGGGAAGCAAGCGGCCCTCCGCGGACGAGCCGGCTGGGAATGCGCCGGCGCCGGCCGTAGCAGCAGCGGCGCCCGCGGAGAGCTTCAAAAAAGTTCGTCGCTTCATCGGAGTACCCTCGCCCGGCGAATATGGAATTCGCACAAAAGAATAGTGACAGTTAAGTATTTGCGTCAAATGTGTCGTTAAGAACGATCATTTATCAGCATAACGAACATTCAGCCGCCGAACCTCTCCCACACAGCCGCGCTCAGGCAGGAGGGGGAATTGGGTGCCAGACGTCCGGCCGCTCTTCAGACGCGAATCACTTCAAGGCCCAGCTTCTGATACGGCGCAATCATCTCGTCCGTCGCGCCGGAATCCGTGATGAGCGTCTGGACGGCGGACGTTTCGCAGATGCGCCAGTTCCCGATGACCCCGAATTTTGTATGGTCCACCACCGCGATGTGGCGGCGCGCGTGGCGTGCCATCGTTCCGTTCAGTTCGGCCTCGTCGGAGCTGAAGCAGCTCAGGCCCCATTTCGCGTCGATGCCGTCGGCCCCGATGAACATCGTATGAATGAGCATGTTTTCCAGGCTGCGGATGGCAGTCGGCCCCACCAGCGAAAACCAGTCTCCGCGCAGCAGGCCCCCCGTCACAAACACGCTGACGTCCTTCCGCTTCGAGAGTTCCATCGCAATGTTTGCGGTATTCGTAACCACCGTGATTTTGCTGTTCAGCGGTATGCCGCGAATGATCTCCGCCGTGGTTGTGCCGGGGGTAATAGCGATGGTTTCCCCCGGATCGATGAGCGCGGCGGCGGCTCGGCCAATGCGCCTTTTCTCGCCCGCTTGCCTCTCCACCTGCTCCTGAAACGAGCGGTCTTTCCGGAACGGCTCATAAAACAGCGGCTCAATCGAAGCCGCCCCGCCGTGGGTTCGGCGAAGCAGCCCCTGCTGCTCGAGCAGATCCAGATCCCGGCGAATCGTGACCACGGATACGCCAAGCCGCTCGCTCAGATCGTCGACCGCGACCAGCCCGCTGTCCTGCAGACCGGTAAGGATGCAGTTGAACCGGTGTTGCTGCCCGCTTTGGGAGCTTTCGGCCGATTCAGTCACAGGTTTCGCCGTCGCCTTGCGCTTTCTTCGCTTCACCACCTGTCATGCCTCCCACTCGTGCTGAATCTGCTCCAGCGTTTTACCTTTGGTCTCCGGAACCATCTTCCATATAAACACGAAGCTTGCAACACACAGAACCGCGTAGATACCGAAAGTTCCGGATACTCCCAGCCCGCGCACCAGAGACAGGAAGGTAAAGGTGACGGCCAGAGTGCCGGTCCACAGTGTCGACGTAGCGATGGATGCTGCGCGGCCCCGGATCTTATTCGGGAAAATCTCCGAGATAACGACCCACGGGATAGGTCCCATGGCAAAAGCGAAGAAACCCGTGTAACTGAGGATACATGCGAGGACCAGCAGCGGAGATAGCCCCGGGATACGGTAAGCAATCACGAACGCTGCCAGAGAAACGGCCATGCCCGCGGAGGCCGTCAGCAGCATGCTGCGGCGTCCCCAGCGGTCGAGAAAGCGCAGGGCGATCACCGTGCAAACCAGGTTCGTAAAGCCGATGATGACATTGGCCATCAAAGCGGAACCTGCGCTTTCGCCCTTGAAATGCTGGCTGATCAGAATCGATCCATAGTAGAGAACCGTGTTGATTCCGGTGATCTGGCAGACAACAGCCAGACCAACGGCAACCAGGAGCGGCCTGCGCATCGCCTTGCTGAAGACTTCTTTCCAGGTGCCCGCTTCGCCGGCCGCGGCCTGCTCCACCAGCTCCACCTGCACATCGGCCTGCTCCGGGCCATAGATGCGGGACAGCACCGCCCTGCCTTCTTCTCGGCGCTGGTTGCTGATGAGCCACCGCGGACTTTCAGGGATAAAAAGGAGCCCAATGAAGAAGACCAGTGCGGGAATTGCCGCAACGCCAAGCATCCATCGCCAACTGCTGTTCCCCAAACCGGCCAGGCTCCAGCTCACCAGATAGGCCACCAGAATCCCGACAACGATCGCGAGCTGATTCAGCGATACCAGCCGGCCCCGGATGCGCGCGGGCGCGATCTCCGCGATGTAGACCGGTGTCAGCACGGAAGCGAGCCCAATCGCCAGACCTCCAGTCAGGCGGCCTGTCGCGAAGATCGCGAGCGAATTCGCCAGAGCCGCGCCCACCGTCGATGCCGCAAACAACACCGCAGCCAGCAGCAGCGACTTTCTGCGCCCGAGGCGATCTCCAACCAGGCTGGCTCCCGCCGCGCCCAGCAGGCAGCCCAGCAGCAGAGCGCTCGCCGCCACTTCCGTCTCCACATTCGACAGGGAGAATTGCCGCTGCAGAAAAAGCAGAACGCCGTTGATGACGGCCGTATCAAATCCGAAAAGGAATCCCGATATGGCGGCAATCACCGCAAGAAAGAGAACATATAACGGAGACCGGGCGCTGGCTCCCCCTGAGGACTGGTCGGCGACTACGGGAATTTGCATGGTTCTCTTTTGCGAACGAATCTTTTATATACGAAAGCGAGAGTATTGCGATACACGCGGAATAGTGCAGCTCAGGAGGCTTTGTCCGGCGGAGCGAAGGTCGGAACGGCCTCAAAACAGTCGGCCTGGTGAGTCTCTTACGCCATAAACGAAAGATGTGCGATTACTATATGCTTGAAAACGAACACCTCGTTTGCTACTATCCGGTGCAGTCATGAAGGTGGCACCCAACTCATCGGAGAACCAGGGCGAGAGGCTGATTGTGCCGGACCTTGCCCCGATCCGGCTGGACTGGCCTGCCGGCGCCATGATCGGGCTTCCCGCAAAAGAGAGCGCGAAGAAGCTCGCCGATCTCGAGCCGCTGTTCCTGGACCGGGCCGCATTCCATGCCCTGGACCCGGAGCTGGTGGTCTACCGTGTTCGCTCCTGGACCCCGGTCCAGCCCGGCAGCGAGGGAGGCCTCTTCTGGGGCGTGACGATCCTCGAGCCCGGCAAGGTCGGCAAGGAGTACTTCATGACCCATGGCCATTTCCATTCCAACCCCACTCGCGCGGAATATTACTGCGGAGTTCAGGGCCACGGTCTGCTGCTCCGCATGGATCACCAGCGTTCCACATCGGCGGAGGAGATGCGATCGGGTACTCTGCACTACATCCGGGGAGAGCATGCCCACCGCGTCGTGAACGTGGGCGACGAACCCCTGATCTTCTGGGCGTGCTGGGGCAGCGACGCCGGTTACAACTACGGCGCCATCCGTGAGCACGGATTCGGCGCCCGCGTGCTGGAACGCGATGGGCGCCCGGTCGTCATTTCAGATGAATAGCGCGCTGGAGGAGCCTTTCGACTCCGGCCTGGACGTCAGACTCAGGCCCGCGGAGCTCTCTTTCGAGTATGGTCCCGGCGTGCTCGGCCCGGTCGCGGAATTGCGCCGCCTGCGGGACATTCGCGCCAGCCTGATGGATCCGAACTGCAGCGGTCCCGATCCGGTGTACGGCATCGCCATGGACGTGTGCCGCCGCCAGGACGCGGACGAACTGAATCGTCGATATTTGCTCTTTGGAGTGGTCGCCTACGCCGGCGGCCGCCTCGGCCATGAGCCGGTGCGCAGCCAGGGGCATATTCACGCTCCCGCGCCGCACAGCGGATGGTCCACTCCTGAGCTGTTTGAAATCTGGGAAGGCCGGGCCATTGTCTACGCGCAGCAGTCCGCGGACGACGATCCCGGACGATGCATCGCCGTGGAAGCCGGCCCCGGGGATCAGGTGGTGGTCCCGCCTGGATGGGCGCATTGCGTCATCAACGCGGATGAGCATCGGCCCATGGTCTTTGCGGCTCTCTGCGAACGGCAGTACGGATTCCTGTACGACGCAGTCCGCGCGCACGGCGGCCTCGCGTGGTTTCCGGTGTTGCACGGCGCCGGCATCGAATGGCGGCCGAACCCGCGCTACCGGAAATCGCCGCTCCAGATTAAGCAGCCACGCAATTACGGTGAGCTGGGCCTCGACCCGGCAACGCCGATCTACCGCCAATTTCAGTCCAACCCCGAGGCTTTGCAATGGGTGTCGGAGCCGGCGCGAGCCGCGGAGCTGTGGCCCTCGCTGGAGCCGTAGGAGGTCGAATGAAGCCCATCAACCGGCGCTCTTTTCTCGCCACCGGCGCCGCCGCCGGCGTTCTTGGCGGCGTCGATCTCGCGGCGGCGCTGCACAGCGCGCCCGCCGCGCCGGCCCAGCAAGGCCCAGGGGACATTGCCGCGGTGGACTTTCGCTTTGCCCCGGCGGAATGGCAGTCCACCGTCTGTTTTCCTGATGATCCCGATAAAACCGTCGTCGGCAAATGGGGCGATCTTCGCTGCGATTTCCCATCCAGCCCCTTCGCCGGCATCGACCAGTTCGGCGCCATCGTGGAGTTCACGCTGGCGGGCATGCCGCGCGGCCAGTGGGTCAAGCAGTGGATGGAAGCGCCGGGAGTCTCCATCCTTCACACGCTGATCGAGCAGCCGAACGCATACATGGAGCTGATAGCCTTCGCCACGCGGCGCGCCGCCGAGGGCCGCGTCGATAACGTGCTGATGGAGATTCGCCCAAAAACTGTGGACGTGAACGCGTCTCCGCGCCTGCGTATCCGCTCCTGCAACGCGTATCGCCTCGGCGCGAATACCGGCCTGGCGAACAACATTTACCGCGAACAGGATGAGACGCCGTGGATGGTCTGCATTCCCCAGAATGCCTTTCCACACAACGGCGACCTGTTCTGGCGCGGCGCGCAGGGCGGTTATGAGTTCTTCATGGAGCATGGAACCGCGCAGCACGGCAATCCTCTGCGCGTACTCTTTCGGTTGCCGCGGAACGGCTCTTCGGGAAAGCTGGACGCAGGCGTATCGGGCGAGCAGTTGCTTCAGGAAGCTCGCGCCTGGTGGCGGACCTGGCGTCCCTTCGAGGATCCCGTGGCCTGGTCGCTCCCCTCGGCAAAGGGAGATTTTCTGGTCGCGTGCGCACGGAATATCCAGCAGGCCCGCGAAGTGAAAGACGGAATGCTGGTGTTCGAAGTGGGACCGACGGTTTATCGTGGCATGTGGATTGTCGACGGCAACTTCCTGCTGGAAGCCGCGCGCTATCTCGGCTACGATCGCGCCGCCGATCAGGGCCTCCTCTCAGAATGGACCCACCAGGTATCCACCGGCCAGATCATCGCCTCGGCAGGCAACGAGCACTGGAAAGACACCGCCATCGCCATGTTCACGCTGGTGCGGGCCTGCGAGCTCAGGCAGGACTGGACGATGATGCGCCAGTTGGCGCCGAAGGTCGGTCATGCCATCGACTTCCTCATCCAGTTGCGCGACGAGGGACGCAGGGGCGATTCGCCCAACGGAAAATACGGCATTCTGCCGCCAGGGTTCGCCGACGGCGGCATGGGCGGCATTCACTACGAGTTCACCAACACGCTGTGGGCGCTCGCGGGATTGCGAGCTGTCTCGCGAGCCAATGAGAAGCTCGGCCTCTCCGACCTCAGTCGAGCCGCCGGGTTCTATCAGGGGCTGCGAACAGCTTTCGAGGCGGCGGCGCGCGACCAGATGGCGACCGATCCGCGCGGATTCCAGTATCTCCCCATGCTCATGCGGCAGGACCCTGCCATGCATCTCGACGCCTGGGATCGGCCGCGGCCGCAGACCTGCCAGTGGGCCCTCTCCCAGGCGATCTTTCCTGGCGAGGTATTCGCGAAGAACAATCCGGTGGTGCGCGGACACGTGGCGCTGATGCAGGCGTGCACTCGGGAAGACGTTCCCGCGGATACCGGATGGCTGCATCACGGCGGCGTGTGGAACTACAACGCCGCATTCGTAGCCGAGGTGTATCTGTGGGCGGGCCTGCGCGAGTGGGCCCACCGTACCTTCACCGGATACCTCAACCACGCCTCGCCCCTGCACGCCTGGCGCGAGGAACAGCCTCTGCAGGATTCTCTGCTCGGCGAGCTCTGGGGCGACATGCCCCACAACTGGGCCAGCGCGGAGTGCATTCGCTACCTGCGCCACATGCTGGTCCTTGAAGACAATCGCAGCCTCCGCCTGCTCGAGGGTGTTCTGCCGTCCGACCTGCGGGAACGCAGGGCATTCACCCTGACGCAGACGCCCACTCGCTTTGGAAGAATCTCGCTGGATGTGCAGCCAGCCGGCCTGAAGGGGTGGAAGGCACATTTTCTGCGCAACGCCGGCGAGGCGCCGGAAGCCATCGATCTGCGCGCCAGCCTTGGACCAGGAGCGGAGCTGACCCAGGTGCGGGGCGCAGCCATGCGGAGAGGCGAGAACGGAGAGGTCAGCGTCGATCCGGCCATTGCGGAATGGACGGCGTACTGGGGCGTTTGAGATCCGCCGGCATTCGCGATCTCCGGCCACTAACTTTACGGGAGAGCATTCATGGCGATCAGGCAATGGATTCTTTTGTTGAATGCGCTGTTCATCCTCGCTCCGATGTCATCCTGCGGCAGCGGAGGCAGCAAGTCGACCGGAACCACCACCACCACTTCGTCCTCCCGTCCTCAGGTTATGTTCCCGTACGCGCAGGGATGGCTCGGTGCGGACGGAGCCTACTCCGTTTCGCTCGGTAACGGTAAAAGCCTCTGGTTCTTCGATGACACCTTCATCGGACCCGCCTCCGCTGCCAGCCGCGCCCAGTCAACCGCGTTCATTCACAACTCGGTCGGCCTCTCCACCTGCAATGGGATGAATTGCACGATTCAGTACTACTGGAGCGGCATGAACACCGCCTCGCCCGGGCCTGTTTTCGTCGCCCCGGGCACGGATTGGTATTGGGCGCTGGATAACTTCATCTACAACGGCACGCTCTACGTCGCGCTGATGCAGATGCACGCCGCCGGCACCGGAGCCTTTGGATTCGCTTACAGCGGATCGGTGTTGGCCAGCATCAGCAACTACACCGCGCCGCCATCGCAGTGGAACATCGTGTATCAGCAGCTCAACACCGGGGGCAGCGTCGTCCCCGGCATTTCCATCGTGGCCAACCAGGGGCCGGCAGGCAATCCGGATCGCGCCGATCCAAATGGGGCCAATTACGCTTATTTCTTCGCCGGCGTCGGAAGCCCTCCCTGTCTGGCGCTGCTGCGTATTCCGCTCACGGACCTGAGTCATCTCGCGCGCCCCGGAAACACGGATTGGCAATATCTGGACACCAGCGGAAGCTGGGCCGCGTGGCAGGATTCCGCCGCCACCCTGCCCAGCGACAGCGCTCAGGTCATCCACCCGGCCGCCACGGAGATGACGGTGCGCTGGCACAGCGCCACACGCCAGTGGATCGCCGTTTATCCGGCCGGACTCACCGATCAGGCTCGCTATGCGCTCTCTTCGTCTCTCACTTCCGGCTGGGGAGCTTCCCAGGCGCTTTACACCTATCCCGAAATGCAGACCTCCAGCGCGAACTACACGCCCAATGTCTTCTGCTATGCGGCCAAGGAGCATCCGGAGTTCGAGACTGCCGGGCAACTGGTGTTCACCTACGTCTGCAATTCGACCGTGGAAAGCGACGTGACAAAGAACATGAATCTGTACCACCCCATCGTGGTGACGCAAAACCTGCCGCAAAAATAAAACGCGCTTCCGGTGCGTGGCCGATCGATGGGAGCGGCGCACGGACCATCGACACCTGCTTTCGAAGCCCCGATCTCCCCCCGGCGGCCGCCGGCAACCCGGGGGATGATCGCAGCGAAAGTGCGGCGGTCACTCCCGTTTTGAGCCGGCGAGCATCCGCGAGCTGCTCTTTCTTCCGTTGGAAGACCCGGCATACCCCTCCCTGTGTGCGGATGCAAGCCTCAAAGCATCAGCAATTTAAGGCATTATCTCCAGGTCCGCGGGCGGCGGCATGTCCAATGTTCCCCGGGGATTGCGTCGGAAGAAGCCCCAGCTTAAAAGAAAGCGGAAAGATGTCTATTGACAATAATTAGAAAGTCTCCATAGTCTGTATTGCGGCGAACAGAACATATATCGTGTCGCTCTGAAAATGAATTGCAAAACTTTAGTTGTTCCCTGGGAGGCTGCAATGTCGACACTTCGGAAATGGATTGGAGCGACGGAGAACCCATATCGGTGCCACACGAGATTTGCAGCGGCACGCACTGCGCTCGTGGCGGCTCTGGCATTTCTCCTGCCCGTGTTGCTCCTGCACGCGCAGAGTATCAGCACGTTTGATACCGGCACGATCGCCGGTACCGTCACAGATCCCTCCGGCGCCGTCATTCCCCATGCGAGAGTCAGCGTCACCAATACGCAAACCGGCATTGTCACCAGGACTGTAACCAACAACGATGGCGCTTTCACCGCGCCCGGCCTGCAGTTTGGCGACTATGTGGTCACCGCCTCTGCCAGCTCGTTTCGGGAGACCAAGACAAACCCATTCGTGCTGAATGTCGGCGCCACCGTGCGCGTCGATCTCAGGTTATCCATGGCGACCGCCACCGAGAACGTCACCGTCACCGGCACCGCTGCCACGGTCGACACCACCAACGCAACATCCGGAACAACCCTCAACCAGCAGCAGATTCGCAACCTCCCGACCAATGGCCGCGATGTGATGGATTTCCTCGAGATTGCGCCGGGATCGGTGAACTCCACCGGATTTTTCCAGGGCAGCGTCGATGGCCAGGAAAATTTCATGACCGGCCTCAACGTCACCCTCGACGGTCAGAACTCATCGCGTCCGGACATCAACGGATTTGCCGAAACCGAGGGCAACGAGCAGTCGCGCCTTACCCGGGCCAGCATCGACAGCATTCAGGAGATCGATTTCGCCAACAGCGGGTACAGCGCCGAAGTCGGTCACTCGCTGGGGCCGCAGATGAACATTGTCACCAAAGGCGGCACCAACCAGTTCCAAGGCGAGGCGTTCGACTTCTTCCGTAACGACGCCCTGGACGCGAACGACTACTTCGCCAACGCTCTCACCAACCCCAAGGTGCCGTTGCGTATGAACCAGTTCGGCGGCAACTTCGGCGGCCCGATCCTGAGAAATAAGCTGTTCTTCTTTACCAACTACGAAGGCATTCGCCAGCACACAACGCAGATCAATGCCCTCTATGCTGTGCCCAGCGCCTACGTGCGTTCGCAGTTTGTTCCCGCCATGCAGCCGGTGCTGGCGCAGATGGCGCCGCTGCCCGCCAACTGCAGCTCGATTCCCGCTCCCGCATCGTGCGCTGTTCCCGGCTATACCGATGCCAATCCTGCGAATGGGTCCGATCTGGTCTATGATCCAGCCGCGCTGCCCACAACCCTGCGCGAAGACAGCGGCTCCATTCGCGTCGATCTCGCCATTCGCCAAAGCGACCGTATGTTTGTGCGCTACAACGTCGACAATGGCTTGACCAACCAGACAATCGGCCTGAACCAGGGTCAGATAACGCCCCTGCTCAACATCAACCAGTCTCTGATGGTCGACGATACCCATACGTTCACCCCAACTCTGATCGATGAGTTGAGCGTGGCAGTGCACAAGTTCTATTCAGATACGAACTCCGATACCCCGAAGCCCCTCGTCGGGTTCGGCGGTTTCTTCACCAACCTGGGCAGCTTGCCGGGGCCCAATAATTTCAACCAGGTCAACCCCCAAACGGTCTTCGAGATCCTCGATAATGCCACCAAAACCGTGAGAAACCACACCATTCGGTTTGGAGCGCAGTTCCAGTTCAATCGCATCGATGAGTGGCTCCGGCCTCAGCAGACCTTCTCATTCGGCAGCTTCTCCGACCTCGAGAACGATCGGCCCTTCACCCTCCAGAAGATCGGATTCCAGAATTATGTGGGGGTGCGCAACTCCAACTCGGATTTGTATGCCCAGGACGACTGGCGCGTAACGCACAAGCTCTCGCTGAGCCTGGGGCTGCGCACCGACATCAACACAGTCTGGAGCTTCCGGAACCACGTGGCGCCCAATTTCAACCTCGCCACTCAGTCGTTCACTTCCCCGACTCAACCTCTCTATTCCGGTCCGCTCGCCGATGTGGCCCCCCGTCTCGGACTGAGCTACGATCCGTTCGGTCATGGCAAGACGGTGGTTCACGCCTACTATGGCCTCTTCTACAACCCCATGCATTTCGGCGTGAACCTGCTCAGCAACAATCCCGCCTATGAAAGCTACTCGGTCAACGTGTTCCAGTTGCCCCTGGCTTATCCCATGTCGAATCCGGCCCTGCCCGCGGGCACCCAGAACGTGTACACCTTCCCGCGGAGCGCGCATGACCCCTATTCCGCGAACTGGCTCTTCGGTTTCCAGCAGGAGGTGATGCCCTCTACCGTGCTGACCGTCAACTATACGGGGAACGAAGACCATCACCAGGATGCCGGAATCGATTTCGCGGCCCTCAACATGAATCCCGGGAACTACTACACCCAGGCTCATCCCCTCCCCGGCTTTGCCAATGAGTATCTTGAGGCGGACATACTGCACTCCAGCTACAACGCGCTGCAGGTGCAGCTGCGCCACAACGCGCGCAAGCTCAACGTCGAAGCCAACTACACCTGGTCGCACGAAATCGACGACATGGTCAACGTCTTCAACAGCTTCTCCAATCCGTATAACCCCAACCCCGACCTCGGCTCCGGCGACTGGGATATCCGGCACAATCTCACCGGCAGCGCCGTCTATAGCTTTTCCGGCCTGAGAGGCCACAACGCGCTCGTCCGCACCGCCCTCGGCGGCTGGCAGGCCTCCACCATCGTCCAGATGCGTACCGGCGTCCCCCTCGACGTCACCGACTCGGGCGGCGGCATCTTCGGCCTCTCTACTCGCCCCAATCTCACCGGCCAGCCGATCAAGCTTACGAATTTCTCCTGGCCCTACCGTACTTACAACGTGCAGGCCTACACGGTCCCGTCGAACTTCAACGGCGTTCCCGGCGATCCCTCTACCCTCGGAAACGTCGGCCGTAACAGCCTGCGGGGCCCCGGCTTCTTCCAGTGGGACCTTTCCGGCATGAAGGACTTCCGGCTCACGGAGAAAACTCAGTTCCAGTTCCGTGCTGACCTTTTCAACTTCCTGAACCATCCCAACTTCGGCAATCCCAACGTTGGAATCTGCAATGCGTTCAGCGTCGGCTGCACCAGCAATCCCTCAGCCGTCAATGCCACCTTCGGCGAGGTTGGCGGGACGATCGCCGATCAGGACAACACCCTCGTCGGTACGGGGACAGCCCGCCAGATTCAGCTCGCGATGAAGATCATGTTCTGAAGCTGAGACCGGCGGCCAAATGCTGAAGGCGAGTGCTGCGGCACTCGCCTTCGCTTTTGCGCGTCTCTTCTCGGATCCCCTCCGTGCCCCCGCTTTACACTCTCACCTGCGCCTGGATGGTGCCATGCTCCCGGCCCTTGTCGCCGCCGCATGGCCGGATCGTGTACGGCCCCACCGCCGCCGGCACGATGAACGTCTCCGCGTAATGCACCACGTAAGGATCGAACGCGCCCGACGGGCTTTCCACCACCGCCTGCTCGCCCTCGATAAGATTCAGCACGTGAACCGTGCCCTGCGTGTCGTGGGGCACCCGCCCCGTAAACCAGTGGCGCCGCGTTTCAATGAACTCCAGCGCGTGCAGGCCGGTGCGCTCTTCGCGCCATCCTTCGCCCTCTGCCAGCGGCTCTACCCGGTTGATCAGTGAGCGTCGGACCCAGTCCGTGGTCCGGTTCCACTGAATATTGGCGTAGCCGTGGCGCAGGTGGATCGGCCTCGGCCTTCCGTCCAGCCCGAGCCGTCCCCAGTCCCACAGCTTAAAAGTGAAAATGTAGGGCGTCGCGCTGATCTCCAGTACCATGCTGCTCTTTCCCGAGCAGTGAATCGTCCCTGCCGGGATCAGAAAATGGTCGTGCCGCCGCGCCGGAAAACGATTCACGTAATTCTCCGCGGGAAAATCGAAGTCTCCCTCTTGTGCCCTTTCCAGGTCGCGCAGCATCGCCTCGCGATCGACATTCTCCTTCAGTCCCAGATAAACGCATGCATCCGGCTCCGCGTCCAGCATGTAATAGCTCTCGTCCTGCGTGTAGTCCATCCCGAAATGCTCGCGGATATACGACGTGAGAGGATGCACCTGAAGCGAGAGATTGCCCCCGCCGATCGTGTCCAGAAAATCGAAGCGAATGGGAAACTCTGCCCCGAACCGGGAGTAAGTCTTCGTCCCCAGCAACTCCTCAGGCTGGAACAGGACAAGGTCCAGAGAGGGGATTTCCACGCGGCAATCGCCAAAGCCGAGCAGCAGGCTGTTTTCTTCCGGCACGCAGTCGAAACACCATGCGTGGTTGGGCGCCCCATCCTCCGGCAATCCGCAGACGCGCTCCATCCAGTGCCCACCCCACGGTCCGGGATCGAAAAACGGCACTACCCGAAAGGGACGCGCCGCGGCAGCTTTCAGGCTGCGCCGGAATACCTCCCCGCAAATCGCCCTGGGCCGTTTCCGCTCGTTGCAGTCCACCAGCAGATCGATCCTGCCCAGAAGCCGTGCCTTCTGCCGGTCCGCCGCCCGCCAGTCCACAAAAAATGCGCGCTTGTATTTCAGCGAAGCGCGCTCTTCGAAATTCCCGGCTCCCAGATTCGCAATCTCGTTCCGCCTTTGCCGCAGCTGCAATTCCCACCGGGCCATATCGACGTAAACCAGGAACTGCGGCTCGGGACACACAAGCGTCGCTCCCGGCCCAAGAATCACCAGCGGCTCCAAACCGCTGGCGCAGCGCGCCCGCGCGGAATGGAGAAGCTGCGGATCGAAGAAATCCTCAATCTCAATCGTGTTCATCATCCCGAACACGGGATCGTCGCCCAGCACTGGCGCCAGCATAGCGTCAATCGCCGCAGCCGGCCGGAACAGATCCGGCGTGCGGACAATTTCGGCATCGGGCACTCCCGTTCTCAGTGCCTGGTGGATTTCCTCGATGGCGGCGCCGGGATAGCACTCCACCGCGGTTACCGAACCCGGGCGGACGCGCGGCCCGATCTGCGCAACAACCGCGGGCCAGCCATCGAAGCACTCTTCGCGAGACCCGGACGGAATGTAAGGAAACCTATCGTACAACGGGAAGCTCCTGTTCGAAGAGGGGAGTCGCACCGATCAGCGCGGCATCGTTGCCAAGTTGCGCGGCAGCAATTCGAACCGTGCCCCACGGCGTCCAGGCGTTCTGCCGAACATATTCCTGCAAATAAGGAAGGATCACAGCGGCGCTTTTCATCACACCTCCGCCGTACACCAGCAAATCCGGGTCGAAGGCGTGAATGGCCGCCACCGCCGCCGCTCCCCACACCTTCAGGCAATGATCGAGGATCTGCCGCGCGATCTCGTCTCCCTGGGCCGCGCAGGCAAACACATTTTCGAAATCGATTTTCCCTGAGGCCAGCGCGCTCGTGGAGAATCCCGGCCACGCTTCCGCAACCAGTGGAAGCGACCACCCCGCAGCCTCCGATTCCGCGCATCCCACCCCGCCGCAGGTGCAGCGCCGTCCCGTCAGCGTCACCGGAGTATGTCCTCCCAGCACGCCCGCTTGCTGGTGCTTTCCGCGCAACAACCGGCCGTCCATCATAGCCACTCCGCCAATGCCGGTGCCCAGCGTAAACATGACCACGTCCGTCTCTCCCCGCGCCGCGCCGGCATACCACTCTCCCAGCAGCGCCAGCCGGGCATCGTTCTCCAGGCGAAGCGGCAGGCCGAACTCCTCGCGCGCCCATTGCGTCAGATCCACATCCACCGCGTCGGTGTATTTTCCGTTCGTCGACGTGATGCGCGCCCGATTCGGGTCGACCAGCCCGCAGAACCCGAAGCCGATCCCTTCCGCCGAACTGCAAGCATGGAGCTTTCCCAACGGAGCCGCAATCCCCTCAAGCGCTTCAGCCAGCGGCAGCGATTCGGGAAGGCTCACCGTCTCCGAGGCCAGTATTCGTCCGCCTTCGACAGCGGCGCAGGTGGCATGCGTTCCTCCCAGATCCACCGCAAGGACTCTCATCGCCGGCAGCTCCAACACTCCGCACTCAAGGTACTGTGGAACCGCGCCTCGTGGATCGAATTCCCCGGCCTCCACATGTCCCGCCATGCGACGGGAATCGCCGGAAACGAGCTGTTCAGGCCGGACTGGGCGCTCTTCGGGAACATTTCACCGATAAAAGAATACCAGAATATGTTCGTTTTGCCGCCAAAAGAACATTTCGGTGAGAACTCATCGGCTCATTCCGAGGGGCGCCCCCATGATGGCTCCCGGGCGCTCAAGCTTCCCGGGTTCCGGGCGTCGGCCCATCACTGCACGCCAAGCCGTGCGAGCAGCCCGCCATCCACCAGATAATCCGCCCCCGTGCAGAACGCTGCCCTGTCCGACGCCAGGAACGCCGCCACTTCCGCGATCTCTTCCGGCGTCCCGATGCGTCCCAGCGGATGCGCCCCGCCGAAGCGGGCGAAGGCCGCTTCCACTGTAAGTTCCGGCGCGAAATGCGCCGCAGAAGTCGCCAGCATCGGGGTGCCGACCGACCCCGGGCTGATGGAGTTCACGCGAATCCCATCCGCCGCGTGGTCCAGCGCCAGCGCACGGGTCAGGCTCAGTATCGCCCCCTTCGACGTGGCGTACGCGGCCACGCCGGTCTGGCAGGCGTATCCCTGCACCGAGGCCAGATTGATGATGCTGCCCCCGCCCCGCTTCTTCATCGCCGGAATCGCCGCGCGCGCGAGCAGGTAAACGCCGCCAACGTTGATTGCCATGCAGCGGTTCCACGTCTCGGGGTCGGTTTCCAGAACATTTCCGAAAGGATGAATCGCCGCGGCGTTCACCAGAATATCGATGCCGCCCAGCCGCTCGGTCGCGGCAGCCACAACGCGGTCCACCGATGCCGGCTGTGCCACATCGCAGAACTCAACCTCAATCTGCAACGATCGAGCCGCAGCCTCGGCATAGAGCGCCGCGTTCGCTTTCGCGTCGATGCCGCAGGCCATCGTTCGCGCTCCACCGCTCGCCAGCCGCAGCGCAATCGCTCGCCCTATTCCCGTAGTTCCCGCCACCAGAGCAGCTTTGCCGCTGAACTCGTTCATCGTATGTGCCTCTCTTCGACCTTCAGTTCCGAAGTGCGCAGCTCCGGAAGAGCCGACTGTAGTCCCTGAATCGCGCCGCGCAGCTCCGCCAGCCCCTTCAGCCGCCCCACAAACGAGTACCCCGCGTTCCCCCCCTTGCCGGCATCGTCTCCCAGCAGATGCCCATGGTCCGGCCGCATCGGAATCTCCCAGTCCGCCCGCCCGGAATCTGCACGCCGTCTCTCCTCCTCCAGCATCACCCGAAGGATGCCGAGCATATCCGAGCTGCCCGCAAGGTGCTCCGCTTCGTGGAACGACCCGTCCGCTTCGCGCCGCACCTGTCGCAGATGCAGAAAGTGAATACGCGAGCCAAAAGCGCGAGCCATCCCAACAAGGTCGTTATCCTCGCGTGAGCCGAGCGAGCCCGCGCAAAAAGTGATCCCGTTCACCGGCGAATCGTAACCGCTCAATATCTTCCGCAGGTCATCCGCTGTCGACACAATCCGCGGCAGGCCATACAGCGGCCACGGAGGATCGTCAGGATGAATCGCCAGCCGAATCCCCAGTTCCTCGGCCACCGGCCCCACTTCCCCCAGAAAGGCCAGCAGAGACGCGCGAAGGTCCTCGGCGGTCATGCCGTCATACGCCGCAATCGCCGCCCGCATCGACTCCCGATCGTAAGAGGATTCGGAGGCGGAAAGCCCCGCAATCAGCGTGCGCTCCAGACGCTCGATATCCGCCTCGGCCATCGCCTCGAACCGCCTCCGCGCTGCCTCAATCCTGTCGGCAGAGTAGTCCCGCTCGGCGTTGCGCCTCTTCAGGATGAACAGCTCGTAGGCCGCGAAGTCCACAGCGTCGAAGCGAACCGCATAGCCCGTCGATGGCAGACGCCAGGCAATATCGGTCCTCACCCAGTCCACCACCGGCATAAAGTTGTAGCAGATGGTCTTGATTCCGGCGCGCGCAACCGCCGCCATCGAATCGATCCACGCATCGATAGCACCCCGGCATGGCCCCGTCCGCAGCTTGATGGAGTTGTGCATCGGAATGCTCTCCACCACCGACCACTCCAGTCCCGCCGCGGCAATGGCGTCGCGCCGCCGCAATACCTCTTCTTCCGGCCACGCCTCTCCGCGATACAGATGATGCAGTGCCGATACAATTCCGGTTGCACCCGCCTGAGCCGCGTAGTGCAGTGGAACCGGATCCTCCGGTCCGAACCAGCGCCAGGTTTGTTTCATGCGTCCTTTCCGCTGTTGCCGCTCTTCTCGCCGATCGCGGCCGTCGACGGATTCGATATTCGGGAGCGATATTTCAGCTGTCCGCGAATCCCGCACCGAAAACGGTACAGCGGACCGCCGGAGTACACCTGCGACGGATCGTATCCCGCCGGCGCGAGCACCAGAGAATCAGGCTTCCCCGCCGATGTGACATAAATCTCATCCAGCTCAGGTCCGCCAAAAACGAGAGAGGACGACTGCCTGGCGGGGACCATCACCTTCCGCTCCCGCTTTCCGTCCGGATCATAGCGGGTCACGCATCCCCCAAACCAGTGCGCGCACCACACAAAGCCCTCCGCATCCACTGCCAGGCCGTCCGGCACGCCCTCCGCCGAATCCAGTGTGACCAGCACCCGCCGATTGCTCAGTTGGCCATCCTTCCGCCGCCAGTCGTACCGGTAGATACACCGTGCAACCGTGTCGGCGAAGTACAGAACCCTCGCATCCGGCGAAAACGCCAGCCCGTTCGAGAACAGAATCCCCTCATCGGCTACGTGAACCGAGCCGTCCGTATCGATGCGGAACAGGAAGCTGGGCGCCGAGTTCCCGTTCTCATCCAGATGAAACGATCCCGAATACACCCGTCCTTCCGGATCGGCGGCGCAGTCGTTCATCACGCACTCCCGCCCGTCCGCCTCGGTCGCCAGCAACGTCCCCGTTTGCCCGGGCTGCCACAGCCAGATGCCCTGCGCGCTGGTCACCAGAAATCCGCCACCCTGCTGCTGGCAAAAACCTCCCACCGCAAAGTCATCGCTCAGCAATTCACGCCGGCGCTCGTCCCGAAGATAGCGATAGAATCGCCGGCCGGTGATGTCGGTCCAGTACAGCGTTCGCGCCTGTTCGTCCCACAGCGGACCTTCTCCGCACAAATTGCCGTCATCGGCGATGATTTCCATTGCAAGGGACATGTCGGAAAGGTGCTGCCCACTCCGTATACGGCCTGCCTTTGCCGGGTGTCAAGCGCCGGCGATTGATTGCGCCGGATTGATCGCTCTCAACAGCAGGAGTATTCGCGATAAGCCTTATCCATTTGATTGTTTCGTCGAGAAACGATCCACCCTCCGGGGGCAACTGCCGAATCAGGCTTGCCCCCGCGGGACCACGAAGCGTGGCTCCCGCTTCGCCAAACAGTTGTGACTGCGGTCACTGACGGGGATACCCGTCTGCCTGACACTGACGTGTCGGTGCTTGCGCAATTTCGCAATTTCGCAGCCACCGCGCTGAGCCGATCCGATGAAATACCCCATGAGCGACGCAGCCTGCGAATTGCTGGGCGACTTCTTCGCCATCCTCGCTCACGCCACCCGCATGCGCATCTTCTGCGCTCTCCATGGCGAACCCAAAACCGTCACTGAAGTCGCCGATTACGCCGGCGTCTCCATCGCCAACGCCTCGCAGCACCTGCGCCTCATGCGCGATCGCGGCGCGGTGGTGGCGGAGAAGCGCGCCCAGAACGTCTACTACCGCATCGCCGATCCCCGCTTCATCGAGGCCGTGATGCTCATCCGCGCCACGCTGCTGGACGGCCGGCAGCGCAGCACCGCTCAGGCTGCCGGATCTTCGCGGCGCGGCCGGCGCACCGTCAACATTCAACCTGCGTGGCCGCCGCACGGCCCGCAACCACAACCGCTCCCCGGGAGGAACTCATGATCGAAGCATTGGAATCCATCGCCGCCGACAAGGTAATCGACGCGCGCGGCACCGCCTGCCCCGGCCCCCTGCTCGAAGCCAAAAAAGGCGTCGGCGCGGTGAAGGTCGGGCAAATCGTCGAGATCAAGTCCAACGATAAGGGCTCGCGCAAAGACATTTCCGCATGGGCGGGCAAGGTGGGCCACGAGTTTCTGGGCATTGTGGAAGCCGAGGGCCATGACCGCCTTTTCGTGCGGCGCAAAAAGTAAGCCGGCACAGAGCAATCGCTCATCTGCCGTTCACCTGCTGCGACGAGGTGTTTCGTGGAAAACCGGTCGTTCATTCCGAAGATTCTGGTGCTGGCTACCGAGCGCTGCGCCTATCCCGGCGCGGATGCCGTCGGCAAAGCCCACCAGGAATACGGCGCTAACACCTATATCCTCCGCGTCCCTTCCCCGGCGCTGTTTCCTGAGGACTTTTACCTTCGCTCCTGGAGCCAGGGCATCGACGGCATCCTGATTGCCGCCTGCGGCTCCGACTGCCCTTATCGCGGAGCCTACGACCGCCTCGCCAGCCGCATTGACCAGCTCACCGTGCGCATGAAGCAAGGCGGGCTGGAGACCGAGCGTATCCGCCTGACTGCCATCTGCACGGTGTGCATCAAGGCGTTTCTGAAGGAACTCTCCCAGCTCAACGCGG
>DAHUYD010000017.1 GCA_027315385.1 Acidobacterium sp.
GGCGTTCTACCTTCAGGGATCCGAACAACGTTTCGGTCACTGCATTATCCCAGCAGTTCGCCTTTCGGCTCATCGAAGGAATCAGTCCGTACAGCTTCATCACTTCGCCAAAATCCTCTGAGGCATACTGGCTGCCACGATCACTATGGAAGATCGCCTCTCTGCCCCCAGGACGCCGCCCCAGACAGGCCATCTCCAGCGCATCGATCACCAGGCCGCGGTCGATTGTCGTCTTCATCGACCAGCCCACGATGCGCCGGCTGAACAGATCCATCACTACGGCCAGGTACAGCCAGCCTTCCTCCGTCGCGATATAGGTCACATCTCCTGTCCAGGCCGCATTGGGCCTGTCGACAGTAAAGTTGCCGTTGAGCAGATTCGGCGCAATCGGCAACTTGTGGTTGCTGTCGGTCGTCGTCACGCGAAACTTCCGTTTGCCGCGTGCCTGAATCGCATGCCGCCGCATCAGCAGACGCACGCGCTCCTTGCCCACGCGCACGCCACGACGGCGAAGCTCCCGCCACATCCGCGGCCATCCATAGGCGCCACGCAACTCGGCATGAATCGCTCGAATGTGAACCAGCAAAGCCGCATCCGTCATGTGACGGCGACGAGCAATCTTCCGGCGACGCAAATGATGCTGGTGATAGCCCGTGAAGCTGACTCCCAGCACCTCGCACTGCAAACGAACCCGGCCAGAGATGACGATTGCGTTCGATATGGGCGTATTTCATTTCTGGCCTCGCGAGAAGTACGCCGCTGCTTTTCCCAATATGTCGCGCTCCATCTTTACGCGCGCCAACTCTGCCCGCAGCTGCCGAATCTCGACCTGCTCAGCTGTCAGCTTCGATCCACGCCCGACAGCCGTCAGCTTGCCAGCCTCGTGAGCATGAATCCAGTTCCGCAATGTCTGTTCGATGATGCCCAACGTCCGCGCCGCAGACGCTATGCTCTGACCGGACTCCACCAGACGAACTGCCTCAAGCTTGAACTCTTACGTGTATGCCTTCCTCGGTATTCCCTCCATCTTCTCCGCTCCTTCGATATCTTCTCAGAGCGCTATATGGAGTACGTTCTTCGGGGGCAAGCTCATCTCGCGCACACCATGGCGATGCCTTTGGATGCGGTGGTCTGGAAGCAGGTCGTGCAAATTAAATTTATCGATTTGTCGGGATTTGTTCTATCGTGTGCCCCCATTCTGCCTTCAGCCCAATTGCAACAGGCGAGCAATCGCGAATACTGGAAGTCCAGCTCCTCGCGCCTGCGAAAAAGTGCGCGGAGCTATCGGTTCGGGAGTTCCGATGGCTACAGCGGCGGAACAGCAGCTTACCAACTCCCTCTTTCGCCAAAAATGTCGATGACGCGGGCGAGACGAGCGCAGCCGTTCTGCCAGTTGGTCTGCAGAGCCCGCTCGACCCCGTCGGGATCGCCCGCCACAACGGCGGCGATAATTTCATCGTGCTCGCTCACCGAAAGGTGGAGATCGTTGATAATCGAGCTGGCGTAAAGACGCCAGTAGCGCTCCGCCTGCGGCTCGATGGACTTGTGCAACGTCAGCAGACGCGGTCCCGCTCCTGATTCGACGATGGTGCGGTGAAAGCTGCGGTCGATGTCGAATATGCCACCCTCGCCAGGCACCTTCGCCTGCAGAATGTCCCGCAGTTGCTGATTGAGACCTTTGAGCCGCAAGGCGATCTCCGTCCGGCGATCTTTCGGGAGCATGGCCGTGCGCCTTCCCGCGAGGCCTTCGACGTGACCGATCACGAGATACAACTCACCGGCGTCTTCCTTTGTCAGAGGCGCGACCACCATCCGCGATTTGCGCACGTTCGTGTGCTCAATCACGTATCCTTCTCGCTGTAGAAGATGCAGCGCGCTGCGAACCGGGGTGCGGCTCATGGAGAGATGCCGAGCCAGGTCCGCTTCCACAATCCAGGATCCGGGAGAGAGTCGTCCGTGTACGATCAGTTCGCGAATCTCGTGGAAGGCTTTTCGCAGGCTGTTGCCATGGCCGGCTTTGGATCGTCCAGTTTCTTTGCCGGTGGATGCGTGAACTGGCATGCGCTTGTTATCCCGAGGCGTTCTGAACGGATTGTACCCCCTGGCACAGGCGGAACGACCGCGTGAACTGATGTGATCGGGACGCACTTTCTCGCGCGTGCCCGACCCGTGTGGCGCTCTTCCTGCATCGGCCTGCGGCTACCTGCCCGGGATTGCCGGGCATTGCCTGTGGCATCCCCGGATCCAGCCTCATTTCCAGCTGGTCTGGCCCTCGACCACGGTGATGTAGCGGTCGACGGGAGGATTGGTGAATCGCTGAGTGCCGCCACTGGGCGCGGGCCACTGGATCTCAATCCAGTCGACGTGTCGATTCGGACCGAGACCAAGGACCATGCGCGGATCGTGCGAGGAAAGATAACTCCCTCCGCCGACTTTGCTGAGGTGGCGCTTCAGGCTGCCGCTTTGCCATGAAACTTTGGCGCCCACGGCATCGATGTTCGATTTGGTCCCGACCAGGCGAAGGCCCAGCCAGTGGTTCTGCCCCCCGGCCAGATTTCGCAGCAGCAGCGGCGCTCCGTTGTTCGTGGAGACAAGAATGTCGACAGCGCCATCGTTGTCGAAGTCGCCCAGCGCCAGTCCGCGGCCGGCGATATGCTGCGCAAACGCCGGTCCGGCCTGTTCGCTTACGTTCTTCCACACTCCCCCATTCTGTTCGAACAGCAGCATCGGCTCGTAATAATGGAGATCGGGGTGATGTTTGTGGATCGTCAGATCCGGGTGTCCGTTGGCAATCACCAGATCGATATAGCCATCGTTGTTGAAATCGAAAAACTTCAAACCCCAACCGCTCATCATCAGGGTGGTGAGTCCGATTGGCGTGCGCATCGAAACATCGTTGAAGGTGCCATTGCGGTTGTTGTGGTAGAGCGAGTACACCTCATGATCGACATTCGCGACAAACAGGTCCATCCACCCATCCTGGTCATAATCCGCCGAATCCACGCCCATGCCCGATCGGGCCACGCCAAACGAATTGTAGCCAACTCCCGCAAGCAGCCCGTTGTCGATGAATCGTCCGCCGCCCTGGTTGATGAACAGTGGATTGGGAGCCGTATCGCTGCCTACGAAAAGATCCATGCGTCCGTCGTTGTTCAGATCGGCCGCCACCACGCCCCAGGCCTTGTTCAGCGATGCGGCAATGCCGGATTCTCGGCTGACGTCGGTAAAGGTCCCGTCGCCATTGTTGTGAAAGAGCCAGTTCGGCATTGGCTTGTAGACGTTCGGTTTGCAGTAGTACCGCTGCCCGGGACCTTGCCCGCCGCACCAGACGTTCTTTTCCTTGTCGAAATCCGCCATGCGGCAGACGAACAGGTCGAGGCGGCCGTCGTTGTCGTAGTCGAACCAGACCGCGCTCGTACCCCAGCCGGCAGCCGCCATACCGGCTTTGGCCGTCACGTCCGTAAAGGTCCCGTCGCCATTGTTGTGGTACAGGATGCTGTGAGGGTATTGCGTCACGTAAAGGTCCGGCAGACCATCGCCGTCGTAGTCGCCCACAGCGACCCCCATGCCGTAGGCATTCCCCTGGACCCCGGCCTTCTCTGTCACGTCGGTAAAGGTGCCGTCTCGATTGTTTCTGTAGAGTGCGTTGCGGAGCGGCGTTGAAGGCCGGTAGAAATCGCAAGGCCCGCTGTTCACCAGGTAGATATCCATCCAGCCGTCGTTGTCGTAGTCGACGAACGCGCATCCCGCGCCGACGGTCTCAGGAAGGTACATCTTCGGCGAAAGTCCTGCCGTGTGCCGCCACTCAATTCCGCTTTGTGCCGCGGGTATCGCGTGAAAAAACGGTCCTGACGCCGATGTGTCCAGCGCCCGTGCCAGCGAGGGTCCGGCCAGTCCCAATGCGGAACTTCCGGCTGCCGCCAGAAATTCCCTCCGTGACAAAATATGCGGGTTTCGGTGCCGGCTTTGTGACATCAGGCGGAACCAGCGCTTTCAAATAAATTTCGCCTTTGCGGGCAAACCCTCATGGCTGTACTGCATGCCCTTGCGTGGTGTCGCTGGAATGGTTGCGGGCGGCGGCTTGTGCCTGCAAGGCCATCTGCTTTTGCGCGCCTGCCTGGTCGCCGGTTCGCGCGTCCGCGATGGCGAGCTGGTAGTGGCCGGCGGGATCGTCCGGCTCGAGCTTCACATAGTGCTCCAGCGGCGGCTTGGCCTCTGCGTATTTTCCCTCCGCAGCCAGTGACATCCCCAGCGCCAGATAAGCTTCCGAGAAGCCTGCGTCCAGATGCGCGGCACGTGAGAAGTGCCGCACAGCCACCGGCCAGTCGGCCTTGCGGCGAGCCAGCTCTCCCAGGATGAACTCCGCGGAGGCGTTTGTGGGATCAACAGCAAGCTCTTTCTCGAATTCTTCCTTCGCCGCATCGGTCGAACCCGAATCGCCCGCCTCATCGAGCGCGATCTGCCCGAGCCGGTAATGGATTCCGGCCAGATGCGGATGCTTCTCCAATATCGTGTGATAGATTGCGGCGGCCTTTTCTTCTTTGCCCTGGGATTCGAGGCTTTCCGCCTGCAGACGCTGCGCCTGGTAGGAGTCAGGGTATTTGCCCACCAGTTCCTGCGCCGCGCGCTGCGCCATCTCGGAAAAAGTGTGGGTCTCCCAGTACAGGATGTCCGGATTTCCCGGACTCTCGCGCTCCATGAGGAAGAGGTTGTCCGCCGCAACCTGCTCATCCCCTGTGGCCATCGCGCAGCGCATCGCCGCCATCTGCCCCTGATAGCGCAGAGCCTTATCCCTTACCCCCGGCAAACCGCGCTCGATCAGCGCCAGAGCCTCAGTACAGCGGCCGGTTTCCACAAGCTGGACGCCCCGGTGTACCTCAGCGTCGGCTGAAGCCGCCGCGCTGTGCGCTTGCGCCCTCACTCCGAGAGTGCTCAGAAGAGCGGCGCAGCCGATCAGCGAGAGCTTCCCAGCCAGGCGACCGCCGATCATGGTTGAACCACGCAATTCATACGATCAATGTACTGGTGTCGCCTTCAGAACCACTTCCGTGGCGCCAGAGCCGAGCGGAACAACCCAGGCGCCCCGTTGACGGCGGAACTGCTCAACCGGCTCATAAACGCCGACATTCGGAATCTGGGCCGGCTGCGCAATCCGAAGCCGGGCCACCGGGGTAATGCCGGTCGCCTGATCCAGGCTAATGTGTACAACGCCGGTATGCGCATTGTAAACGGCCTTGCGAATATGCCCGGAGTCCAGCGTGATCCACAGGCCAGCCGGCGCGATATACAGCCGCGCCCGATAGGCGTCCCGCGGCTCAACCTGAATCCCTCCCCCCTCCTTCCGAAGGTTGCCGCCGAAGCAGATCCAGCCCAGCGCTGGATCGTCCACCACATACGTTGCGGTATTGAGCGCGTAGCCAAAGAAGCCGGGCCCATAATCGCCGGAGTACGGGTCGAGGGCCAGCATATCCGGGAACGCATGGAACGCCGCTGAGGCAAAGCCATCCTTACGGATATCGGTCAGTTCGCCCATTGTTCCGCCGTACCCCACGCGCAGAAGATACAGATCGTCCGGATGGCCTCGGTAGAAGGCCAGCAGCGGTATCGCATTGATGCCCGATCCGTAGTGGTGGAGCTGGCGCTCCAGCCGCTGAATTTTGCCCGCGAAGAGAAAGTCCCAGTACCGCCGCGCGCTGCCGTTATAGCCCCAGCTCGGAATGGTGGGGTCGTAGCCCTGAATGGCGTCGATCGTGGTCTGCGCCTGCGCGGGGAACCCGAAGTAATTCGTCCATGCATAAACCTCTTCCTGTCCCGTTGAATCCCACGGCATCTCGCTGGCAAAGGGATACTGCTGGTGGCTCCAGTGCTCGGCCCGCCGATACATGGCGGCCTTTAGCTGGCTGGCTTCGGCGGTCATTCCTTCGCGCTGCAGATCCTCGAGGATGTACACGAAGACATCTCCCTCCATCTGTCCAAACTGCGCGTAGTAAGGCGCAAACCGCATCATGGCCATCGTCGTCTGGTACGCCTGATTCAAATACCACTGCCACGGACGATCGGTCACCAGCCCCGGATGATTGCGCGCCAGTTGGTACATCACCCAGTACGCGGCCGCCACATGGGGATAGTTAAACGAACGGTCCACCGCCTGCGAGGCTTTCTGGTTCCACGCCGCCCACGTATTCCAGTTGTACCGGGTGCTGTAATATCCGGCAGGGAGCCGATCCGGCTGGTAATAGAACAGGCTCTTGCGCACCCCATATTTTTCCGGCCCGTCCTTGTACTGGATCTGTCCCCAGAGCACTCCGTCAACGAACTGCTCGAGCTTCGCAACCTCGTCCGCATTCGGCTCGATGTACTCCTTCATCGCGAGCCCCAGCCATGACCCGGCCCCGGCCTCGTCGCTCAGGCCGGCGATCCACACTCGCCCTTCCTGTGTCACCTGCCGGTGCGCCTGATCGTCATACGTGATGGCGGAAGGTGCGCGGTGGAAAGGGTCCTGACTGTCTGTGAACCACTGCGTGGTGGTCAGAAAATGCCCAAAGTCGGCGACCGCCTGCCCTTCCGGCTTGATCGCGCGATAACTCACCGTCTGCCGAAGTCCGTCGCGGTATGTAATGGTCAGCCGAACGCGTCCCCAGCTCTTGCCCCGCAGAACGTAATCCTGCCAGCCGCCCGGCGTCTTCCGCGCCTTATGGATAGCCATCGCCCCCGCGGGCTCCATCGTGATCGAGCGCACCCGCCTGGAATACTTCAGGTAAAGGTGGCCCTCCATATCCATCGGCAGAACGTAACCTGGAACGCCCACCGCAACCGGCCTGTTGTTGGCAGCCAGTGTTTTTTCGATATCCGGAATCGAGTCGGAGAGCAGGAAGCGCAGTGCAACGGTTCGTGACTCGCCCGGCTCCAGAGTGAGGCTGGTCGCCGGGTTCCAGGGCCGCGCGTTCTTCCACTCATTTTGCTGGTACGCCGCGCTGTACACCATCCATTCGTAGAAGCCTTCAAATGTGATCCCCCGGGGGGTGGGATCATGCGCCATCTGCAGGCGGCCGTGCCATTCGCTCAGGATTGGATTCCAGGCTTCGAAAGGTGTGTGTCCGTCCGGCACCACCAGCAGCGCGGGCCCATGGCCGCTCAGCCGCGTCACCTGCAGGTAACCGGCGTCCTCGCCGATGTACGGATCGTAGAAGCTGCAGATGGCGTGCGCCTCCGGCAGCGTTCGGCCCGTCAGGATATTGTCGAAAATCATTGGTATGCCGAGCGATCCGATCTCTACAGGCTCCTTCGTCCTGTTCGTGAGCGTAAAGCTCAGGATCAGCTGACCCCGGTTGAGCGCCCACGTGCGAACGATCCGCAGCGGAATGTCTGCCGGCAGAGTCGGCGCAAGGTCCGCCGCGGCGAGCGTGCCTTCCGAAGCGGGCAGCGCGGTTACCGGATGGCGATCGAGCGCGGTGGAATAATCCTGCCACGGGCCGGAATCCCCTGTGCGCACGCGCAGGTCGAGATCGCCAAGGTGGTAGTAGCCGTTTTGCGAGCGCTCGCTGAGAAGGTCGCCCGGAGTGAAGTCGAACCCTGCCCCGCTCTTCGGCAGCAGCCCGGCCGCCGTCTGCGACGACCGCACCAGCCGCAGGGTGAATTGCGGGGTATTCAGGTTGACGATGCCCTCATCCAGCATCGGTCCCGGAGTTGCGACCGGGTGGCGGGAGTTTCTCTGTCCCGCGGCAGTCGGCGAACAGTACAAAATCGACACCGCCACCGCTGCGCAGACAAAGAGAAGCGGAAGCCGCCGAGACACGATTCGCCGCAATCCGCGGCTGAGTTGATCTTCCGACGGGACCAATACCGCCTTACCGCTGGATGGGTTCAACTGCTCCTCGTGATATCTGAAGAACTACACCTGCGCACAACAGGCCTGCGTTCGCGGCAGGCGACGATCACGCCGGATGGCTGTGGATCATCCGGCGCCGGAGGGTGACAACTAGAATCGGAAGTTCCCGCGTAGCTCGATCTGGCGACCCAAACCGCTTCCCTCGTTTGTCGGACTTCCCTCCCCGAAGCTGAAATCCTGGAGTCCCGAATCGAAGGATGCGTTGGGTGAGCCGGGCACGTAAGGTCCGAAGCCGTCCGAGTTTCCGAAGACCGGATGGTTCCACACATTGATGAACGAAGCCTGGAGGGTGAAGTTCATCGCTTCGTGGATCGGGAACATCTTGGTCAGCTCCATATCCTGGAAGAACTGCCTTGGTGCGTGAAGGTAGGTGATCTGACCGAAAGTACCAGGCGTGATGTTCGGCGTGAGATAGTTGGCGTTCGCGCCTCCGCCTGAGGTGCTGACCAGATATTTCGAGTCGAGGAAATTTGCGTATGGCTGGCCCGGTATCTGGCGCACACCGATGGAGCTCTGTAGCTGGCTGGGGGTCACTCCATGCAGCTGGATGCCGCCATCGCCGTAGTCATTGAAAGTGCTGTACTGCCCCGCAACGTACGACGGTGCGCCGCCCTGCCACGTCACGATCGTTCCTACCGTGTATCCGCCCAGAACGGCGTCCAGCGCGCGGTTGTGGGCCAGGTACCTGCGCCCATGCCCGACCGGAATGTCGTAGGTGCCGCTGCCGTGGAAGGTATTCTGGATATCGAAGATCGTGGGCCCGTAGCTCTGCCTGAGATTGCGCAGAGTGAAAGCGTTGAAAGCGCCGGTCCACTGATTGCCGGACTGAACGCCGAGGCTGTGGCTCCAGGTGTAGTTTGCGTCGTATTCCAGGCCATGCCACGAGGCCTGGCGAAGATCGACCTGGAGGCCGTCGTAGCTCGAGTAGCCTTCTGAAACCAGCTCTCCGGATGAACTCCCTCCGGTGTAGGGATTGGCCTGGAAGAAGTTAATCGGGTAACCAGCGCCCCCGCCCGTATAGCCGGCGTTCGTGGCGCACGGCGCAAAGCCGCTGCCGACGAGATTGCAGAAGTACGGCACCGTGCCGTTGATGCCTGCGAGCACGCTGGCAAACGATCCCGCCTGGCCCGTGTTCAGGTAATTGATGAACTGAGTATTCGTGTAATCGCCGGTGTCGGATGGCCCGAAGGCGGCATTGATAATCGGTGTCGGATTGCCGTAACTGGGCGAGAAGGAAGTCCCTCCCGACGCAGCCAGGTTCGCCTGAGCGTTCTTGAAGTCCGTCAGGAATTTGTTTTCGAAGATATTGATTTCGTTCGGATCGATGGCAATCCACTGATGCAGGGTGTGATTGCCGTTATAGCGAACTTCCAGCGCCATCGAATGGCCGAAGCCGCGCTGAATTCCGAAGTTCCAAGATTCGGACTCGGGTTCGTTAAGGTTGGGCTGGATGCCATTGACCCCAGGCCCGCCCGTATACGTGAACTCCGACTCGGGCGCGGTTGCCTGGTACGCTGCCGGGGACAGAATGGGCGCCGGCAGCGTGTCGCCGAGCGAAAGGCTGCCCGGTGCAAAGGTTCCCGGCTGTCCGGTATTGTTCGCCAGCAGGTTGAATTGCTGATAGTAGAACTGCCCATAGTCCGTGCCAAAGTCCCAGAAGTACTGGTACGGCTCCGTGAAGCGGCGCAGCGCATATCCGCCGCGAATCACTGTCTTGTTGCCGCCAAGAAGTCCCGCCAACGGACCGCTGTCCACTCTCGGGTTCCACGCAAAACCGAACGCAGGCTGCGGCGTCACTCTCCACGGCTGATACGGCTGCGTGTGAACGGCAATCTCAGGATTCGCTTCGCCGTTGAGCGTGCCGGGCTGGAACAACTGGCCGACCGCTGTGGGGCCGTAGATGGCCGCCTGATCCGCGGAATGGTACTGGCCGGTCAGATCCTTCTCGGGGCCGAAGATATCCCAGCGCAGACCGTAGTTGAGGGTAAGTGTTGGAGTCACCCGCCAGGAATCCTCCGCGAACAGACTCCACGCCGAGGACACCTCGTCCAGCGGATATTCGCTCATCTTGCCGGTAGGACTGTATTGCCCCGTTTTGATGTTATAAGCATTTTCTCCGTTGACGCCGCTGAGCCTGGCCGTCAGGATCGCATACAGCGCATCCGCCTTTGACAGTTCGGCGTTGGTCGCATCGGGAAGCGTATCCGATCCGGTATTCGTAAACGCGTTAATGGCCGGATCGCCGTTCGCCAGGCCAAAGTTGTAGTTATAAAACCCTCCCGGCGCATTCCAGTAGTGATCCTGCTCTTTATACCAGGAAACGCCGTAGTCGAAGGTGTGCTTTCCGCGCTGCAGCGTCATAGAGTCGGAAAAGTCCCAAATGGGGTAGTACGTGTCGATCGGCAATTGATAGGACTGGCCGGACATCGCGGTGCTGGTGAACCCCGGATAGTTCCAGTTCACGGTCGGCTGAGTCACATACAGCGGCGCCGCGTTATAAGCATACTTGGTTGAGTCGTAGAGATAGCCGACCTTGAGCTGGTTAATCAGATCTGGCGAAAAGATGTAATCGAAACCATAGGTACCGGTGAAGTTTCTGGTCTGATTGCCGGCCGTCTGGTCGGCAAAGGCGGAGCCGGGGAAGGTCGGCGCTGTCGTGCCAGGCTGATCGTACTGCGACATCATCCACGACAGGTACATTTTTGCCTTCTGCGACAGGTTGTAGTCGAGCCGGGCCACCGGGAAATATTCGGTCTGCGGCGAGGGGTTATTCCAGCCAAGCTCCTGCACGTTGGGATCGGACGTCCCGGCAAGGTGTCCGCTGCTGAGGGCAGAGTTGATCGTCGAGAACTGCTTGGCAACCTCCGCATTGACCGCAGACGGGATATTCAGGCCGCTGTTTTGTGCAATGGTTAAAAGATTGGCCGTATGGGCTGCGCCATCCGTTCCGGTGTAGGTGAAGTTGCCGGACTGGGCAGCACCTGTGAAGACATAGTTGGTTGTGAGATAGCTGCCGGGAATCTTCTGCTCGGCATAGGTCCCGAAGAAGAAGAGCTTGTTGTGCAGAATGGGGCCGCCTACGCTCACGCCGAAGGCATTCTCGATGTACTTGCCCTTGCGATTTCCAAGCGCGTCGTTCAGCCAGCTATTGGCGTCCAGGCCGTCATTGCGGAAATCCTCATAGGCCAGCCCGTGGAACTGATTGGTTCCGCGCTTGGAGACGAAAGTGACCTGGGTGGTCGCCTGCCCGAAGCCCGAGTTCAGGCCCAGCTGGTCCGTCTGCACGCTCATCTGTTCGATGTCTTCGAGGCGCGGCTCCACAGCCGGCGCGGACGAGTCGAACTTCATGCGGCTGGTGTTGCCGACCATGCCGTCCATGTTGCTGCCCTGGTCCATGATGGGCAGCCCGTTGAACGTGCCCTGACCGTTCTGCCCGCTGTATCCGGGCACGATGGACGCCAGATTATTAAGATTGCGGCCGTTGAGGGGCAGATCCTGGATCTGCTTCACATCGATGACCGAGCTGATTTGATTGGAGGTGGTCTGGAGCACCGGAGCAGCCTGCGCCGAGACGACCACCGTTTGCGTGGCTGCGCCCACCGCGAGCGGCGCGGTAACGCTGGTAACCTGGGACGACTGGACAAGGACCGCGGAATAGACCTTCGTGGTGTACCCGGAATGACCGATCGTGAGCGTGTAGGTGCCGATGGGCAGGTTCACGAAAGTGTAGCCGCCGCTGCCATTCGTGCGCCCCACAAAGGTGTTGTTCGTTCCGTGCTCGACCAGTTTCAGTGTGGCCTGCGGTACGACCGCACCGGATGGGTCTTCCACCGTGACAACGACTTTCCCCTGTGTGCCTTCCTGGGCCAGCGCCCAGGGGCTCAGCAACGTCGAAACAGCCAAAAACGCGATAGCGATGAGGAGTATTCGCTCCCAGCCCCGGGTCATCATTTCACTGCCCTCCTGAAGTTGTAAAACGTTTACCAGTCCGGGGAATTTCCTCAGTGAAGCCCGCCGATGCATGGTTCCCAGGATCTGAAGCTTTGCCCGATTTCGTGGCTCAAGACCCGGTTAAAACACGGGGAGGGTCTTGGCAGCATGTTGTGAGTTTTATGTTGTATTTCAAATTGTATGCATTGTCAAGGGCGGAATTTTTCTCCCGCGGCAGCTGACGCCAGGTCAGCCCAGGAAACCCCTCAGCGATGCGGCTCTGTGTCCTCCGGTGAAGGTTTTCTCTGCTCTTCCGCCAGAAGTCGGCCCATCTGCCCCCGCAGGGCGCGCGACCTGGCGCGATCGCCCAGCATTTCATACGCGTCAGCCAGACTGGCATATACGGCGGGGTTCTCGGGCTGCAGGCGCCGGCTAATTTCCAGGTGTGTCACGGCCCGCCGCGCATCCCCCTGAATCAGGAAGATTCTGCCCAGCGCAATCTGGGTAGAGGGATAGTTCGGCCGCTCGCGGGCAGACTCCTCCAGGGCAGCCTGGGCTTCGGCGAACCCAGGCTGCCCCGGTACGACTCCCTCGTGGAGCAGCACGGTCCCCAGGAGCGAGAGGATGCGGTAATCGCGATGCCCGGACTGAATTGCCTGATGCAAAACCTTGTCGGCGGCTGACAACTCGCCTTCGTAGAGGTCCTCCTGCACCTGCGCGAGGTACCCTATGTAGCTGCCGGGCGCAAGCTGCGCGGCGCGATCGAATTCCGGCCGCGCCCGGCCAAAACTGCCGAGCTCGGCAAGGAATACGGCCTTCTCGTAATGGAGGCGCGCGGACTGGGGCAACTGCGTCAATCCGCGGTTGACGATCCGTAGACCCAGCTCGTACTCCTTGCGATCCGTACACGCGTCGGCCAGGTAATCGTAGAGTTTTTCGTCCTTCGGGTCGAAGGCGGCAGCTCGAAGGAATGCCTGGAAGGCTTCCTCCGGTTGACCATTGGCAATGTATGCCTGGCTCAGGAGGTTATCTACGGTCGCCGTTCGCCAGACGGGAGTATCCAGCTGCTGGAGAGCCGAAATGGCCTGCTGGTATTGTTCCGTGCCCAGGTAGCAGATGCCCAGGTTGACCCCTGCTGCATAGGGATCCAGGCCGGCGCGCTGCGCGGCCAGCAGATCCGGAATAGCCTGCTGCAGAAATCCCTGTCGGGTAAGCTCGCTTCCGGTTCGCAGCTCCGCCTGCGCATCCGCTGCCCCGGCCTCTTGCGGTGCGTTCTCAGTGGAAGCTGGCATCCGGAACGGTGGGATATTCTGGGCCGGCGCGGTGGTAGCTGCGCCCGGGAAAAGAATGGCCGCCACGCTCAGCAGCGCGGCGACAGACACGCGGTGCATGTGCCATTTTAGCCGACGGCCTGCGATTTCCCGGCTCGACATACGCATACGACTTTGTATACATTAACGGAGTTGGCCTGGACCGCGCTCCCCGAATCTCTGCGCCGCCAGGAACAATGATCGCAGCTTCACCGTCCGTCCGAGGACCGGGATCGAATATGAATCGAAGACGTTTTCTGCAAGGCATGGCAGCCGGCACTGCGGCGATTCACGGCCTCGCGTCATCGGCCGAGCCGCTCCCTGGGCCTGGAATACCACGCGTACCGCTGCGCGGAATACGGAGCGATGCCTCCGTCGACGGCCATACGAAACTGAGCAGCTTCGTGCTGGACGGAGAACACTGGACCGTTTACGAGGATCTCAGGACGCGGGACGGAGCGATCACTTTCCTTTGTTCATCCGGAAGCGCCCGCGTGCTGCCCAAAACGGCTGAGGCAGTCTTTGCGGAGCCCGGACCCAAATACCTGGGGCTGGAACTGAGCCAGATCGGCCTTGCCGCTCCCGACTTGCTCGCCGAAAAGCTGCTGGCCGGCGGTGAGCCCGACGAAGACGATGTCCGCCGCGCCGCGCCGCCCATGGACTCGGCAATCCCGAAACGGGCCTTTTACCGCCCTGGATGGAACACAATCCTGGGAACGCGGGAATGCAGCGATACGATGCCCGTGTATCCGGCGGGAAACACCCGCACGTATCATCCCATCCAGTATTTTCCTCAGCTCACCAATGATCTGGCGAGGCAGCGGCATGAGGGCCTCGTCGGCGGCTGGATGCCGGCCGCCCGTAAGGTTTTCCCGGACGCCGACGGATCGTATTACGAAACAATCGCCTTCGGAGATGTTCTGGCCCACGACCGCTTCATTGTGCAAACGTGGCATCGCACCGCTCAGATTCGCGATGGAAAAATCCTGAAAGTCGTCTATGGCTACAGCTATCCGGCCTACGACCAGCGGCGACAGGATCCGGACCCGGCGGAGTTCTACGCCGGCCTGCTCGCGTTTGCCGACTACTGGGACCGCCTCCTGCATGAAATGACCGTCGTCGCGCTGCCCGACCCGAGCTGGAGCGATATGCCCCGGTACGCCTTCGTCAAGGAACAGATCGTCCGCCCGGGCGGTGTCTATCCCAAGTACGGCGCCGTCGACCGCGACTACTACGGCCCTGAATACGACGGCTTCCAGGACATCTTCACCATGTCGATGTACGCGAACCTGGAGTGCGGTCGCTTCACCCAGGCCCAGGAAGTTTTCGACGGCTACTTCACGAGCTTTGTGAACGGGAAGGGCGTCAATAACATGAGGGGCCCCGAAACAGGCCAGTTCGGCCTGACCCTCTCGCTCATCGCCCGATACTACCGCTATACGCGCGATGTTTCTTTGCTGCGCAAACACCGCGAAAAAATCGGGGCCACCGCCTCGCTGCTGTCGGAGCTGCACGATCAGGCAATGCAGTTGCCCGAAAGCGACCGTGGTTACGGCCTCATCCACGGATGGTGCGAGTCCGATTCGTGTCTGATGCCCGATCCCGCCATTTGGTGGAAGCCTTATTTCGCCAACAGCGCCCTCGCGGTACGCGGCTGGCGCGATCTCGCCCCTGTGTGGCGGGAACTCGGCCTGGATACCGCGCAGGCGGCCGACTGGTCGCGGCGCAGCCATCAGTTGCAGGCGACGCTGGTAAAGAGCGTCGCGGCAAACATCCGGCACGATATGCAGCCCCCGTATATCGGCCCGCTGCCTGGCACAAAGCTCACCTTCCGCGAATCGCTCGTCCAGGAACACCCCAGCGAGCAGGGGTGGCCTCATCGCTGCTATGCCGAGCTTCTCCAGGCGGGTGTGCTCCCGGACGATCAAACCAATCTCGTGATCGACTGCATGCGGGCTTACGGAGCCACCACCCTCGGCGTCGTCGCAAACGTGGAACGTCCACATCCCACCGGGCGCGACATCCTCGGATTCATTTCTTACGGCTACGCACAGGCGCTCCTGCGCATGAACCGCATTGACGAGTACCTGCTCTTTCTCTATTCGCACCGCTATCACGATCATTCTCGCGGCAGCTGGACAGCCGGTGAGGTTTCAGGAATCACCGGCGACGGCGCGCTGTTCTGCATCCCGGCACAGCAAACGGTCCCTCTGCTCGTGCGCTGGATGTTGGTTTTTGAAGACCCCGATGCGGATCGCCTCTATCTGGGCCGCGCTCTGCCTCGGAAATGGGTGGGTTCCGGGAAACCCATCGGAATCGAGCAGGCGCCCACCCGCTGGGGCCGGGTGGACTACCGCCTGGAGAGCCACGGGAGCCACCAGCTCATTGCAAACATCGCTTTGCCGGCTGAGGGCACGCTTCCAGGCGAATTGCAGGTAACCTTTCGCACACCTGCCGGTCGATCCATAACAGGGCTGACGGTGAATGGCCGCCCCGTATCCCTCGGTGGAAAATATAAGGACGCCGCCTTATTTTCGACCAGGGGTGAGCGCACGTTTGTCGTTGCAGCGGTTCTGAGCTGAAATGATGGAAGAGTTGCGGATAAATTTCAGCTGGCAGTCTTAATCTAGGCAGCAAACTCCTGCGGCCCCATGAGAGCAGCAGTTTTCGATGAGGGAGCTTTATGAAGAACAATGTTAGTCGCAGAAAGTTTTTGGGTGGAGCCGCCCTGGCTGGCGCATCCGCTCTGCTGCCGTCCGGAGCCATGGCCCTGACCGGCGACGCGCTCAATCATCCTGCTTCAACCACCGGCAGCGAGGACCTGGCGACTCATTTCCTCACCGCCGCCCCTGTGGCCAAAGTGAAGTGGAAGGCCGTGCCCTTCCCCATGCCCAGCGTGCGGCTGCTCCCCGGTTTCTGGAACGACACCATGGAGCTGAACCGCAGCTGGCTCTACTCCCTGCCCAACGAGCGCCTGGCTTATAACTTCCGCGTGACGGCCGGCATCCCCACCGATGCCGATCCTCTGGGAGGATGGGAGGCCCCGGCCTGCGAGCTTCGCGGCCACTTCGTCGGTCACTACATGTCCTCGTGCGCCCTGATGCACGCCAGCACCGGCGATGACTTCATCCGCACCAAGGCCAGCGAACTGGTCGCCATGCTCGCCCCCTGCCAGGCCACGGACGGCTACCTCAGCGCCTTCCCCACCTCGTTCTTCGAGCGGCTGCGAAAGCATGAGCCCGTCTGGGCGCCCTTTTACACCTACCACAAAATCATGGCCGGCCTCATCGACATGTACCTGCACACCGGGAATCAGCAGGCGCTCGGCATGGTCACGCGCATGGCCGACTGGGCCTATGCGTATTCCATGACCTTTAATCCCGATGACTGGCAGCGGGTATTGCTCGTCGAGCAGGGCGGCATGAATGAAGCTTCGTTTAACCTGTATGCCATCACCGGCAATCCCAGGTACCGCGAGCTCGGCTTCCGCTTCGAGCACCACAAGATCTTCGATCCGCTGGCTGCCGATCAGGACATCCTGAACGGCAACCACGCCAATACAAATATTCCCAAAGTGATCGGCGCCGCTCGCGGATACGAACTCACCGGCGATGAGCGCTACCGCCACATCAGCGAGAACTTCTACGACATCGTCACCCAGCACCACATCTACTGCACCGGCGGCACCAGCAATGGAGAATTCTGGCACGCGCCCGATGCCATCGCCAGCCAGCTTGGACCCGCGGCCGAGGAGTGCTGCTGCTCCTACAACATGATGAAGCTGGCACGCCATTTGTACGGCCAAAACCCCGAGCCGAAGTTCTTCGACTACTACGAGCGCCTGCTGAACAACGTTCGCTACGGCACCCAGAACCCCAACGGCATGCTGATGTATTACGTTTCGCTCAAACCGGGTCTGTACAAGACCTTCGGAACGGAGTTCGACGCCTTCTGGTGCTGCACCGGCACCGGATCGGAAGAGTATTCCAAGCTGAATAACTCCATCTACTTCCACGATGACCACTCCGTGTACGTCAATCTCTTCATCCCTTCCACCCTGGACTGGAAGGAACGCGGCCTGAAGTTGCGGCAGACGACCAGGTTCCCCGCTGAAGATCGCATCGCGCTCACGGTGGACAACCCGCCTTCGACGCCAACATCGCTCAGGATCAGGGTCCCGTACTGGGCGACGAGCGGAGCCATCTACACCATCAACGGACACCAGCAAAGCGTCACCGCAACCCCGTCTTCCTACGTAACCCTGACGCATGACTGGAAGGCAGGCGACGTGGTCACGATCGAGATGCCGCTCACGCTGCACGTGAACACCACGCCGGACAATAAACAAATACAGGCCGCAATGTACGGTCCGCTGGTGCTGGCGGCGCTGCTGGGCACGGAAGACTTGCCCGCCGATAAGATCGTCGGTCCCTCGGGTCCGTGGGACGAGGGCTATCCCATGCCGACCGTGGATCTGCGTCCGCACATGCATCGCGGGCCCGACGGCAAGCCCGTCGAGAGCCCGGCGCCAGACCCCAACGCCATCTGGTTTGAGCGAGCGGAAGGCACCCGGCGCTATCCGCTCCTCTTCAAGACCACCGGGCGAGGTCCTCACCACACGCTCGTGCCGCTCAACCAGATTATGGATGAGCGCTACTCCGTCTACCTGAAGAATCTCACGGTCTGACAGGGCGGCCGCCTCTGTCTGCGGAACCAGGGGCCGCCCGCAGACTCCCCCGGAAGGGTGGCCTCTCCGGCGTGAATCCTGGCGACTTCAAGTGCTCGGAGCATGCGGCATCGCGCCTTTTGCCTCGCTGACTCAAGCCTCCCTCCATAACTACGAATCGGCGCGCCGTGCGTTCGAATCTCTCGGGGCGCGCCATGCAATTTACAGCTTTGGTCATCCTGCCGCGCCTTCCAGGCGAGTCCTTTGCCCCTGTGTTCAGGCTTTTCACCCGCGCTCGTTTTTTACTCGCTGGCTGGACTTCAATTCTCCCCCTGTCGGTCGCGTACATTGAGAAAGGGCTCAACTTCCGACGGAGTGTCGCAGTATGAAGAATCGCCGTCTTGTGTATGGCATCGTCCTCGGCATATGCGCGGCGATTTCCGGGCGTGCGGCGCATCCGCAGCAGGGCGGGGGGCCGCGGCTTCCTCCTTTTAGCCGGCATCCTGTGGTCGCCCTCACGTTCGACGATCTCCCTGCCGGGGGGGGCCTGCATGCTGGTTACACGCGCACCGGTATCGCCACGCAGCTCACCGGCGAATTACGAGCCGCGCACCTGAAAGGCATTTACGGCTTCGCTAACGGCCAAGGTGTCGCTGACGATCCTGACATGCAGCAGGCTCTGCGCGTCTGGACCGCCGCCGGCATGAACATCGGCAATCACACCTGGTCGCATCCCGCGCTTTCCGACATAACGGCAGCGGCGTTCGAGCACGACATCGCCATCAACGAGCCTCTGCTGAGGCAGTATGCCGGCAATCGCGACTGGCACTGGTTCCGGTTTCCATACCTGGAAGAGGGCGCCACCCTGCGGCAACGCGACGATGTCCGCGCGTGGCTTCGGAGTCACGGCTACCGCATTGCCGAGGTGACGCTCAACTTCAACGACGACGACTGGGACGACCCCTACGGCCGTTGCCTCGCCAGGGACGATACCGCCGCCATCGCCTGGCTGAAGCAGAGTTATATGGAGAACGCGGCGGAATTCATCCGTCTCGGGCGCCAAACCGAACAACTCGCGTTCGGCCACGAGATCCCCGCCGTCCTGCTCCTGCACGAAACGTCCTTTACCACGCTGATGCTGCCGGACCTGCTCAAGCTCCTGCGCCGAGAGGGATTCCGTTTCGAATCGCTGCCGAAAGTCGAACGCAATCGCGCCTATTCGCTGAATCCCAATATCGGACTCCCCAATGGCGATTCGTTTCCCGATGCGTTTCTGGACGCCCGCAGAACCTCCTATCCATCGTTTAAGCCTGAACCGGTGCAGAAGCTGGATAGCGTCTGCCGCTAGTCAGGATGGAGTGACCGGTTCCCTGCGCGATGCGTGGGTTAGTCTGTGAGGCCTGAAGGCAGCACAGATCAGACTCGAACTGAGAAAAATTGGCTCCCAGCGCCGCCCGCGGGAAAGTGAATAACAGGCTCCAGCGGCACCAGCACGGCACGCCGCGATCTCTGCAGGCTGCTCCCTGCGTAATCCAGGGCCGCAGCTTGTCTTTGTCCAGCCCCGGCATTCCCTGAAATGTGACTCCATCGATTTCAATGGCCATGACACTACTCACTCTCGCGGCCTCTCGGATCAGCGACCCTCCGTGGGCAGCCATCTCTCCGGCGCCACCCCGCACGACCCCTCACATTCGCTGGACTCGCCCTGGGCCTGATCGCTGGTAGCTTGCTACTTCCCTCCACGCCAACCCACGCCCGTCGATCCCATGCTCGCCCTCCGCTGCGAGCAGCGCGGGCTCTCCAGCCTGGCTGGGTGTGGTGCCGCCCACTGAAATGATCCGCCGGCGCGGTATCTACGGCGTTTTCCTCTTTACGTACATGCATTTGCAGCGCTTGTGACCGCCATCACAATTCTTCGCGAACACACTTGTGACGCTCGGCACATACAGCTCTTCCCGCCCGGCTCGACAATTTCTCGTTTCCAGATTGTGGATGGCCGCTCACGCTCTGTTCGCATCCGCTCCGCGCCGGCCCGCATTCGCAACCCTCGGGCAGCAGCCCATTTCATCCCGCCTTCGCCGGCGGCAGAACGGAGAACCAAAATGAACGCAGCCACCGTCGACTACCCGGAGGTCGTCGCGTCTTCGAAGGTCGAAGCTCCCACCCAGTATGTCTTCTTCTTCGGTGCAGGTGTAGCCGAAGGCAACGGCAGGATGCGCGATGTGCTCGGCGGCAAAGGCGCGGGCCTCGCCGAAATGACCAATGCCGGCCTCCCCGTCCCTCCCGGCTTCACGATCCAGACTGAAGCCTGCCGTGAATACATGCGCGGCGCCCTCGTTCCGCAGGTCACCGAGCAGATGGATCTGGCCCTCGCACGCCTCGAAAAGTTGCAGGGCCAGCGTCTCGGCGCCGGCGAGAATCCTCTCCTCGTCAGCGTCCGCTCCGGCGCCAAATTCTCCATGCCCGGCATGATGGACACCATCCTCAACCTCGGCCTGAACGACATCTCCGTCGAAGCCCTCGCGAAACGTTCCGGTAATCCGCGCTTCGCCTACGATTCCTACCGCCGCCTCATCCAGATGTTCGGCGACGTCGTCCTCGACATTCCCAAAAATGAGTTCGAGCACATATTCGACGAGACGAAAAAGAAGCACGGCGCCACCCAGGACACCGAACTCACCCCCGCAAGCCTCAAAGAAGTTATCGCCGGCTATAAAAAACTCGTCCTGCGCCACACCGGCGCCGAGTTCCCCCAGGATCCCGACCGCCAGCTGGTCATGGCCCGCGATGCCGTTTTCCGCTCCTGGAACAATGAGCGCGCCAGAACCTACCGGCGCCTCAACCACATCGACGATTGGCTTGGTACCGCCGTCAACGTCCAGGCCATGGTCTTCGGCAATCTAAACGAGTCCAGCGGCACCGGCGTCGGCTTCACCCGCAACCCCGCGAACGGCGAGAAGGAATTCTATGGCGAATTCCTCATGAATGCCCAGGGCGAGGACGTCGTCGCCGGCATCCGCACCCCCGTGCACATCGGCGAGCTGCGCAAACTCATGCCCCATGTCTACGATCAGCTCCGCGATCTGACCTCGCGCCTCGAAAAACACTACCGCGACATGCAGGACTTCGAGTTCACCATCCAGGATGGCCGCCTTTACATGCTCCAGACGCGCAATGCCAAACGCACCGGCCTTGCCGCCGTCCGCATCGCCATCGATATGGTCCGTGAGAACCTCATCACCATCGACGAAGCCGTTCTTCGCGTCGAGCCCAACCAGCTCTTCGATTTTCTGGTGCCGCGCCTCGATGAGAAGCATGAAATCGAGGTCCTGGCCACCGGCCTGCCCGCTTCGCCCGGCGCCGCCGTCGGCCAGATCGTCTTTACCGCCGCCGACGCCGTGAAGCACCAGGAGAAGGGAACCTATAAATCCATCATCCTCGTCCGCAGCGAAACCTCGCCCGAAGACATCGCCGGCATGAACGTTGCCAGCGGCATCCTCACCTCGCGCGGCGGCATGACTTCGCACGCCGCTCTGGTCACCCGCGGTATGGGCAAGTGCTGTGTGGCCGGCGCCGGCGACGTCACCATCGACGAAAAGAAAAAGGAGATGCGCGTTAAAGACAAGGTCTTCCACGAGGGCGACTGGATCTCCCTCGACGGATCTACCGGCCGCATCATCAACGGCAAGCTCCCGACCCTCCCCGTCAATCCCGACAACCCCGACCTCGTCCATTTCATGGGCTGGGCCGACCAGCGCCGCCGCCTGCGCGTGCTCGCCAACGCGGATATCCCGCGCGACGCAAAGCAGGCCCAGGCCTTCGGCGCTCAGGGCATCGGCCTCTGCCGCACCGAGCACATGTTCTTCGCGGAAGACCGCCTGCCTCACATGCAGGCCATGATTCTCGCGAAAACCCAGGAAGAGCGGCGCGCCGCCCTCACCAAGCTGTTGCCGATGCAGCGCGCCGACTTCCAGGGCCTCTTCAAAGCGATGGGATCGCTGCCAGTGGTCATCCGTCTGCTCGATCCCCCGCTCCATGAGTTCCTGCCCAAACGCGAAGACCTCCTCGTCCAGATCGCCAAACTTGAAGTCACCACCCCGAAATCGCCGAAAATCAAGCCCCTGCGCGTCATGCTCGAACGCGTCGAGGAGCTGCACGAGCTCAATCCCATGCTCGCTCTGCGCGGCTGCCGCCTCGGCATCACCTATCCCGAGATCACCGAAATGCAGGCGCATGCCATCTTCGAAGCCGCGGCCACGGTGAAGAAGAACGGCACCGATCCCCACGTCGAGATCATGATCCCGCTCACCACCGGCCCCGAGGAGATGAAGAACCAGGCCGACATCGTTCGCAAGGTCGCCCATGACGTCTTCATCAAAAAAGGCATCATCGTCGACTACAAAGTCGGCACCATGATCGAACTCCCGCGCGCCTGCCTGGTTGCCGATAAGATCGCCGCCGAAGCCGAGTTCTTCAGCTTCGGAACCAACGACCTTACGCAGACCACCTTCGGCATCTCCCGCGACGACGTCAACAAATTCCTGCCTGCATACCTGAAGCAGGGCATTTACAAGCAGGACCCCTTTGCCGTCCTCGATCAGGAAGGCGTCGGCTCTCTCGTCAAGATGGCCACCAACAAAGGCCGCTCCGCCCGCCGCGACCTCAAAGTCGGCATCTGCGGCGAGCATGGCGGCGAACCCGAGTCAGTCAAGTTCTGCCACCGCGCCGGACTCGACTACGTCTCCTGCTCGCCTTTCCGATTGCTCACCGCGCGCCTCGCGGCCGCCCAGGCAGCCATCGAGGAGCAAAAGACCTTCAACCCGGACCTCCGTTCCGGTAACTCGAAGTAGTTGTTTCTCCCCGGCCCCGTTGCGGGCCGGCCGGGGAAGATCCTGCGCCTGTTGGGATCTGGCTGCTGCAATTGACTTGTTGTGCCTGCTGTACTCCCCGCCGTACTCCACTACCCGGAGTGCGGCGGGTTTTGCTTCTGCTCGCGCATAGGAGCCTTTTCAGGCTCGCCCTCCTCCGCTCCGGCGTATAGTGTTGCTGTTTCCAGATTCACATTCGTTGGCGCTCGCACCAAAGGGATCCTCCAATGACACCACCTTCCGTGATTCTCATCGGCATTCTTGCCATCGTCGCGATCTTTATCCTCGTCACCATCCTCAAAACGATGTACACCGTCCGCACTTACACGGCGGGTGTCGTCGAGCGCTTCGGCAAGTTCAACCGCGTCTCGCAGCCCGGACTGCACGTCCTTTTGCCCTGGGCGGAAAACGTCCGCTTCGTCGATCTCCAGGTTCAGCAGGCTGATGTCAGCGTCGAAACCAAGACTAAGGACAACGTCTTCGTCACCATCCCCGTGTCCGTGCAGTATCAGGTTCTGTCCAACAAGGTTTTCGAGGCGTATTACAAGCTCAGCTCGCCGCGCAAGCAGATCGAAAGCTACGTCTTCAACTCCATCCTCGGCCACGTGCCCACCCTCACTCTCGACGAGGCCTTCGAGCAGCAGGCTGCCATTTCCGCTGCCGTAAAAAAGGAGCTGGATGACGTCATGAGCGAGTTCGGCTACAACATCCTCAAGGCGCTCGTCACCGACATCGTTCCCGACGCCAAGGTCAAAGCCGCTATGAACGACATCAACGCCGCCCAGCGCGAGCAGACCGCCGCCCAGGCCCGTGGCGAGGCGGAAAAGATCCTCAAGGTCAAGCAGGCTGAGGCCGAAGCGCAGTCCAAAGCCCTCCAGGGCGAAGGTGTCGCCCGCCAGCGCCAGGCCATCATTCAGGGCCTGCAGGCCTCGGTCGAGCAGTTCAAATCCGCCGTCGAAGGCTCGACCGCCCGCGACGTCATGGCCATGGTCCTGCTCACGCAGTATTTCGACACGCTCCGCGACATCGGCACGCTGGGCAAATCGAACACCATCCTGCTGCCCAACCAGCCTGGCACCGTCAACGACCTCCTCACACAGATCATGGCTGGCTTCGAGGCCACCAAGCCGAATTACGACGGCAACGGGCACGCCGTCGCCAGCACCCTGGCGCAATCGCGGTAGCCGGAGATGGCTGGCCTGCATCCTGGCCAGACCGAAGCCGCAGGCTCTGCCCGACCGTTGCAAATGTGGGAATGCACTGCACTCCCTCGCGGCGCGGCCGGTGCGCAAAACGCTCACGCTCAAACCGCCGAGAATCTTTTCCCTCGCTTGGGGGAACATCCGAGCTTTAAACTATCCACTCCGTCGAGGCCACACCGTCATGCCTCCTCAACCCGCAATTTCGGCCCATACCCAGCCCGTCCCCCTCACGCTTCACGGACGCGTGCTCGAACCCAACCGCCGCATTCCTCTTAACCTTGACTGGGCCGAGGAAGTCCGCGTGAACACCAGCGCCGTCGAGCGCCGCGCCGCCACCCACACCGCCCGCCGCACCGTCAAAAAGGAGAATCAGGCTGCTTGGCTTCTCCGCGCCATCGCCTGCATGGACCTCACTACCCTCAGCGGCGACGACACCGCCGAACGCGTGAAGCGTCTCTGCGCCAAGGCCCGCAATCCCCTCCAGCGCCAGCTCGTCGAAGCCCTCGGCATCGAAGAGCTTCACCTCACCGTCGGCGCCGTATGCGTCTATCACACCTTCGTCGAAACCGCGGTCCGCGCCCTCGAAGGCACCGGCATCCCGGTCGCCGCCGTCTCCGCTGGATTCCCCGCCGGCCTTTCGCCGCTCGCCGAGCGCGTCGAAGAGATTCGCCGCTCGATCGAGTCCGGAGCTTCGGAGATCGACATCGTCATCACCCGCGCCCACGTCTTCAATGGCGAATGGCAGGCCCTCTACGACGAAGTCGCGGCCTTCAAAGACACTTGCGGCCCCATCCACATGAAAGCCATCCTCGGCACCGGCGACCTCATGACCCTCCGCAACGTCGCCCGCGCCAGTTGGGTTGCCATGATGGCCGGCGCCGACTTCATCAAAACCTCCACCGGCAAGGAAGCTGTGAACGCGACGCTCCCCGTCTCGCTCACCATGGTCCGCGCCATCCGCGAATACGCCGAGCGCACCGGCATGGCCGTCGGTTTCAAGCCCGCCGGCGGCATTCGCACGGCGAAGCAGTCGCTCGACTGGCTGGCCCTGATGAAAGACGAGCTGGGCCGCTCCTGGCTCGAACCGTCACTCTTTCGGTTCGGCGCCAGCGGAATGTTGGGCGATATCGAGCGCCAACTGGAGCATCATGTGACTGGACGCTATGCCGCGACGTATCGTCACCCGATTGCGTAGGG
>DAHUYD010000145.1 GCA_027315385.1 Acidobacterium sp.
GCATACATGGATACGCCCATCTGCAGGAACGCCGTGGTGGGACCAAAGCCTGGCGTCACCTGCTGCCATGTGGCGCCCGCATTCGTGCTCCGGAACATTCCCGCATTCACCGTCCCCGCCAGCACGATGTCAGGATTGTTCTGGTCCACCAGCAGAGCGGCCACCGCGGGATCGGTCAATCCTCACCCACAGCGACACCTTCGACGAGGATGTCGATCGGGCCGTCCTGCGCTTCACCGACGCCACGGCCGAAGACCTGCGCAAAGCTGCCGCAAGCGGCGGACCCGCGTCATCCGCCTTCGCCCGGGCAGCCGGCGAGTTCAGCTCTTTCCAGCACGAGCAGCTCCTCCAGAACATCGACCTGCGGCTGCTCGAGGACGTGCTCAGCCCCGCGCCCGGCGGCTATTTTCTGGCAGCCCTCCGCGGCACAAAGGATCGGCACCTCTTCCTTACCGTCGATCCCCACGGCGCTCCCAAAGTCGCGCCCGAACAGGTCTCGCTCGTCACCTTCACCAGTTGGGGCGAGGAGTTCCTCACCGCCTTCAGCCCCGCCGATGCTTCCGGTCAGGAAGCCTTCCGCATCGACCACGAAGAACTGGATACGACCATCGAGAAAAATGGATTCCTGACGGGCATCGCCACGGTCCACCTTATCGCCCGCCAGAACGGCGTGGCCGTGGCGCCCCTCGTGCTCTATCCCACCCTGCGCGTCAGCCGAGCCGTCACAGACAGCGGGCAGCCCCTGGATTTCGTGCAGGAGAAGAAAGACCAGGACGCCGATTTCGGCGTCGTGCTGGCCAAACCCCTCGCTCAGGGCGAGGCCGCAACCATCCGCATCGAGTACGCCGGCAAGGATGTGGTGAAGAACGAAGGCGGTCAGAACTACTACCCGGTCGCCCGTCAAAGCTGGTATCCCAGCGCGGGCTCCGAGCTGGGCGACTACTCCACCTACCAGATGACCTTTCACGTCCCCAGGGATCTGCAGCTCATCGCGACCGGAACGAAGACCAGCGATAAGACCGACGGCAAGACCACCACGACGGAATGGAAGACCGACGTGCCGCTGCCCGTCGTGGGCTTCAATCTGGGCGAATTCAAAGAGAAGGACGGCACACTCAAGTGGAAGACCGGGCAAACGCTCGCGATTGAGGCCTACGCGAACCCGACCCCGCCCGACGAATTCGCCAGCTTATTTGCGAACCAGAGCGACCCCCGCATGGCGGGGGGAGAAACCGGCCCTGCGCTCGGAGGATTCTACCCGCCCAAAATGCTGCCGCTGGAACTCGGCCAGGCCCAGGTGGCCGCCGAGCTCTACAGCCGTTACTACGGTCCCATTCCGTTTGACCGGATTGCGATCACCCAGCAGTTCGCCTGCAACTACGGCCAAAGCTGGCCCATGCTCGTCTATCTGCCCATCTGCGGATTTCTTGACCAGACGCAGCAGCACTTTCTCGGCCTCGAGCCGGAGGACATGTACTGGAAAACGGTCACTCCCCACGAAGTAGCGCACCAGTGGTGGGGCCAGACCGTGGGCTTCGGCAGCTATCGCGACCAGTGGATGAGCGAGGGCTTCGCCGATGCATCCGCGGCCATCTTTCTCCAGGCCACCCGCCCCAAACCCGATGACTATCTCGATTTCTGGAAGCAGCAGCAGCAAATCCTGACCCGGAAAAATGAGATGGGTTTCCGGCCGATCGATGTCGGCCCTGTCACCATGGGCTTCCGTCTCAGCAGCAACAAAACCGGATGGAGCGTCTACCAGGATCTCGTCTATCCCAAGGGCGCCTTCATCCTGCACATGATCCGCATGATGATGTGGTCGCGTAAAGACGGCGACCAGCCCTACATCGACATGATGCACGACTTCCTCAGCACCTACCGCCTTAAAGTCGCCACCACCGAAGACTTCAGGGCGATGGTCGAAAAGCACATGACCCCCGCAACGGATCTCGAGGGGAACCATCGCATGGACTGGTTCTTCCGGGAGTACGTCTATGGCACCGATCTCCCGGTCTATCACTTCGAGGGCAACGCCACGCCGGATGAGAACGGATGGAAGCTCCACGTCCTGCTGAAGCAGTCCGGCGTCGAACCCAGCTTCGTGAACTCCGTCCCCATCTATCTCCGGCTCGCCAGCGGCAACGTTTTTCGTCTCGGCTCCTTCCGCATCACCGGCTCCCATACCGAGGAGCAGACGATCCAATTGCCGAAGATGCCGTCCGGCATTAAAGAGGTCCTCATCAACTACAACTACGACGTCCTCTGCGCCTACGACTGAAAACAGGCGCCGGGTGTCCCCTGCTGCTCTCGGTTTTCTTGTCATCCCCCGCCCAGTTCCCATCGCGCAGCCTGCTCCAAATTCCCGAAATAGCGGCGTTACAGCCCCCAGCGAGTCGACCCTTCCGCATGTCCACCTGGGCGGAGCGCACGTGGGGGCCCGGGGTGCCGCGCCGGCGGCGCGACGATGGAAGCCACGGGCTTGAGCCCCGTGGAAATACCCTCGCTCAAAAGCCGGCCTTCAGGCACGGCCCTTCCACGCCGAAATTCCGGAACGCCGGTCGTACGGCCGGAATATCCGGGCAGAACTTTCGCAGCGGCCAGACGGCGAGCGTAAAGTATCGCCATGACAGAAAAGCTCTCTGCGGGCGTGATTCACAGCGTCCCGGCGGACTTGCGACAAGCCCTTGTTTCCGACCCGGCGGCGCGAAGGAAGTGGGAGGACATTACTCCGCTCGCACGCAATGAATGGATCTGCTGGGTGATCTCCGTGAAGAAGCCGGAAACCAGAAGGCAGCACGTCGAGAGGGTGTGCTCGGAACTGAAAGAAGGCATGCGAAGGCCCTGTTGCTGGCCCGGATGCCCTCACCGATAAGGTAATTGGAGGCGTGCCCGGCGCGGCTTACTTCCGGGAAGACCGGTTTTACTGCCACCGATTACCGGCCTAACAGCTGGGGCAAACGTCGAACAGCCTCGAGCCCGTTATCGCCGGGCGTGAGGGGTCTCGAATCCGAAATCGGCCAGAATCCGCCGCACCATTGACTATTGCGTTCACTCTGTTGTCGAAGTTGTCATCATCAATAAGCAGCATGGAATCAACATCTTAAAGTTGCCCGCCGTCATGGAGGCAGCCCTTCTGCCGATGGACATCTAAACTCGCCGCCACGTGCTGCTCTTGCCGCCCGACTTCCGCTCCAGCCGCACTTCGCGAATCGCAATGCCCTTGTCCGCCGCCTTGCACATGTCGTACACCGTGAGCGCCGCAACCGCCGCCGCCGTCAGCGCCTCCATCTCCACGCCGGTCTGCGCGGTGGTCGCCGCCGTCGCCCGGATCGCGATCCCGCCCTCCACCACTTCAACCCGCACGTCAATATGACTCAGCGCCAGCGGATGGCACATCGGAATCAGCTCAGCGGTCCGCTTGGCCGCCTGAATCCCCGCGATCCGCGCCACTTCCAGCGGATTCCCCTTGGGATTCCGCGGCAGCGCGGCCAGCGTTTCGGCGCTCATGGCCACGAACGCCGACGCCTCGGCCTCGCGCCGTGTCTCCGGCTTCGCGCTCACGTCCACCATGCGCGCCTCGCCCGCCTCGTCGAAATGGGACAGCTTGCTCATGCGTTCCAGACTATCGCGGTCTTTCCGCTTCGGGCAGATCGCGCCACGGACAATGCCGGCAGCCCGATCCGCAGCATCTTCCCCGCCGCCGCAAATACGCCTCGGTGAAAACGACGCAGGGCCCCTCGCGGTAGAAGTCCTCGCCCTCCACCACCGGCTGGTTGGCCGCGCCCGCCGGACCTTGCTCAGGCAGTCGCGGCTCAGGCAATCGCGCCGCCGTCCGGCTTCGCCCCGTTTGCGGATTCGGCCCAGGCAAACGCGCCCGCCACGGGCATCTCCACCACAGCAGGCTCGGAAACCGCTGCCGGCGGCAGCGTAACCGTGTTCCCCGCAATCGCCGCAACCCGCTCGCCGGGGATCACCACACCCATCAGATTCATGGGGTCGGCCGCTGCGATGGTTAGTGCCGGCATCTCCGCCAGGGTCCGGCTCCGCCCGGCGCGCAACGCGTCGGCCGCTTCTGGCAGGGCAAACTGCTCGCCGCCGAATCCTGTGACAAAGCGCCCCCCCCGCACTACTCCGCGCGCTTCCAGCCGCCGGAACATGGCCACCAGTTCGCGCCACGGCGGCACAGTCGTTTCCCGCGCCAGCACGTCGCGGAACACCACTCCGTACCGCCGCAACAGCATGCGGCACGCCGACTCGACCTGCCCATCCCGCCTCGCCGCAGCTCGTCCCGCGGCTTCCGTATCGCCCCGGGCCACCGGTTCTTCGGCCTCGGCCAGCAGCGCCCACCGTCCTGCCGCGTTCCTCGCCTTCCCGGACCGCGGCGCGCTCAGCGGCTGCTTCCGCCCAAAATTCCGGCGAGGATCGACCAGCGTCCGCAGGCTGTCAAAACCGTCCGCCGTCACCAGCCCCGCCGCCACCAGTTCCCACAGCGCGCGGTGAACGTCTTCGGCCGGCTCGCCCAGCGTCCGCACCAGGTCCCCGGCAAACATCGCGCCCCGCTC
>DAHUYD010000022.1 GCA_027315385.1 Acidobacterium sp.
GGAAAATAGCGCGAAACGGGGTCTTCCATTTTTCCGCGACCTGCGCTACAGCGGACGTCGCGGCCTGCGTCGAAGTCGGGTGGTGGAGAACAACGGTGAACGCCGTACTCCGCCATGGACGATGCATGGACATGTTCGGCACCCCCTGTGCCAATGTGAGCTGGAACACCTGCCTTCCGGAATTTACAGTCCAAGGTAGTATCACTCATGGCAGCCGTACTGGATTCTTCGATGAGCCACGATCGGTCCACTCTCAGTCTGGGCATCCCGGAAGGAGCCCGAAGGGCGAGTGAAGGGATGCCCGAGGCCGCAGCCCGGCCCGACCGGTTCCCGCTGCGGCAGAGAGGCCGGGCACGGGAGCAGGTCGGCTTCCCATGATCGGTGACATCGTATAGGATGTCACATCATATGGAGCCGCTACGGGTCGTACTCGATACCTCGGTGATCGTGGCGGGACTGCGGAGCAGGCTCGGTGCGAGTAATCGGCTCCTCGAGCTCGTTGCCGAGGAGAGCCTGGTGCCGCTCGTGACGACGGCGCTCTTCCTTGAGTACGAGGAAGTCCTGAAGCGCCCCGAGCAGCGCCTGGCGACCGGAATGAGCGAGAAGGACATCACCGGCTTCATGGCTGCGTTCGCGAGCGCGGCCGAGCCCGTCGAGGTTCATTTTCTCTGGCGGCCACAGCTCGCGGACCCCGACGATGAGATCGTGCTCGAGGCCGCGGTGAACGGCAGGGCGAAGGCGATCGTCACGCATAATGTGCGGCACTTCCAGCCTGCGGCCGGGGAGTTCGGTATCGAGTTGGTGACGCCCCGGACGTTCCTGAAGAGGATCAAGCCATGAGCAAGAGTACGTATCCCCTGAAGCTGCCCGCGTCGGTCAAGAAGGCGGCGGCCGAGCTGGCGGCGAGTGATGGGGTTTCGTTGAACCAGTTCATCGCCGCCGCGGTGGCGGAGAAGGTCGGGTGCCTGCGCACCGCGCGGGAGTTCTTGCGAGAGCGCGGGGCGACGGCGAAGCCAAAGGATATGCTCAAGTATCTCCGCCGCGCGCCGAAGGTGGCGCCGTCTGCCGATGACAAGGCTTAGCGAGCTGCGCGACTCCCTATTTCGGTCGAGCCGCAATGTAAGGCTTTGACGAGCGTCGTTCAGCCATGAACTGGGCCGCGGCTTTTAATCGCCTGTTTGAGCTTATCGACAGCAGCGGTACGTCGAACTACTTTTCGGGCGGGCGCTATCTAGGGAAGGTGCGCGAATTCGACCCTTAATTTCCCCACATATCAACAATTCATCGAGCAGCGACGCGCTGAGGGCTGAGGGGAAAAGCACGAGCCGTAAGGATTACTATTACGATATTTTCATGTCGCTTCCGGAGCTGCAGCGTCGCGAATTCGTCAATTCAATTCTCAATGATCTCGATGATACTGTTGCCAACACAGTCGAAGAACTCCGATCAATATTGGTGGGTTCCATTCCCGGCCCCATCACAACGGTTCCACAGGACAGTTGGAATGCCGAGCGCTTTCAGGCTTTCGCCGGTGATGCCACCCATGCCGCAGGCGAGCTTTGGGAAGAATGCCTCCACGGTCTGCCGGAAGGCCTCTACGCTCGCCTGCCTTGCAGGGCCTGCGCCTGAAACGCTTTGTAGTCCGTGGGTGACGATCTGACACGGGAACAGGTGGGTTGAGTCCGTCGTGAGTCCCCAATTGGCGGATGCGATCCAGGGGACCCGGATTCTGGGCGTAAGCCTTGAATTATTGGTCGGGGTGACAGGATTTGAACCTGCGACACCTACGTCCCGAACGCCGCTGAGCCTGCCTTCACGTGACTGAAAGTGTAAAAACATCAAGAGGTTAGCGCGTGCCTGGGCCCGGGTGAATCCTCCAAAAATGACCTGGAAGAGGTCCAGGTTGGCACGGATTTGGTACGGATTCCGGCGGCCCGCGGAACGAGCGATTTTGACGGTTCGCCATTTCAGCTCAGCCCGGAGCGCTGCTCCGGATCGCACTGCCCCGCGGCCCTCAGATCACCTTTATCGTCCGCGGTCCCGGCCGACCGCTGAAGCGGGTCTTCGCATCGAACCGCTCGATCTCGATTCGGCAGGTGCCTCCGCCTTCAGGCCTTCCCGCGACATCAATCGGTACCAGCAGCGCACCTCGTCCATCGCCGCCGTGGCGATCACCGCCTCCAGGCGCGCCGCGGCTGTCCAGGCCCGCTCGCGAGCGGGCCTGGACAGCGCATCCGCACGCCACCGTTCCAATGTCGCCACCGACACTCCAATCTCCTGGGATACCCGGGATATCTCCGCACTCTCAGGCGGGAGCAGTCGAGCCACCGCCCGTCCTCTGAATTCGCTGCCGTATCGAGCCACTGTCGTTCCTCAATGCCCCCAAGATTACAGAGGTATCGAGGCGACAACTACGGTGACACAGGGGGGGGCGGCGATGTCACTTATCGCTTCTCGCGGGCATTCGATTTGAGCGTCGGGGCACGCTGGGCCCACACCCGGCAGAGCAGCCTGCAGTTCGGGCTTGCGTCGGCCATGGGCCGCTCCTCGGAGGACGTATTCACGTATTCTCTCGCCCCGCACTGGCCTGTGAGCCACGACACCCTGGTGTACCTGCGCGCGGCAACGGGTTACCAGCCCGGCGGGCCCGCCGAACCGGCCGGCCGATGTTCCGGCGACTTTCCAGACCGATACGCTGACGGATTACGAGCTCGGCGTGAAGACTCTGCAAGTGGACGAGCGTCTCTCGCTCGATGCGGATGTCTTCTACATTGAGTGGAGAAAAATCCAACTCATCACCATCGTCGGTGACTACGGGGTGGACGGCAACGGCGGCAGCGCATTGAGCGAGGGTTTCGAGTGGCAGGCCACGTGGATCCCGATCAATCGCCTGACCGTACGCCTGGGTGGGGCGTACGCGGACGCGCGCCTGACCTGGAACACGAACCCCGTGCGGGTGGGCGCCCGCGCGGACGCCCGGCTGCCGCATATCCCGCAGTGGAGCGGTTCTTTCGCCGCCGATTACACGTTTTACAAATGCGGCGGCGTGCCGGCATTCGCGGGCGCCAATTGTCGCTATACGGGACGGCGTGAGTCGGGATTCGACCCGGAGTTGGGGCAGACGAGTCTGCCGGCGGACAGCGAGTTCGATCTGCAGACCGGCATTGTTCGAGGGCATTGGACGCTCGAGCTCTACGGCAGAAACATCACCGACCAGCGCAACATCTCCGAGATCGAGCCGGGCGGTTCGCTTGTGACCCGCGCCGCTCCGATCGGCGATGTGACGGCACCCAGAGTCATCGGCCTCACGGTCACGCTCACGATGAGATTCTGAGTGGAATCGACTCCATGCCGAGCGCGGGTCGCAGCGAGGCTCGGTGCTCAGATAACGACACAACATGAGGAGAACTCCAAAGCGATCAATAGCTTGCCGGCAATGGCCGCCGAATGAAGCCAAAAATAGGGCGTGGAGCACACGTGCGCGCTCGCGAATCGGTGCCGAGAGAGGCGGACGAGCGCTCCGAGGCGATGTCCCCAGGCCCAATGTGAGGGTGCCCGCGAGCCGAATTCATGCGGTGAGGCGATTCATACGGCGCTCCCATCCCTCGTGCACCGTCTCTCGCGAGCGCGCCGTGAACCCACGATTCAACAAGTCTGGTCCCCCGGGGGAGGGGCAACGGTTCTAGCTTCAGCGCGTCAACGCAAAATCGCCGCATTACCGTGATCGCCAGCGGCGGCCCGGTGCTATGATTGCATTGCCAAGCAGAATAAGAATCCGAGGGCCGGGTGTCCGAGAGCGCGCCGCCAACTTTGGTCAGATTCGGTGACTTCGAAGTGCAGCCGCAGACCGGCGAGCTGCGCAAGAGCGGGGTGCGGGTCAAGCTGCACGAAAAGCCCCTTCAGCTGCTGCTGGCGCTGCTTGCGCACCCGGGCGAGATCGTTGCGCGACAGGAGTTGCAGGAGCGGCTCTGGCCCGGACGCTCTTATCTGGAATTTGACAATGGACTGAACAACGCAATGTGCCGCCTGCGCCGCGCGCTCGACGACAGCAAGGCGCCGCACCGGCTCATCGAAACGATTCCCCAACGGGGCTACCGATTCTTGGGCGGGACATCTCCGGCAGCGGATTCCGCGCCTGCTCGCCGCCGGCGCTGGCCGTTGCTGATCGCCCTCGGGGCAATGGCGATCCCCGGCGCCTGGATCCTGTACGCTGCGCTCCTTCCCCGCCCGGTCATTCGCTCCCTGGCCGTATTGCCGTTTCGAAGTCGCGGAACAGGCACCATCGATAGACCGCTCGCCTCCGCGGTGACCGAAGCGGTGACAAACGACCTTGCGGAATTCGGGGTTCAAAGACTCGTTCCCGAGGCATCTGTCGTTGCGCTTGAACGTGCTCATAAGTCTCTTGGCGAGATTGTCCGCGGCTTGAGGGTGGGCGCTGTCGTGGAAGGAGTCGTTGCGCTCAAGACGCGTTCGCGTGTTCGCGTCACCGTGACATTGTTGCGGGCTGGCAGCGCTCGAGCCATTTGGAACGGCAGCTACGAGCGCTCAATGGCGAACGTCCTGGCGCTGCAGGCTGAAGTCGCGCGGGGCCTCGCGCGGGCCATCGGCCTGAAATCTGCCGTCGATCCACCCGGCCCGCTGCCGTCGGCCGACCCGGTCAGTCCAAGTGCCTACCGCGCCTATCTCGACGGCAGCTACCTTGAGCGACGACCCAACGCGAAGCTTCTGCGGGCTCGAACGTACCTGGCGCAGGCGATCCGACGAAGCCCTGGGTTCGCGCCCGCCTACCTGGGTCTGTCGAAGTTCTACCTGCTCCTCGCGATGCACTCTATGACTCCTCGCAAAGCACTGCCGTTGGCTAAGTAATACGCGGAGCAGGGTCTGCGCCTCGATCCTTCCTCTGCCGTCGGCCACTTGCGGCTTGCCGACATCGAGGCGGGTTATTGGAACTGGAACGCCGCCAATCGCGAGTTCCGACGCGCCATTGCGCTTGCTCCGGGTCTCGCATCAGTGCACCTGTGGTATGCGGATTATCTGGGGGCGCTGGGTGAAGCGGCTCCCGCCCTTGCGCAGGCGCAGCAGACCGTCAAGCTCGATCCGCTTTCACCGGCCGCACACGAGGTTCTCGCCGCAGCGGCTTTCATTTCGGGCCAGTACGCACGCTGCTGGGAGCAGTGCCGTCAAATCCTCCTCCTCGAGCCCGGTCAGCCACTGGGCTACAAGTGCATGTCAGAGTTACTGGTCGACTCCGGTCAATACAGCCGCTCTCTCGCCGCGATCAAGACGGTCCTGGCACAACGCCCGGGAGCTCCCATCGCACTCACCATGGCCGCCGTCGCCTACGCCCACTTGGGTCGGATGCGGAAAGCGGGCGATTATCTCGCAAAGTTGCGGGAGGAAAGCCGCCGCCACTACGTTCCGCTTGCGTATTTCGCGGCGGTGTTGACCGCGATGGGCAGGGATAATGCTGCGATGGCGGACCTGGACAAGAGTTACATGTCCCACGCCATTAATCTCGTCGACCTCGAGACGACCGCCTTCTTCAAGCCGCTTGCCGGCAATCTGCGCTTTCAAGCCCTGGTGCGTGCCATGCACTACCCGGGCCCCGGTGCCATGGAGTCGCCCACCGGCCGGCGCCGAGCCGCGGACGCCATGGATCCTGCGCGCGGCGCAGCCGCGAAACCCAACGGGTAGGCGCAGCGCGCGCCGAGGCGACCCGCCGCCGCGGCCTCACCGCCGCCAGGCGCGGCCTACCCGATCACGGCCCGGCCGTGGGGCAACCTCGTGCCGACCCGCCAGACCCTCCCCCCCGCTGAGCCGTCCGAGTACGCATTTGCGCCGTCTCCGCGGCCTCGAAGCCGCCGTTTAAGAAAGATTTAAGACAGGTTTTATTGACTTTGATCAGGCCGAAATCGTTTCTTCGCGTCTCGGGATATTTGGCGCGTCTCCGCGCTGGATAGGACAATAATGAAAATTAACACGATGCGGTTCTGGCCCTTGCGCAACGCGGCCGTCTTCCTGTGCGCGGTTCTGATAGCCGGCTGCGGCGGCGGCGGTGGATCGAGTACGCCGACCTCCAAACCGTCTCCTCCCCCTCCGCCGGCCCAATACAGCATCGGTGGCGCCGTGACGGCACTGGTCGGCACCGGCCTCGTGCTGCAGGACAACGGCGGCGACAACCTCTCAGTCAGCGCCAACGGCAGCTTCACCTTCAAGACGATGATCACGAGTGGCGGAACCTATGACGTAACCGTTCTCACCCAGCCGGCCAGCCCGGCGCAGACCTGCCAAGTCACGAACGCTTCGGGCACGGCGACGGCGGACGTCACGAATGTCGCGGTCGACTGCGGGCACAACGAATGGACGTGGATGGGCGGGTCGAAGACGGCGAACGCGGTGGGCGTCTACGGCACGCTGGGCACGGCGGCGGCGGGAAACATTCCGGGTGGCCACGCCGCCATGGCAACCTGGACTGCCAAACCCGGGATTCTCTGGCTGTTCGGTGGAAACGGCATTGACTCGACGGGAACCCAGGGCAACATGAATGATCTCTGGGAGTACAACAACGGGCAGTGGGCGTGGATGGGCGGCTCGGACCTCGCCGACCAGGCGGGCGTCTACGGCACTGAAGGCGTGGCCTCCGCGGCGAATATTCCACCGGGACTCGCCTCTCCGATGGCCTGGATCGACTCGTCCGGCAACTTCTGGCTCTTTGGTGGCTATAACCAAAGCGGCAGCGGGGGCGCGGCGACCGCCTACTTGAACGCCCTTTGGAAGTACAGCAACGGCGAGTGGACTTGGATGGGCGGCTCGGATCTCACCGACCAGACGGGCCTCTACGGCACTGAAGGCGTGGCCTCCGCGGCCAACACCCCCGGGGCTCGGGCCCTCGGGGAGACGTGGACCGACGCCTCCGGAAACCTATGGCAGTTCGGCGGGCAAGGCTACGATTCAACCGGGACCTTCGGCTCCCTCAACGATCTGTGGAAATACAGCAACGGCGAGTGGACTTGGATGGGCGGCTCGGACCTTGCCAACCAGGTGGGCGTCTACGGCACGAAAGGCGTGGCCGCCGCGGCCAACATCCCTGGGGCACGGGCCGAAGCAACCATTTGGACCGATGCTTCTGGGAACGTATGGCTCTTCGGCGGGGTCGGCTACGATTCAGCCGGAACCAATGGCACCCTCAACGATCTGTGGAAATTCAGCAATGGTGAGTGGACCTGGATGGGCGGCTCGGACCTCGCCAACCAGGCGGGCGTCTACGGCACTGAAGGCGTGGCCTCGGCGAGCAATCTGCCCCCATCGCGGTACGGGGCTGTCGGTTGGACCGATTCGAAGGGAGATTTCTGGCTCTTTGGGGGCATCAGCGCCTCAGGCTACCTGAGTGATTTGTGGAAATATCGCAATGGAGAATGGACGTGGATGAGCGGCCCCACTCTCGCCAACCAAGTGGGAACTTACGGCACCATGGGAACAGCCAATCCCGGCAACATCCCCGGCGCGCGGCGCTACAGCGCCGCTTGGGTCGATGCCCAGGGAAACCTCTGGCTCTACGGCGGGCGTGGCTCCGACTCGGCGGGAACAGTGGGGCAACTCAATGATCTGTGGAAGTATGAGCCGTAGCAACACGCAGCATCCTCGGCCTGGCCATGTGTCAGTAACAGGACTTTCGCCGTTAGCTATGCTCTAGGCCATCGGTGAGGCGATCAAGCAGCAAAAATTGATCAAGCAGTGTGAATTTCATGGGCGAATCTAAACTAACCGTAAACCGGCGCGCATTAACAGGGGAACACCATGACAATATCTCGCCTCCCGACCATTGTCGCCACCGCGACTGCGGTCTCCATTGTGCTGGCCGCGGCCGCCGCCCAGGCGGCGCCACGTCATCTGCGGGATGCCGTGCTCGGGGCGATCACCGCGGGCAATGCACGCGTCGCCGCAGCGACATCGAACGGCGGAGCCATCGTTGCAGGAAACTCGACGGCCAACATTACGGTCTCAGGATCGGTATCGGACAGCAACTCGCAGGTCTCCGCGCAAGCTCTCAACATCATTCAGGCGACCGACAGCGCGGTAGCCGATGGCGTCAACCTCTGGGACGGTAACTCCACGGGTGCGAATACCGGGCTCACCGTGAACCAGACGAATACTGTCCTGCAGACCGGCACTGAATCCGCGCAATTGTCCGCCTATGTGCGATCGCAACCAGACGTATCGACGAGCATGACGAGCACGAACAATACGTCGAACAAAGGGTATGTGAATACCCAACAGACGGTCGCAGGACAGTCGGTTCAGGGTGGCACGGGTGTCTCAGCCGCAGGGACTATCAACGTAAACCTAATCGGTGGCACGATCAAATTTCAGAACACGCTTAGCGGCTCATTCAGTGCGACTGCAGGCGCGAGCTTGGGAGGAAATTTCGCAAAAGGGGGGGTTACAACTACCGGACAGCTAAACACCACACAGACGTTTAACTGGGTGCTGCCGTCGCTGTCGGCCAACGTTTCCGGCGTCGGCTGTTATGTTTCCGGGGGCTCGTGCGGGGCCAACGGAGCGTTCAATTCGAGCATTCACAAGACCATGGTGAGCCAGGGGCCCGTCGGAGTTTCCGGGGCCCGGGCCAAATACATCGTGGTGGACGGCTCGAAGTTGACCGCCAATGATACCTACGGTGTCCTACTGGCGGACGGCGCCGAAAACGGCGCGAAGGCGCTCAACATCGTCAATGCCTCCGGCAGTTCCGTGAGTGACGGCGTGAACGTCGCCTACACGACCGGTACGAGCCCGGGTCTGACATTGAATCAGGTCAATACGGTCGTGCAATATCGCTGAAGCCGGTCCCTCTTGATGGCGTGCTGATCGCGGTATCCGTTGAGGAAGCGTCACGATGGAGCGTGAAGACCAGGGCGGTGGTGGCAGACGGCATCGATGCGCTGATGCGGACTGCCACTGCCGGGTTGATGCTGGCTCAGAATTGAGCCAGAAGAGTGGCCCGACCACGAGTCGGGGAACGAGTTTCCGCGAGACACGCAACGCGGCCCGTAAATCCCGCGCCCGGCGGCAGGTGCACCTGCTCGTGCGCGTGCGGCCGACGCAGCGCATCACGTCATGAGGTGCCATCGGCAGAACGTGTGCAACAGGATGCCGACATCAAATCAAACCGAGTGTGGGCGCTTCGCGGAGCGATTGCGGTTGCTGTCGGATTACGAGCAAGGCGCCGTGTTCACGCGGGACGGCTTCTTGCTCAAGGTGCGAATGCGGCGGGGCTTGCCGGGCTCGCCCGCAGTTCTGACCGGTGAACGGGCAGATCTGAAACAATAAGATGACAAACTCCTAGATCGCTTAGAAACGGTGCGGAGTCCGGGGGGAAGACAAGGCATGAACAATACCATCCGCAAACTGACCACTCATGGCCTGACTTTGCTGCTGCTCTGCGCGAGCGGGGACGCGGTTGCAGCGAAGTTGAAACTGTTAACGAACAGGCAGATGTCCAACGTTACCGCGGGAAGCGCAGCCGTCGCCGCCGCGCAGGCGGCGGGCAGTGTTGTCGTTCCTCTGTATTTCAACGAGCCGCTGAACCAGGGTGGGTCCGTCGAAGGCAGCGGGTCTTTGCAGGTTAAATCGACAGCTGGCGCTGCGGGGGCAACTCAGATTGCGTTGAGTGGATCCGCGCAGTCCAACCTGCGGGCACTGGTGAACGTTAATGCAGCCAATTCCGTGGTTCAAGTTCTGCTGAATCTGACGATCAACGTCAATTCGTCGGTCGCCCACTTGTCTCAGTTGAACATACAGATTCCGGCGGCGCCCTGAGCCACAGCCGAACAGTGGGGCGGCATCGAATTGCCACGGCCTGCGTTCTGGTGAGCCTCGTCGTGCCGTCAGTGCATGCGCACGCCCGGCGACTAGTCAACCTCAACGGCGTGTGGGGACGGGTTCGAGTCGAGAGCCTGGAACAGCTGCGGGAAAGGGGCGTGATGCGCCAGGGCTGGGACTGGAGCTGTGGGGCGGCCTCTCTCGGTACGGTTCTCGATGATTACTACGGTAGGCACTTCTCTGAGCTCACGATCGTGCTCAGCATGCTGAAGAACGGGAATCCGGCAAAGGTTCGCGCTCAGGGTGGCTTCTCGCTGCTCGATCTGAAGCGATTCGCTGATGCCGTCGGCTATCGCGGCGAGGGCTTCGCTGAGCTTACGTTGCACGATCTTGCCTCCTTTCGGATACCGGTGATCGTGCCGGTCAGCATCCGCGGTTTCGACCACTTCGTCGTGTTTCGCTTCCTGCTCGGGAACCGCGTCGTCATCGGCGATCCCGCATTCGGCAATCTGACGATGACCATCGGTCGGTTCCTGGGCATCTGGCCTAGCCGCATTGGCTTCGTGGTTCTTGCCGGCAAACACTCGCCGCCGGCGTTGGCGATGCCGCTGGGGCCGAAGATCATGGCGTTGCCGATTGCGAGCCTGCTGAGTGCGGTGCGGCGGATCGGCACTGCGCCGGTGGTGCCGATGACACGCCTTCCGACTGTCGTCTCGAAGCCCGTTCCGTGAAGCGCGGTGCAGCTGGACGTCTGTTCCTCGCGGTCTTCCTTGCGGGGACGTGCATCACCGCAGCACATGCGACCGAGCGGTCGACCGCGGCGCAGCTCGCACGGTTGCGCAGCCGCGTAGATGAACTCGAAAGGAGCCTGAGGGCCCTCGAGAGGCGGATTGGTGCGCCGAGCGCCAGCGGTGCAGCCGAATCCAGAACCCGCCCGGCTGGCGCGGATCGTCCGCTGGCCGAACGAGAGCAGGTCGCGGCACTGCTGCACGAGGCGATGAGGGTCGAAGGCCAGCTGCGAACACTGCAGCGGCGAGCCGCCGAATCGGCTGCACTGCCGAAACGCCCGGTGAGCCGGGCAGCGGCCACCGAGGAGGGGCCGTCCAGCGGCCAGGAGTACCGACGTCTCCTCAGTACGGCCTTCGCGCGCTCCCTGATCGGTCACGGCGGATTGCTGCTTGCTCCCGGTGTCTTCCAAATCACGCCGGGGTTCACGTACATTCACAGTTCGAGCAACGACATCGTGATCAACGGCTTCACCGTTGCGCCGATACTCGTCGTTGGCAGCATCTTCTCCCAGCGGATCAATCGCGATGATCTGCTGCAGTCCATGCAGCTTACTGCTGGGCTGCCTTGGGATTCGCAGATCGACGTGAGTGTGCCCTACGGCTTCGAGTGGACTCGAACGGCCGAGGCCGATAACAAACAGATCGACAGCCGCGTCTCCGGGATTGGCGATGCGCAGTTGACGGTGAGCCACCAGATTCTGCACGCGCACGGCAGTTGGCCGGATTTGATGGCCAGTCTGCGCTGGAAGAGCGACACCGGTTTCGATCCATACGCCGCCGGCGCCCAGAGCGAGGTAGCCCTTGGGACAGGGTTCAACAGCTACCAGGCGAGCGTGACGGCGATCACGGTCAACGACCCGCTCGTGTTCTACACCACCGCTTCGTACACCTGGACTGCGCCGCGGCGCCAGAGTATCGGCCGAGTTTCGCCCGGTGCGAGCGCCGGCATTCAGCTCGGCATGACGGTCGCTCTCAATCTCGATGCGTCGATGTACTTCGGTTACAGCCAATCATTCACAGAAAGCACTCATCTCAACGGGATGAAGGTTCCGAATTCGTATCTTAGCGTTGGGATGCTAACGATCGGCGTCAATTATGCGTTGGGCAGCGACACGACATTGGTGACCAACCTCGGCATCGGGCTGACGGCGGACGCGCCCGATGTTCAATTGAACGTGCAGGTACCGGTCCTGTTCGGCCAATAGATCGTCAGTATGCAGATGGAAGCGCGGCCATCAGGGCATTGAATAAGGGGTCTTCGTGGTTTCGTGTGGGTGAAATTGGCGACCTGATCGTGGCGCGAGGTCTATTTTCATAGGGTTTAGGCGACGTTGTGGAAAGGCGGAAATTTGGCATGATGCGCGGATGGCCAAATCACCCACACGTCGCCGATTGGCGGACGCATACACGTTCCCCGGCTTGCGACCCTTGCAGCGTGTCCACGGATTGTTCGGCGAGCCTGGTGCGCGGCTCGTCACCCTGGTGCGGCGGGGAAAAAAACGATCTGCGGAACCTGTGGCGCAGTGCATCGCAGTTGGTACGACCGC
>DAHUYD010000003.1 GCA_027315385.1 Acidobacterium sp.
TTCGTGCGCCGGGCTCGCTCGCAAATCCGCACCAGCGCCACGTCGACGCCGTCGGCGGAGGTGCCGCTCATAAGGCCGGCGACGATAAGGGGCTGGGCGCGTGTCATTCCGGATGCGGGATGACCCATTTTACGGCTGCCAGCGCGGATCGGATTTCAGTCCGCGCCAGCGCTCCGGATCGGCGCTGTGCACCGGCGTTTCCGCAATCTCCGCGGCAAAGGCCTTCACCTCTTCGCAGATCCTGGTCAACCGCTCGTCCGACGGAGTGTGGCGGCGCACTTGCTGCAGCCATCGCTTCTTCGAGCGGTAGATCTTTCGCCACGCGCTGGCCACCGCCTCCGCAAAGGCTGCGGAGCGCTCCCCTTCGCGCAGCAGGGTTTCATAAGCTCGCTCGATGAGGTCGGGGTCGCGGCAAATGGGAATCATCTGAATCCCCGCCAGCACCGCCTTCACTACCGCTTCTTCAATCGGCATTTGCGACAGGATGCCGCCCATCTCCATATCGTCCGAGACGATGATGCCCTTGAAGCGAACCTGTCGGCGAAGCACATTCGTGACCCAGTAACGCGAGACGGTCGCGACGGCCGAATCGCGGCCCGGCCACGGGTAGGAAGCATGCGCCACCATGGCGAAGGGCAGCTTTCCCGCAACGGCCAGCCACGGCGCCAGATCTGTCCGCCACATCATTCGCGTCTGGCGCCGGATTACCGGTGTATCCTGGTGCGAATCGGACCTCGCCCCGCCCAGCCCGGGAAAATGCTTCCCGCAGCCCAGAACATCCTCCGTCGCCAGGCCGGAAAGGAAATACCGAACGTAGTCGATCACCCTCCAGGGCTCAGCAGCCACAGCGCGCGTGCGCATCACCGCGCTCGACTCCGCCAGCGCCAGGTCCAGAACCGGCGCAAAGACCGTGTTGAATCCCAGTGCCCGGGCCTCGCGCGCGATCAGCGTTCCATGCCGCCGGTACAGTTGCCGCCGCCCGGTCGCAAAGACGGCGGCCGGGGAGGGCAGCGGGTGGATGAGATCCCGAAAACGGTCCACCAGCCCGCCCTCCTCATCCACACAGCGAAAGAGCGGGACTGTGCCCAGCCGATCCGCTTCTCGCAGCAGCGTCGACACCTGCGCGGCCTGTTCGATATTCCGCCGGAACAGGACCACCCCTCCGGGGCGAATGCGTTTGATCCAGGCCTGCTCGCTCGCTGAGAGCGAAGTGGACTGGAGCCCTACGATCAGAATCTGGCCGGCCTGTTCGGCGAGCTTCACATGGCGGCGACGCGGCATGAACACGCGGGAGCCGCGGCGGCCGTCGACCGGCGCAGGCTTTGCGGAATGCGGCGTGGGAGTGGGACTCATGGCGGTTCCGTGGGGGATCAGCCTCGAATTTCGGTCTTCAGTTCCTCGATCAGGTTCAATGCTTGCAGTGGCGTCAGGCTATTGATGTCCGTTTGCGCCAGACGATCCAGGATGCGCTGCGAAAGCGGAGTAAAGATGGCGAGTTGCAGCGAAGGCTCGGTTTCCGCGGCCACGTTCCGCCGCTCGGAGCGCTCGTGCTGCTTCAGCACCTGACGCGCGCGCTGTATGACCCCCGGGGGCAGCCCGGCCAGGCGCGCCACGTCGATTCCGTAACTTCGGTTTGCAGGCCCCTGTTCTATCCGATGCAAAAAGACGATCCCCTGGGGAGATTCCCTGGCTTCGACATGGAAGTTTTTCAGGCGGGGATATTCCTCAGCAAGGAGCGTGAGTTCGTGGTAGTGGGTCGCAAACAACGCTCGCGCCCCAATCCGGCTCTGCAGATATTCGAGCGTCGCCCACGCCAGCGCCAGGCCGTCGAAAGTGGACGTCCCCCGGCCCATCTCGTCCAGCAGGATCAGCGACTGCGCGGTCGCCGTGTTCAGGATGGTCGCCGTCTCCGTCATTTCCACCATGAATGTCGAACGGCCGCGCGCCAGGTTGTCGCTGGCCCCGATCCGCGTGTATACGCGATCCACCAGGCCGTAGGTCATGCGCTGGGCCGGCACAAAGCTGCCCATTTGCGCCAGGATGATCAGCAGAGCTGTTTGCCTCAGGTAGGTGGATTTCCCCCCCATGTTGGGTCCCGTTATCAGCAGCAGACTCGGATGCGGCGTGTTCTGGCTCGCGTCCAGAAACAGGTCATTGGGCACGAAGCGGCTCTCCCCCGCATCGTCCATCAGGCGTTCGATCACAGGATGCCGGCCGCCGGCGATTTCCAGCAGCGGCGCGGGGACAATGGTGGGGCGGGTGTAACCGCGCAGCGCTGCCAGATGCGCGAAGTTCGCGACCAGGTCGATTTCGGCGGTCTCGGCGCTGGTGCGGCGCAGGCGTCCCGCGCTCTCCGCCAGGCGCGTCCGCAGCGCGGCGAAAATTCGCCTCTCGATCTCCACGCTCCGCTCCTGCGCGGTCAGAACTTTGGCCTCGTACTCCTTCAGCTCGGGTGTAGTGAAGCGCTCCGCGTTCACCAGCGTCTGCTTGCGCTCGTAATCGGCCGGCGCTCCGGCGAGATTCGCCTTCGTGATCTCGATGTAGTACCCGAACACCGAATTGAACCGCACCTTCAGCGAGCCGATCCCCGTCCGTTTGCGCTCGCGCTCTTCAATGGCCGCAATCGACGCGCGGCCGCTCGATCCGATGGTGCGCAGGTCGTCCAGTTCCGCGTCAACTCCTGCCGCGATTACGCCGCCGTCCGCCAGAGTCAGGGGCGGCTCGGGTACCAGCGTGGCCGTGATCGCGGCGCACAGATCCTCCAGCGGATCCAGCGCCCCGGAAACCTGCTCCCAGAACCCGGCGCGCAGGGCCGCCGCCGAACCCTTCACCGCCGGCAGATGCCGGAGCGAGGCAGCCAGTGCCAGCACATCCCGGGGCCCCGCGCTGTCCAGCGAAATTCGCGCCAGCAGGCGGTCCAGGTCGAGAATGCCCGCCAGTGCGCGCCGCAGCTCTTCGCGTCCGATCAGGTCGGCCCGCGCGGCGTCAACCGCCGCATACCGGCGTTCGATCGCCGCCGCATCCACCATCGGCCGCAGCAGCGATGCGCGCAACAGCCGCTTGCCCATGGGCGTGCAGCAGGCGTCCATGGTCCGGAAAAGCGTTGTCTCCGGCCCCGCGTCGAAATACAGCGGCTCCACCAGCTCAAGATTGCGCGCGCTCACCTGGTCCAGATGGAGATGCTCGGCGCGGTGGTGGTAACGCAGCGAGTCCACATGCTGCGCCTCCGTTTGCTGCGTCGTCCGAACGTAGTGGACGATCGCCCCGGCGGCGATAGCGGCTGCTGTGTGCCCGGCCAGTCCAAAACCTTCCAAACCGCGGCTGCCCAACTGCCGCTCCAGCAGCGGAATCGCAAAATCGGGCGAGAAGGCAAAGTCGTCCAGCGAAGTCCGGGTTTTGATCTGCGCGTTCAGCGGCTCCAGCGCCGCGCTGCCGGAGATGCCCGCAAAAGGCCCGTGGCTCGCGGGAAAAATCAGCTCGCTGGGCGCCAGGCGCAGCAGTTCCTCCAGGCACTCCGCCGCCGCGCCCGGCCCCTGGAACTCGGTGGCGCGAAAATCGCCGGTGGAGAGGTCGAGCCAGGCCAGCCCCGCCGCGTCACCCGCAAAATGCGCCGCGGCCAGGTAATTGCTCTGCTCGGCGGCCAGCGAGGCGTCGAGCGCCGTGCCCGGCGACAGCACTCGCGTGATCTCGCGGCGGACGATCCTTTTCGCCAGCTTCGGGTCTTCCATCTGGTCGCAGATGGCGATCCGGAAACCCTTGCGCAGCAGGCGCGCCATGTAGTTCTCCGCCGCGTGGTAAGGGACACCGCACATGGGCACGCTGCGTTCCTTGTCCCGGGCCGTCAGCGTGATCTGGAGCTCGCGGGACGCGGTTTTGGCGTCGTCGAAGAACAGCTCGTAAAAATCGCCGAGGCGGAAAAAGAGCAGGGCGTCGGGATACTGGCGTTTGGCCGCCAGATACTGGCGCATCAACGGCGTTTGAGTTTCGATCGTCGCCTCGGGCACGGAAGGCTCAGAATACAGGCAGGAGCGGAGGAAACCATCCGGAATCTGACTTCCCCTCGGCGGCCACAGTCAACCGCCGCAGTGATACGCTGACGAGGAATGAGCTTCCGGCGTTTACCCGCGGCGATAATGGTGGCGGCACTGGCTCTGACAGTGCGGGCCCAATCGCCTGCTCTGCGAACCTGGAAGGATCCGGCGCTGCATCTCACCTTCTCGTACCCGGCGGAGTTGCATCCCCGCGATCCCGCGTCCGTCGGCGGCGGCGGCGGGTGCGCGGAAGTCGTCATGGCCGCGGGCCTCGGCAACGATCCCGATCAGCCCGGCGCCTCCGGCGGCGCGGCCCCTTCTGGCTCCTGGGCGAGCGTTGCCCTGTCGGATATGGGGCCCGGGTGTATTCCGCCCAAAGTTCTCAACAAGCCCAAAGTGATGGACCAGATGATGTACGGGCTCACCGGCAATGCCACCCAGTCGCTCGGCCTCATGCCCATCGAACAGCCCGTCGGGTATCTGGTGCAGGGCCACCATGCATACGTCGCCTCCGCTCAGGGCGAGCCCATCTCGCAGGATGTGGTGCAGCCGGCCAACGGGGCCGAGGTCCTGGCCATCATCGCCGTCCATGTGAACGACCATGTGCTCATCTGGCGCCTCGCTTCAAACGACGCCAACCTCCTCAACCGCATGCTGGCAAGCCAGGTGGACTTCGGCACAGGCACGCCCCAGGCTCTCTATCCTGGCCACATCGGACAGTAAATCGCGGACGCCTCCCGGGATCCGCCCAGCGTGCCAGTGTGATGGTTCTCACATTCCTGATAGCCTCGCGTTTGGATAATGAGATTCAGCGGGTTCGGAACCAGGACGTTTGTTTATACTTTGACTACCCCGGGTTCTGCTCCCCTCCTCTACGCCCATGTTTCTCCTCTGGCTTCGAGTCGCGGCGGTTTTGTACGGGGTGGCCAGCCTCCTGGCCATCCCCGCTGTGCTCGGAAACCGTCCGCGCGGCCACAGGTTTTGCCTGCCCGTAGCTCTGGGCGGTTGGTTCTTCCACCTCGTCGCCGTCGTGGAAATGATGAATGCGGCCCATCATCTCATCCCCGTCATGGCCGATGAGGTCCTCTCCACCCTGGCTCTGCTGATCGTCGCCGTCTTTTTGCTCATCTTCTTCATCTGGCGGACCATCTCCTTTGGACTCTTTGCTTTGCCGCTGGCCCTCTTGCTCACCGTGATCCCGGCCATCGGCCCCGACCGCTATACCTTCGCCTCCCCGCTCGTCCGCAACGGCTGGATTGTCTTCCATGTCGTCCTGCTGCTGGCCGCCTACGCCGCCCTGCTCTTCGCCATGCTCTCGAGCGTGTTCTACCTCGTACAGGAACGGCGCCTGAAGGACAAGCGCACGCCCGGCTTTCTCACCTGGCTGCCGCCGCTCGCCACCATGGATCAGATCACCCAGACCACCCTGGTGCTCGGCTTCTGCTTCATGACCCTGGGTCTGCTTGCAGGTTCGCTGGTCGCCCAGGAGGACGTCGGCGCGCGCTATTTTGCCGATCCCAAGGTGTTGCTCTCATTTGGGATCTGGGGCCTCTACGTAGCCATGCTGTTCATGCGCCGCTCCGCGGGATTGCGCGGACGCCGCGCCGCCTGGGTCACCTCGGGAGTTCTCGTAGCGATTGTTTTTGTGTGGGCGGCGAATCTGCTCGGCTCGGTACATAGTTCCGCTCACAGGTTCGGTTTGAAATGAAATTCCTCATCGCAGGCCTGAATCACAAAACGGCGCCCATTGAGCTGCGCGAGCGGCTCGCCATTGGGCCGGAGGTGCTGCCCGAGACCACCATGGCGCTCCTCGGCGAGCCTGGCGTCACCGAGGCCATGATTCTCTCCACCTGCAACCGCGTGGAGATGTTCGTCGCCCACAACGGTCTGGAACCGGCCCTCCCGGATTTTCTGGCGACCCGCTTCGGCGTCGACCCCAGCCAGCTCGCTCCCCACATCTACCTCCATCGCGACGAGGAAGCGATACGGCATCTCTTCCGCGTGGCCGCCAGCCTCGATTCCATGGTCGTAGGCGAGGCCCAGATTCTGGGCCAGGTCAAGAACTCCTGGAACGTCGCTCGGCAACTGGGCGCCGTCCGCGGTCCCATGAACCGCCTTCTGGAGGGCGCATTTTCGGCCGCCAAACGCGTCCGCACCGAAACCGAGATCGGCTCCTCGTCCGTCTCCATCGCTTCGGTGGGCGTGGACTTGGCGCGGCGAATCTTCGGGGCCCTCGAAGGTAAGCGGATTCTCCTCATCGGCGCCGGCAAAATGAGCGAACTGGCGGCCCGGCACCTCATGGAGCACGGCGCCGGCTCGCTTCTCGTCGCCAATCGTACCCACGAGCGCGCCGTCCGGCTCGCCCGCCAGTTCCTCGGCGAGGCCATCCCGTTCGAGGATCTCCCCGCCCGCGCTCACGAAGCGGATATCATCATTACCTCCACCGGCTCCACCCGCCATATCATCGGCGTCGAGCAGGCGCAGACCATTCTCCAGCGCCGCCGCAATCGCCCCGTTTTCCTCATCGATATTGCCGTGCCCCGCGACGTCGATCCCCGCATCAATCGGCTGGAGGGCATCTTCCTCTACGACATCGACGACCTGCAGCAGGTCGCGTCCGCCAACCTCGTCGACCGGAGCAAAGAGGCCGCGCGGGCCGAGGCCATCATCGCCGGGGAGACGGAGCGTTTCCACCGCCGCATCCGCACCGTCGACATCACCCCCGTGCTCCTGCACGTGCAGGCCAAAACCGAAGAGATGCGCCAGACCGAACTGCATCGCGCGCGCCGGCTCATGCAGTCCCTCACGCCGGAGCAACAGGTGGCCGTCGATTCGCTCACCCGCGGGCTCATGAACAAGTTCCTCCACCTGCCCCTCCAGGCCCTTAAGACCGCCGCGCGCGAAGGCGACGCCTCCTCGCTGGAGGCCATCGGCAACGTCTTTGCCCGCGAATGTGTGGCCCACAAAGCGGAGCAGGATGCTGTGAAAGCCGCTGAAGACCAGACCGAATGCCCGGCGAAGCCGTCCCCATCCCGCATCGCATCCGGGGAAGAAAGCTGCGACGAAACTCCGGAGAACTGAAATCGGATTTTCTCCGAACGCGCTACCCTGATGAACAGTGAACCTGGATTCTCCAAACCCGCCCTCTGATCCCCGTGCTCCCAGCTCCGGGCCCTGCCGTTTGCGCATCGGCTCCCGCGGCTCAAAGCTCGCCCTCTGGCAGGCGCATCACATTGCGGACCGGCTGCGCGCCGCCGGCCATGAAGTCACCATCGAGATCGTCCGCACCCTCGGCGACGCCATGCAGCACGTGCCCTTCGCCCAGGTCGGCGACGCCGGCCGCGACGGCAAAGGAATGTTCACGAAGGAAATCGAGGAGGCGCTGCTTGCCGAACGCATCGACCTGGCCGTGCACAGCCTGAAGGACCTCCCTGTGGAACTGGCCTCGCCGTTCGCTATTGCCGCGATTCCCGAGCGCGTGGATCCGCGCGATGCCTTCGTCTCCGTCAACTATGAGAGCTTTGCCTCTCTTCCGCACGGGGCGCGCATCGGCACCAGCAGCCTTCGGCGCCAGGCGCAGCTCCGCGCGGAACGCCCCGATGTGCAGTGCCTCGAATTTCGCGGCAATGTCGACACCCGCCTGCGCAAGCTGGTGGAAGGCCAGGTGGACGCAATCATTCTTGCCTCCGCCGGGCTGGAGCGGCTGGGCCTGACCCAATATCGCCGCGAGTGCTTTTCGCCGCTGGTGCTGTGCCCCGCGGCAGGCCAGGGAGCGCTTGCCATCGAGGCGCGCGCCGGCGACGAGCCCATCCTCGCCGCCCTGGCGTTTCTCAATCATGAGCCCACACGCTACGCCGTCACCGCCGAGCGCGCCGCGCTCGCCGCGCTTGGCGGAGGCTGCCAGGTTCCCATTGGCATTCACTGCCTTCCCGCCGATGAAGCCTACAGCGTGGCCGCGGCCGTCGCCGCCACGGATGGTTCTGAAGTCCTTCGCCTCGCCATGAATCGCCAGAGCGGCGACCCGCTTGACCTGGGCCGCAAAATTGCCGGCCGCCTGCTCGATCAGGGCGCCCGGCATTTGCTGGACATGGTCGCTTCAGCTCCCGGAGTTGGGCCAGGCGCGGCCGCTCCATGAGTGCCCCTGCTTCTCAATCCGGTCCGCTGCCTTTGCACGGTCGCCGCATTCTGGTCACGCGGCCCCGCCATCAGGCCGGCCAGCTTGCCCGCCTCCTGCGCGCCCGCGGCGCCGCCGTCCTCGAAGTCCCGGCCATCGAGATTGCCCCGCCCGAATCCTGCGAGCTCCTGGATCGCGCCCTGAGCAATTTGTCGCAGTACCAGTGGCTCATTGTTACCAGCGCGAACGCCGTTGACGCTCTCCGCGCGCGACTTCAGGCACTCGGGCTCCCGGCGGAAACTTGCGCCCACCTTCGGATTGCTGCCATCGGCTCCGCCACCGCGCAGGCGCTGCTCGCGCTCGGGCTCCCGCCCGCCGTTACGCCTCCGGAATATGTCGCCGAATCGCTGGTAAAGGCCGTTGGCGAGCAGACCAGAGACCAGCGCGTGCTCCTCGCGCGGGCCGCGGTGGCGCGCGACGTCATTCCCGATGCGCTGCGCGCTCAGGGTGCCCGCATCGACGTCGTCGACGCCTACCGCACCGTGATCCCAGCCGACTCTGTAACCGCCATACGCACAATTTTCAGCGGCGGAGATGCTCCGGATGCCGCCACCTTCACCAGTTCCTCCACCGTCGCGAATTTCCTGGCTTTGCTGCATCAGGCCGGCGTAGCGGCCCCCGCGTCCCTGCGCGCTGTCTCCATCGGGCCCATCACCAGCCGCACGCTGCGCGAGCACGGCTGGGAGCCCGCGGCCGAAGCCCACCCGCACGATCTGGCCGGGCTCGTGGAAGCCGTGCTGCGCGCCTGCTCACCGCACTCTGGCGGCTGTTGATTCCCTCCGCATACACTGACCTTCGTGACAACCAGGCGCATCGGTGTTCATCTCTCGACCTCCGGCGGAGTCTTTCGCGCAGCCGAACGCGCGCACGAAATCGGCGCGAATACCTTTCAGATATTTTCCTCAAGCCCCCGTATGTGGCGTCCCGCGCGCCTGAATCCTTCGCACTGCGAGCAGATGAGCCGGCTGCGCAGCCAGTACGGCTGCGCGCCCCTGGTCATCCACACCAGCTACCTCGTCAACCTCTGCAGCCAGTCGGAGATCGTGCGCGAAAAATCCATTGCCGCCTTTCGCGGCGAAGTGGAGCGCGCTCTGGCCCTCGGCGCGCAGTTCCTGGTTCTCCATCCCGGCTCCTGGAAAGGGCTCACCCGCAAATCCGCCCTCGCCCTGGCCGCTGATTCCATTGCGCGCGCCGTCGATGCCGTCGCGCTCGACCGCTGCGATTTCCGCGTCCTGATCGAGAACACCGCGGGCGCCGAGTTCTCCCTCGGCGGCAGCTTCGAACAGGTGGCGGAGCTGATCGCGCGATTGCGGGGCATCGTCCCCGTGGGCGCCTGCCTCGACACCTGCCACTGCCACGTTGCGGGCTACGATCTGCTCCGCGCCGCGGGGTATCAGGAGACGGTCGCGCTCATCCGCGATACCGTCGGTCTCGATACGGTCCGCGTCTGGCACATGAACGACGCGAAGGCCCCCCGCGGCTCAAGGCTCGACCGGCACCAGCACATCGGGAAAGGAACGATGGGGCTGGAGCCCTTCCGTCGCCTGCTGCGCGATGCGCGCTTTGCCCATTGCGCTTTCATCGCCGAAACGCCGGTCGACGATCCCGAGGATGATCGCCGCAACCTCCGGACTATGCTGACCCTGGCCGCCACCACCACTCGCAGACGCGGTGCCGGCCCAGCGCGGCAAAAGCTCTGACCCAACTACAGTCAGAATTGAGGCGATTGCGGTGCCGGATTCTGAGAGGATTGCGCCGGAGTCGGTCCTTGCGTGCTCGACGCGCCTGCCGGCGTTCCCGGCGATGATGCGCTCGTCCCGCCCTGCGGCTGCGATGAACTGCCGGAACCTGACCTGCTGCCCTTTGCTTTCCCCGTACCGCTGGTCAGGCTTTTTGCGGACTTCTTCGCTTTTGCTTTCTTCTCCGGCTGCGGCGCGGCCGCCGGCTCCCCGCTCGATCCCGCGGGAGCATTCCCCGCGCTGGCCGCCGGTCCTGCCGTCGCCGGCTCGGGATTCGGAGATCTCGGCTGATTCTCTGCCGGAGCCGAACTCGTCCCGGCTTCAGAACCTGCCTCCGGCGCGCCAGGAGCCGGAACAGTTTGGTCTGGCACATACGCCGGCCGCGGCGCAGCGGTGGATTGCCCCGGAGGAGCCGGCAGTTCCTGGGCGGCCAGCGTGATCTGGTTCACCACCGAGGGATCGTCGCGCAGCTTGACGTAAAGCTGCCCATCCTGCGGGTGCGGCACCGGCAGCACATACCCCGGAAACCCATCCGGGACCTGGACCGCCCCCGTGAAACCCGGATTCGTCGCAATGGAGTCCACCAGAAACAAATTCGAGCCGCTCAGACGGCACTGCTGGCTCGCCCCGGCCGGGCACTTCAGGTCGTTCAGCACGGGCAGCCGCACCAGTGTCGCCAGCGGCTGCCAGTCGCCCTGCGCCCCGTTGTCCACCACGCGGAACTTCAGCGGCCCGAACGCCGAATCCCCGAATGCCTTCGCCGGATCCAGCGTGGCCAGCGCCACCTGCGCGTTCTCGAGGGTCAAGCCTCCGTTCGCCAGGTTCAGCGTCTTAGTGAATCCCTCGTCCTGCGTGGCCACCTCAATCCGCAGGTTGCGGCCAAAGCGCGCCGGCGATTGCGCACGCAGCGAAAACGTCAGAAGCGCATCCTGCGGCAGCTCATCCTGTCCGGAAAGCTCGATGTTGCTCTTGCCGCCCGCTGCCGAATCCTGCACGCTCTTCCCGATCAGTTCCACGCTGGGCCGCGGCGCGGTCACAGCGGCATCCACCGTCAACTCGCGCCCATCCTCCAGTTCCACCTCCGCCGTGCCTGTCGCGCCCTGTTTCAGCTTCGCCGCGGCGGTCGGGTTCTTCGCCACCATCGGCATCTCGTCGCTGCTCGTCGTCGAACTCGATGTCCCCGGGATAAACGTCACTCCGTCCAGCGTGAGGCTCGCGACCTCATCCAGCCGGCTGCCCTTCAGCAGGCCCTGACTGTCTCCGGAATGCACGGTAAAGCTGTTCAGGTGCCCGGCCTCCGCAAACGTGCGAAGCCGCAGCGTCTGCGCGGTCACCGCGCCGTACTGCTTCACTTCCAGTTCCACCGGCCCCGGTTTGGCCGTCTCCAGCGGAAGCCTCACCTGAAGCTGATCCGGTCCCGTGATCTTCCAGTCCGCTTTTATTTCCTTTCCCGCCGAATCCTTCAGCACAATCGTGTCTACGCAGCTGGCATTGTCAGCCGAAAGCTCGATCGTATTCACCTTGCCCACGATCAGCGATTCGCGGTCGGCCGGCGCCAGTTCCCATTGCTGGCTGTGCATGTTCTGCAGCCGGAACGTTGGCCCGTCGAATTTCGAGAATCCCCAATCGCCTTCCAGCGACGCATCGATTTCCGGTCCGAAATCGCTCGCGCTCACGTCCTTCGCTTCCAGCACCAGCCCCCCGCGTTCCGCGTCGGGTCTCAGCGGCACATCCAGGTATTTACCGGCCTTTGTCTTCAGCCGCAGATTCAGCTCGTGTGCGTAGCCCGTGGAGAACACCAGCGGGGCGCCATCCACCGCCAGCACCAGCGAATTCTTCTGCGCGCAGTAGTTCTGCTGCGCGTCCACCGGATGCAGCGGCGGAGGCTGCGATGCTTCCACCGCCGGCAGCGCCGTCACCAGCACCGACTTGGGATTGTGAAACGATGGCGGCGTGTTCAGCATCAGCGACAGGCGATCGCCCTGCAGCACCGCCAGCGCAGGAATGTACTGGTACTGCGCCGTCCTGAAGCCATCGAGGATACGCGCAATGTCCATAACCGACCCGATGTACGGGCTGTAGTAGCCGTAACTCGCCTGCGGCGTGTAGCTCAGCTGCATGGCCATGTCGCTGGCCGGCCCCGAGGTGATCGCCTGCACGATCGATTCGCTGTGGCCGTCGCTGAGGATCAGCGTGTTTTGACCCTGCGTCAGGCACGCCGCCTGCAGTTCCGGCATCTTCTCCAGGCAGTTGGGATCGATCTTCATTCCCAGGCTGCGCGCCAGCAGCGGCGTCGCCGTTGCCAGCTGCGATGGGTCGTTCGCGTTCAGCGAACGGATCGAAGCCAGATACGTGTCCAGCCGCGTGCGGTCCAGCATCGCCTGGTTCAAATCCTGCGAGGAGCGAACAAAGGCGCCCGGCTGCCCCCTTACCGCGCTCACCAGGGTCCGGTAATCGCCGCTGGTTTCCGGCGCCAGAAAGATCACCACCTGCTGCGCGCCTGCAGGCACCGTTACCGTCATGCCCTTTTTGTCCGCCCGCTGATCCCACGTCTCCTGCCGGAAGAACCACTTCGCCGGAGGCGGATTCGTCGATCCCCGCAGAAACGCCGCAACCATCAGGTAACGGGCTGACTGTCCCCGCGGCAGGTCGGCCCGGATCCACACCCGGTCCCCGGCCTGCAGGTTTGGTACCTCCGAAATGGGCAGGGTTTTCCCCCCACGCGTCACTCTGACTTCCAGGGTGGGACCGCTCAGATCGAAGGGAGCCGCAGCCCATGCCGCAGCCGCCACCGCCGCCAGACACACCATTCCCAGGAGGAATGCCCGAAACCGTCGAATTGCCATGTTAGTCACTATTTTAGGCTGCAAGGTCGGAGTGCGGAAGCCAGGACGAGGCATATCCTCCCCTTACCAGACGCGATCCCGCGGGAAAGGTTGTGGTGCACGCTGGCCACAGCCCATCCCCTTTAGAAACCATGACTTCTGCGGAAGGCGCACTGCCCTCACCGCCCCGGCGGAATGATCCTGTACTCGCCGCTGACGTGCAGCAGGCTCATCAGGTACAGCATTCCGTCGTAGTACCGGCTGAATCCGGACGGAATCGGCTCGTTCCAAAGCGCCTCCGTAAACTGCCTCCCCCGCGCCTGATCGGTCGCGGCCAGGCTGGCTACCGCGTTTGTCCCCACCAGCCCAGCGGGGTGGCTTTCCGGGGTCACGCCCGGCCGGTTCGGCACCGGGATCGGCTGCCCATCCAGCGTGTACATCGGACCGTATGTATTGATACCCTGCGATGCGAAAAACTTCTGGATTCGATCGCTCAGCACCTGCTCCGACGGCGCCTTCCGCCACCACGACCAGTCCACCGACCAGTTGCGCTCCACCCGCCGGGCGTCATAACCGAAATGCGAGTGCTCCTTGCCGAACCAGCTCTTCGCCGGAGTGCCATCGAAGTTCGCGTAGTCCGGCGCAAGCCCGGTCGCCGGATTCGTCGTCTCCACAAAGAATTCCCGGCTCTCCGTCGCCGCGCGCTCCCAGTACCCCCGGTCCGCGGACGGACCCCAGCGCGCGAACAGCTCATAAAACGCGGGCAGATGGTACGAAGGATCCGTGAACGGATGCGGCATAATTCCCGGCACAAACAGCACCAGCGGCGGATCCGGATTCATCTCCGGCCCCACGCTGTACGGCCCGCGCGGCCCGGCCACGGTGATCACCCGGCGGTGAACCATCGCCGTCAGCAGTTTCTCCGCCTCAGCGTGGTAGTCGTAGATCCCGTGACCGCCCGGCCACCGATTCCCCGCAAACAGCAGCGCCATCGCGAAGAACTCCTCGCCGTCGGGTGCAGGCGTCTGCGAATTTGGCGTTCCGTCCGGCTTGCACGACCACTTGAAGAACTCATACCCCGGCGCCTTCGGGTCGGAGACGTACATGTACGTCATCGCCCAGTTCCACAGCGCGTCGAAATCGGCCTTCTTGTTCAGCTGGACCGCGATCATCATCCCGTACGACATCCCTTCTGTCCGCACGTCGTGGTGCGCCCAGTCGGTCAGATACCCCAGCGCTCCATTCGCATTTTTGCCCGCCCGGAAAAATACCGACTGGGTCTGCGGATCGCCATGAAAGAGCTGCTGATACGCAGCGTCGATCTTTGCCCGAATCGCCTTCTGCGAGTGGCCATCCTCCAGAAAGAGGTTCCCATATCGCCCCGTCACGTACGCCCCGGAGCCGTTGTCGAGGGCGGTCGCGGCGTTCTGCGCGCCTGAGACTGGTAGGCCGATGAGCGCTCCGAACAGCAGCAGCGATACGGTTGCCACATGCGTTTTCCCGATCCTCACAGAACCTGCCCTCCCCGTTATACAGACTCAGAGTAGCTGCACCTCGCGCGGAAGAACAGCCCTCCCGGGCTTGCCCGCGCCGCCGGGGCCACTGCACACTGGATCGATGCGCTCGCCGCTGCTCCTGGCTCTCGCTCTGCTTCCCGCCGCCTCCGCCCAGAATGTCCCCCGGAATGTTTACGTCCGCGTCTCGCCCGCCGTCACCACCGGCATCCACGGCGCCAACGCCTTCCCCACGATTCAGAACGCGCTCGACCACCATCCCTGGCCCGGTCCCGGCGGACGCGTCATCATCCGGATCGCGCCTGGCGTCTATCATGAGCGCCTCAACATCACGCAGAACCACCCCAACGTCACGCTGCTGGGCATGGGCCGCTCCCCCGCCGGCGTCGTGATCACGAACAGCCTCAACGCGAAGCAGGCTGGCGGGACGTTCTTCACCGAGACCGTCGAAGTCGACGGCGAAGGCTTCGAGGCCGACAACATCACCTTTGAGAACTCCGCCGGGAACACCGGCCAGGGCGTCGCCGTCGCCGTCCGCGCCGACCGCTCCGTCTTCAGGCACTGCCGCTTCCTCGGCTATCAGGACACCCTCTTTGCCGACTATGGCCGCCAGTACTACGTCGACTCCTACATCGAGGGCGCGGTGGATTTCCTCTTCGGCAACGCCGCCGCCGTCTTCGACCACGACGAGCTGCATGTCAATGGACCCGGTTCGATCACCGCTCAATCCCGCACCTCGCCCGGCCAGACCACCGGCTACGTCGTCCTGAACAGCCGGGTCACCAGCTCCATTCCTGCGGGCGAGCGCCAGCAGATCTGGCTGGGCCGCCCCTGGCGGCCATACTCCCGCGTCGTATTCCTCCATACCTGGCTGCCCGCCGGCGTCGTCCCGGCTGGGTGGAACAACTGGAGCGATCCCCGCAACCAGAACACTGCCTGGTATGCAGAGTTTGACGACGCTGGCCCCGGTGCCCGGCCCGCTTCCCGGGCTTCCTGGTCCCGTCAGCTCACCCCCGCCGAAGCGACGGTCTTTGATCCGCGCGCCTTCCTCGCCGGAGCGGACGGCTGGGACGCGGTCGCCGCCGCCGCGAAGCTACCGTAGCTCGCTGCCTGCCCTGCGGCGCTCTTCACAATCGCATTTTCAGCCACTTAGCAGGAACCCCCGGATGCGTTAAAAACGCAACATCCACAATCTAAATGAGTTGCAAGACAGGACCCTCCGGCGCCCGCCCCGCCCCCGATTCGCCCCTCTTGAAGTACCGTGAATATTCCGGCGTCCCTGTTGCATCCAAACAGAAACCCCTTTAAGATGCGTCAATTGCGGCTATGAAATCAGGCGGACTCCTCGAATCGGCGTCGGCGGCACGGCCCACCCCCCACGGGGTGGCTGCGCGGGGCGTTCCCGCGTCCGAAGAGAGATCCCCCTCGCGCGGTGCGGCTCCCATGTCGACGTATTTCATCCGCTCGCGCATCGGCAAGATTTGCGTAGCCATCGCGAGCGCATCTCCGACGGAAATGATCCAAAATGCCGAGGATATCTCCCGGGAGAATCACTTCCTCGAGTTCCGTCTCGACTATCTCCCTAATCCCGTCGCCGCAATTCCCAGGATCAAACAGTTCCTCTATGAGCGCAGCGAGGTCACAGCGATCGCCACCTGCCGCCGCGTCGCGACTGGGGGCAAGTTCAAAGGCACCATCGCCGCGGAGCTCGAGATTCTCGAAAAAGCCGCACTGGCCGGCTGTCATCTGATCGACATCGAACTCCAGACCGCCGAGCACATGAAGCCCGCTCAGATGCAGCGCCTGCGCTCTCGTGGCGCCGCGATCATCGTCAGCTATCACGATTTCGAGAACACGAAGGATCTCGATCGAATCTTCCAGCGCATCCACCCCTTCCAGCCTGAGTTCCTCAAGATCGTCTCCACGGCAAAAACTCTGTCCGACAACGTGACCATGATGCGCTTCCTCGACCGTCGCCGCGATGAGGCCAACCTGATCGGCATCTCCATGGGCGAACAGGGAACCATCAGCCGCGTCCTCGGGCTGCGCGCCGGCAGCGTGTTCACATTTGCTTCCGCCCACGCGGGAGAAGAGACGGGCCCCGGCCAGATTGACGCCCGCACGCTGCGCGAAACCTGGCGCATCGACCAGATCGACGCCTCCACCAGGGTCTACGGCGTGGCCGGCAATCCCGTCCGCCACTCCCTCTCCCCGCTCATCCACAACATGGCCTTTCGCCGCGAGACCGTGAACGCGGTCTTTCTCCCGCTGCAAACCGCGCGCATGAACGACCTGCTGACCCTCACCCGGGAGGTTCCTCTCCACGGGCTGGCGATCACCATGCCGTTCAAGAGCGAAATCATCAGGCATCTGGAAAAAACAGACGCCCTCTCCGAGAAGATCGGCGCCTGCAACACGGTGGTCCGCGCGCTCGATGGCAAGCTCTACGGCTTTAACACCGACGTGGCCGCGATTGTGCGTCCGCTGGAACGGCGGCTGCCGCTTCCCGGCGCCAGGATCCTGGTTCTCGGTGCCGGCGGTGCCGGTCGCGCCGCGGCCTTTGGGCTCGCCGAAAAGGGCGCCGAGGTCTTCATCTGCAACCGCACTCCCGAAACCGCAAAAAAGCTGGCGCGCCAGGCAAAAGCCAAATTCATCCGCCGCGATCAGCTGGCCAAATCCAGCTTCGACGTGATCATCAATGCCACGCCCGTCGGCATGCGCAGCATGAAGCCCGCCAGCCCCCTGGAGCCGAAGGAGATCAATGCCCGCCTGGTCTTCGACCTGGTCTACAACCCCATTGACACGCCACTCCTCCGCATGGCCCGCGAAAAAGGGCTGCCGGTAGTCACCGGAGTCGAAATGTTTGTTCATCAGGGCGCTCGCCAGTTCGAAATCTGGACCAGCAAACCCGCTCCCGAAGAAGAGATGCTCCGCGTTGTGGTGCATGCACTGCGCCAGGACGCCGCCGCTGGCCGCGCGTAGCCATCCCCCGCATGCTTCCTTTGTCGTTACCCCCAGGGTTGCGGCCCCCGGAAAATACTGGAGTCCGGTGACTTGTTTGGCTATGATCGTGAGAAGTTCACGATGAATTCCCGCGTCGCTGAATCCGCGGTCGATCGGCTGATTGCTTTGGCGGAATGCGAAAAGCAGGACAGCCCGAAAGCTGCGGACGAGTTACCAGACAATCCGTCGCCTCCGGAGCCTTCTTCCTCCGAGCCCCCTCCACCGGGCTCCATGGCGATGATGGCCGATCCTCTGCGCGGTCTTGAGGACAACGCCACCCTGAAGACCATGCTCCAGTTCCGCATGCTCATGCCGTATCTGTCCCACATGGCCGGCCAGGAGGGTGACCCCGCCATGGGCAACCTCACCACCGAATTGAAACAGAGCGTCGGGGACCTGCAACTCACCCAGCGCGATCTCCGCATGACCGTGCAGGAGCAGCTCGTCCAGATGAAACGCGTCGAGGAAGAGATCCACCGCATGCGCGATGCCACCGAGAAAAATGCCTTCGAGTCCTCGAACCTGGTCGAAGATATGAAGTCGACCTACTCCCTGCTGAAGACTACGGCGGGGGGGCTGGGTCTGGCCCTCGCTGCGCTGATCCTATTAGCGGTCTATCTCATAATCCGGGTTCCCCACCTGCTGCACTGAGCGTTCGCCGCCGGGCAACTGTGGCTCGCCTTTGCACCCTCTTCCTCAGGAGGAGGAGCACATGGCCGAACCGCTCAGGTCTTCAAACCAGCAGCCCAGGAATGCGGATGAGGCGCGCAGCGCCGCCGTCGAGCATCGCCGCCAGTCTCCCGCCGAGGAGGTCGATCGCGGAATGGAGCGCGAGCCCGGCGCCACCAGCCTGGGACAGGACATCCGCGCGCACGCCAATCGCCCGCACAAGGGCGATGTAGGTAGACCAGGGACCAACGAAGAGGTTTTTCAGGGCTCGAAACAGAAAGAACTGCCATAGCGCGTTTCCTTTCATACGCGAAATTCCACTGAACACCGCGCCGGCGGAACCACCGTGAATCCCTCTGTGGATTCACCCGGGTTTTCCCCCGGCGAGCAAGCTATACTGCGCGAAGAGAATCGTGGAGGTGAAGGGGTGTCAACGACCAGCCTGCAGGAACCGGATCTGCCGATGACTGTAGACGATTTCAGTGCGCTCGAGGAGCGCGTCCTGCGCGCCGTGGAACTGGTGAAAACGGAACGCGTCGCCCGCGCTGAGGCGGAACAGACCGCCGAGCTCTTCCGCAGGGAAGCCGAAGAAAAATCGGCTGAACTGCAGCGGCTTCGCGAACAGCTTCGCACCTTTGAGAACGAACGCGAGCAGGTGCGCAGGCGCGTCGAAAAACTCCTCAGGCAGGTCGACGAGATCGCTTCCTGAACGGTATGGATAACGACACTTCCGCCATTACGGTAGACATTTACGACCAGACCTACCGCCTGCGTGGCAACGACCGCGCCTACGTGGAGCGCCTGGCCGCGCTGGTCGACACCAAAATGCGGGCAGTCGCCGCGTACGGGCGCACGGCGGACTCCCTGCGTGTCGCCGTCCTCGCTGCGCTGAATATTGCCGACGAGTTGCTGCAGCTTCAGCAGAAGTACGAGGCAGCCGCTTCCCCTGACGCCGCTGAGGCGCTCCGCACCCGCGCGCACTCCCTCACCGGGCTTCTCGACGAGGTTCTGGGCGGCGAGCGCAAGGCGGGTTGAGGCGCGGCGCGGCGCGGGCCCGGCCACCAGCGATGCATCCGCTGCCGATAGTCGTCGTAATCGGCTCCGAATCTCCACCCCAGCGTTGGCTCCTCATACAACGTGCGGAGGATGACGGACATATCTCCGCTCTCCTGACCTGGCTGGAGTTCAATCCTGCCTGGACGACACATCAATCCCGTCGCTCGGCCTGTCGTGTAGCTGTCGTTCGGCTGCCGCTCGGCAGCTCGAGCATTGTTCCGAAACGGAATAGACGCTCGCCGGCAGGGTCGAATTGCAACTACACACGACAGTTGCGCTCCCCCCGCTTGCCAAATGCCAACCCTCCCGTTAGCATCCAGTCAAGAGACCGGCCTGCAAAGCAGGTGAGGACGGTCAACGCTGGATGAACCTACATTCATGCGAACAGGGAGCTCGACTCGACAATCGGCTCGGTGTGCAGTGTCCGCCAGTCCGGAATGCCTAAAGAGCCGCGGAGGGTTCCCACCGTCTTAGGACGGGTTCACCAGCGCATCGTCCCACGGCCCAGCGGGTCGGAATCTCTTCTGCGCACTGCCTGACGCATCTCCTCGCGTGCATCCTCTTCTCTTCCATTTCGGCTACATCGCAATTCCAACGTACGGCGTGCTCACCGCGGTGGGGCTGCTCGCCGGGCTTTCCCTCCTTGTGCTTCAGGCGCGGAATCTCGGACTGCGCGCCGACAAGACCTGGAACCTCGGCCTGACCGCCATTCTCGCCGACCTCTTCGGAGCACGCCTGCTCCTGGTGGCAACACACTTCAGCACCTTTCGCGACCATCCCTTCTGGATCCTGGGCCTGGCGACCGTTCCAGGCGCGTGGATTGCCGTCGGCGGTGCCGCAATCGGCGTGGCCGCCGCCGCTCTGTACGCCCTGGCGGACGGCCTGCCCCTGTTGCGCACCGCGGATGCCGCCGCTCCCGCCATCGCCCTTGCCTTCGCCATCAACCGCGTAGGCGCCTTCTGCGCCGGCCTCGACTGGGGTGCGCCCACTAAACTCCCCTGGGGCGTCACCTATCGCAGTGTGGTCGCGTACCTGTGGTATCGAACCCCGCGCGGCGTGGCCCTGCATCCCGTGCAGCTCTACGACGCGGCCGCTTCATTGGCCATTTTTGCTTTGCTCATAGCCCTCCCGCACCGCCGCGACGGCGAAACCGCGGGCGCCTGGCTCTTCCTCTACGGCGTCTGCCGTTTTTTCCTGGAGTTCTGCCGCGGCGATGCGCAGCATGTCCTGGGCGGCGCGCTGACGGTCGCGCAGTTGCTCGCCATCGCCGCCGTCCTGGCCGGGGGAGCACTCTGGCTGCGCCGCCAGCCTCATCCCGCCACAGTCTCCGCCTGACCCTCCCGCTGCCTTTCCAGCTAGAATGACCTTCGCCGCATTTCACCCCCTGCGGTATTGTTCCCTGCCATGAGACTCCTCATTCCTCAGCAATGGCGGACAAGGTTCCAGCGCTTCCATCACCGCACCGGAGGCCGTCATTGGTTCCCGCACGTGCCCCTCGCGCTGTTGCTGATCGCCGGCGGCGCCTGGATCCTCCACGTCACCTTTGGCTGGGATTGGGCGCCCTACTTCCGCGCCATGGCCCAGGGAGAGTTCGATCTCAAGCTTCGCCTGCTCCCTTCGGTGCTCATTGGCGGCGGCATGGAGCTGATGGGCATCGCCCTCCTCTGGCGTTCGCGCCTCGCCTGGGTGGTTGCCGTCCTGCTGGCCATGGTTGCGGGCGTCAACACCGCGCTCACCGGCCACACTCACGTGCACGTCCTGCTGGCGTATTTCGCGCTCGTGCTCCTGCTGCTCCTGCTCGCGTGGAGGCACTTCGACCGCACCAGCCTCGCGGCCAGCACCCTGTTCGCCATCACTTCCGTCGTCATGCTCCTCCTCTACGCCACCTTTGGCAGCTTCTACCTGGGCGCAGAGTTCCATCCCCGCATCCACGACCTGGTCACCGCTCTGTACTACGCCATGGTGACCATGAGCACCGTGGGCTATGGCGACATCACGCCTGCCACTCCGGAGGCGCGCCTCTTCACCGTCTCCGTCATCGTGCTCGGCGTTGCCATCTTCGCCACCTCGCTTACCGCCGTCATTGCCCCGCTCGTCAGCCAGAGTCTGCAACGCATCATCAACAGGAAAGGACCGTCCATGAAACGCGAGCATCACTTTGTCGTCATCGGCAACACTCCGCTTGCGGTGAACACCTGGCGCGAGCTGGCTCGCCGCGGCCGGCCCGTCACCCGCGTCCTGCGGGAAGCCCCGGAGGAGACCCAGCCCCAGGATGTCGACCTCGTCGTGGGCGACCCCAGCATGACGGAAACGCTGCGGGAAGCCGGCGCCGACAAGGCCGAGGCCGTGCTCGCCATGATGGCCGACGACTCGGAGAACGCCTTCTGCGTCCTCGCCGTCCGCGAGCTTGCCCCTGGCACGCGCACCGTGGCCGCCGTGAACGACGCCCGTCATCTGAGCCGCGTCAAACTCGTTCAGCCCGACGTCGTCATCGCCCCCCAGGTTCTCGGCGGCGAACTGGCCGCCATGCTCCTCTCCGGCGAGCAGGTCACCCCGGAGTTCGTCATGCAGCGCGTCTTCCAGCAGGCCGCCCCCCGCGCCGGCCAACCGCCCTCCGATCGAACTTCATGATGCCCCGGCGCCCTGCATATACTGAACCGATGAAGTGGTGCGCGATCTTTCTTTTCCTCATGGCATCTTCTCTTCCCATTCATGCCCAGGTCCCCCCGGGCTTCCCGGCGCCGGTGAATCTGTGGCCCCATGGCGCGCCCGGCGCGGCTGGCCACGGCCAGGCCGATATCCCGCGCCTCTATCCCTTCCTGCCGAAGAACCGCTCCACCAGCACTGCCGTGCTCATCATCCCCGGCGGCGGTTATCAGGTCGTTGCCATCGGCTATGAGGGCTTTCAGATCGCCCACTGGCTCAACGCCCAGGGCGTTCCCGCCTTTGTCCTGGACTACCGCGTCACCCCCTACCAATACCCTGCCGAAATTCAGGACGGCGAGCGCGCCATGCGCCTCATCCGCGCTCATGCCGCCGAGTACGGCATCGACCCCACCCGTCTCGGCGTCTGGGGCTTCTCCGCCGGTGGCCATCTTGCCTCGACCATCGGCACCCATTGCGATGCCGACCCGGCGCCCGTGCCCAATCCCGACGCTGTCGACAAGCTTAGCTGCCATCCCGCTTTCATGGTCCTTGCCTATCCCGTCATCGGCATGACCCCTCCTGTTACCCACATGGGATCCCGCGAAAATCTCCTCGGCGCAAACCCGAATCCGCAACTGGAGCACAATCTGTCCAATCAGTATCAGGTGACTGACCAAACTCCGCCGGCGTTCCTCTTTGCCACCAGTTTCGATCCTGTCGTGCCCGTTCAGAACAGCCTGGACTTCTACCAGGCGCTTCTCGCGCACCACGTTCCCGCCGAAGCCCACTTCTACGACTACTCCAACCACGGCTGCGGCCTTGCCGGATCCATCCAGCCCCTGTCCACCTGGCCCCTGCTGCTGCGCAACTGGCTCGTGCAGCTGGGCTGGATTCCCCCGGACGCGCCTCCCCCCCCGCCGCCGGCGCCGAATATTCCTATGTGGATTCCGGGCCTGAAAGGTCCCGGCGAGCCCCCGCCCGCGGCGCGGTAGATTTGTCACCATGACTGGCACTTATTCGGTTCCGGCGGAGGCGGCGGGTCAGCGGATCGATGCCTGGCTGGTCCGCCAGCTCGACGGCGTGAGCCGCGAGCGCGTGCAGCTCCTCATCGGGCAGGACAAAGTCCGCCTCGATGGCCACACCCCCCGGGCGTCGCTGCGCCTGCGCGGTGGCGAAACCGTCGAAGTCCTCGGCGATCCCGCGCTGCCCCCGCTCAAGGCTTTCGCCGAAGACATTCCCCTGAGCGTCATTTACGAGGACGGCGACTTGTCCGTCATCGATAAGCCCGCCGGCATGATGGTCCACACCGGCGCCGGCGTAACCGGCAGCGGCACCCTCGTCAATGCCCTGCTGCACCGCTATGGCACGCTTTCCGCCGCCGCCGGCGAACTGCGCCCCGGCATCGTCCATCGGCTAGACAAGCAAACCAGCGGCCTGATCGTCATCGCCCGCAACGATGCCGCCCACGCGCGCCTCGCCGCGATGTTTTCCGGCCGCCGCATTCGCAAAACCTATATCGCCCTCGTCCACGGCGACATGAAGCAGTCTCGCGGCACCATCGACGCGCCCATCGCCCGCGATCTCCTGCGCCGCACCCGCATGACTACCCGCCGCGAATCGGGCGCGCGCCATGCCGTTTCGCACTTCACCGTGCTGCGCCGCATCCGCTCGCGCTTCGGACTCTTTACCCTGCTGTCGGTGCGCATTGAAACCGGCCGCACCCACCAGATTCGCGTGCATCTCGCCTCGCTCGGCCACCCCGTCGCCGGCGATACGCTTTATGGAGCGCCCGCCCGCCTTGCCGAACCCGCGGCACGCGGCAAATCGGCGCCCCCTCCGGAGACACTCGCGCTCCAGCGTAATTTTCTTCACGCCGCGGAACTGGAGTTCGACCACCCCACGACCGGGAAGCCGCTGCACTTCGAGGCTCCCCTGCCGCCGGAACTCGTGGATTTTCTGGTTCGCGTGGAGCGGCCGCCCGCCTGAGCCGGGGCAGCCCTCGCTTGTCGCTCAGAACTTAAAGAAAACGCCGATAGTAGGCTCGGCCGTCTGCACAAATGAGCCGGTGGCTGGATACAGGGCCGGCTCGGCAACGGCCGGGTCCTTATACATCGCCCCACGATACTGCAGGCGTACGCCGATGCGCGGCAGCAGCGACCAGTCCAAGCCCGCGCCGTAAATGAGCGCCGCGCTCACCTGGCTGGTCAGGCTGAAGTCGGTGGTGATCGGATTGTTGCCGGGAACCAGAACCGTCACCTGCCCGTTGTCCGGCGTTGCCAGCATTGCTCCCGCCCCCAGGATCGCGAAGGGGCGCAGGTTGCCGACCTTCATGGATGGCACCCAGTCCAGGGAGAATGTCTGATCGAACGTCTGGATCGTGGTGGGAGTCGGCTGAAACGTGCACTTCGGCGTACACGGGAATCCCGGCGGCGACAGCGGAACCGACGTCGACCAGGTGTCGTAGTGGGGAGCGGCGATGGAGTAGGCGACTTCAAACCCGAGCAAAGGGCCGTCAATGTGCCGCAGTTCCGCCGTGCCGCCATACCAGTGCGGCGTAGTATGCGTGATGTTGTTGCCGGTCGCGCTCTGCGTGAAACCGAAGAACCCGCTCAGGCCAAGGTCGGTTTCGCCCTGTCCTTTCGGATTGGTCGGATTGGCCGCCAGGACCGGCAGAGCGAGGGCTGCGATCGCAACGCAGCCAACCAGGGTACGAATTCGCATGGAGCCTCCACAACGACTCTAAAGGATTCTTCGCTGTTTTTGAATTCGGGAGTTGGACGTACCCTCCGGTCATTGGTAACTTCAGAGTGCGGCGCAATGACAGCTTCGTCACGCCCCAACTCCAAAGGAGACATCAAATTGAAAGCTCTATACACTGCGGACGTGACTGCGGAGGGCGCTCGCCACGGGCATGTGCGCTCGTCCGATGGCCTGCTCGACCACGATCTTGCCCTGCCCCCGGGCATGGGCGGCAAAGGCGACAAAACCAATCCCGAGCAGCTCTTCGGCGCGGGTTATGCGGCCTGCTTCGGCGGCGCGGTGGAATTCATGGCTCAACAGGCGAAAAAGCCCACCGGCACAGTGAAGGTCCGCGCCCAGGTCGCCGTCGGTCCCTTCGACGAGGGCAAAGGCGAGGGCTTTACCCTGCGCGTCGAACTGAATGTCACCATCCCCGAGCAGGACCAGAAAGGCGCCGAAGAACTGGCCGCAGCCGCCCATCGCATCTGCCCCTACTCCAACGCAACACGCGGCAATATTGAAGTGATCGTGCGCGCGAAAGGCGGGAAATAGCTTCAGAGCTTCTGCGACCGCTGCACGTCCCGCACCCCCGGCAGGCGCCGCAGCCCCTGCACCAGCCGGCTCAGGTGGCGCACGTCCTCGGCATCCAGCACGAACTCGATCAGTGCATCCCCCGCATCGCCCGGACGCGTCTCTACCGTGCGGATGTTCGCTTCCTCGTCGCTGATGACCGCGGTGATTTCCTTCAGCATCCCGGCGCGGTCGTCGCAGTGGATCGTCAGCTTCACAGGATAGGTCTGCGCCGGGCCTGATTTCTCCTCCGGAGGCCGCGCCCACTCCACCGCGATCCGCCGGTCCGACTCGTACAGCAGGTTCTGCACATTCGGGCAGTTCCGCGCGTGCACCGCCACCCCTTTGCCCCGCGTCACGTACCCGATGATCTCTTCGCCCCGGATCGGGTTGCAGCACCGCGCCCGGTAGACCAGCAACTCATTCTGCCCCTCCACAATCAGCGAATCCGTGCCGCTGGTCGCTGAAACGCGCGTCACCGCCGCTGCCCCCGGCGTGGCAGCCGGTGCTTCCGTTTCCGGCTGCTGGTGCACCAGTCCCGGCGCCAGACGGTTCAGTACCTGCCGCGCCGAATACTTTCCGAACCCGATCGCCGCCATCAGATCGTTCGGCGTGGCCACGCTGTATTCGGTCGCCAGCCGCGCGTAATCCGACTCCTCGAACTGCGACAGCGGAACCTTATATTTCCGCGCCTCGCGTTCCAGCAGCTTGTGCCCGATCTCGATGGCCCGCTCCCGCTGGTGCTCGTTCAGCCAGTGCCGGATCTTGTTCCGCGCTCGGCTGCTCTTCACAAACGTCAGCCAGTCGCGGCTCGGCGTGTGCCCGTTCTGCGTGATCACCTCGACAATGTCGCCGTTCCGCAGTTTCGTCCGCAGCGGCACCATGCGCCCGTTCACCCGTGCCCCAACGCACGTGTTGCCCACTTCCGTGTGGATCGTATAGGCAAAGTCAATCGGCGAGCCGTCCCGCGGCACCACCACCACCTTGCCCTTGGGCGTGAAGGTGTAAACCTCTTCCGGGAATAGATCGATCTTCAGCGTCGACAGGAACTCGTTCGGATCGCTCATGTCGCGCTGCCACTCCACCAGTTGCCGCACCCACGCCAGCCGCTGCTCGTCCCGCGCGCTCACCGGCGAGCCGCCGTCCTTGTACTTCCAGTGCGCCGCGATGCCTTCCTCGGCAATCCGGTGCATTTCCTCCGTGCGAATCTGCACCTCGAACTGGTGCCCCCCCTCGCCCATCACCGTCGTGTGCAGCGACTGATACAAATTCGGCCGCGGCATCGCAATGAAATCTTTGATCCGTCCCGGCACCGGCCGCCAGATCGAGTGGATCAGCCCGAACACCGCGTAGCAGTCCTGCACGCTGCTCGTGATCACCCGCAGCGCCAGCAGGTCGTACACCTGGTCGATCGAGGTCTGCGACTTCACCAGCTTCTGGTGAATGCTGAACAGCCGCTTGATCCGCCATTCCACCCGCGCCTTGATGTGGTTTTCCCGCAGCTTCTCCACCAGCAGCGCTTCCACGCCGCCCAGAAACTGCTCCCCCTCCGAGCGCCGTGCCTCCACCGCCTCGTGCAATTGCTCCCACGTGATCGAATCCACGTAGCGGAAGGCCAGGTCTTCCAGCTCGCCGCGCAGTTTGCCCATGCCCAGCCGGTGCGCCAGCGGCGCGTAAATGTCCAGCGTTTCCTGCGCAATCGATCGCTGCCGCTCCGGCGACAGGTGCTCCAGCGTCCGCATATTGTGCAGCCGGTCCGCCAGCTTGATCAGCACCACCCGCACGTCGCTCACCATCGCCAGCAGCATCTTGCGGACGTTCTCCGCCTGCCGGTCTTCGCGATTCGCGAACTGGATCTTGTCGATCTTCGTCACGCCTTCGACGATGTGCGCCACCTGCTCGCCGAACCGCGCGACGATGTCCTCCGTGGTCACAGGCGTGTCTTCCACGGCGTCGTGCAGCAGCCCCGCGGCAATCGCCGTCGAGTCCAGCTTCATCTCCGCCAGCACAATCGCCACTTCCAGCGGATGCAGCACGTACGGTTCGCCCGAGGCGCGCAACTGCCCCTTATGGTGCTCCAGGCAGAACTGCCATGCGCGGCGGATAATCTCCAGATCGTCGGAAGGACGGTTGCGGCGGATCGTGTCCAGCAGTTGCGCAAACTTCTCCGGAAACGGATCCGAGACCCGCTCAACCGGGAGCGCCTGCGGCTCAACACTCGCCATGATTCATTATATGCGGGAGTTGCGAGAGGGGCATCAACGGCGCGCGCTGCGCCTGAGCTCGCCACGGCATCTGTGCGAAGATCCTGAAAGACCATGCCCAAACCGAAGTCCGCGAAAAGCCGCACAAAATCCGGCGGAGAGCCTCCCGCTGAGAAGCGCCCGGAAAGCCGCGAGGTTCCCGAAACGCGGGGTCCTCAGGGGGCCTCCGTCAACGCTCCCGCCAACGCCGTCCAAATCTCCCGCCGCGCCGCCGACCGTCTCCGTGCCGGCCACGTCTGGGTCTACCGCTCCGACGTCGAAGTCTGGCCCAGCGATGCTGCATCGCTGCCCGCCGGCCCTCTGCCCCTCGCCGACCGCCGCGGCGCCCTGCTCGGTACTGCCCTCTACAGTCCGGCCTCGGAGATCGCTCTCCGCCTCGTCTCCCGCGATCTCCTGCCCGACGAATCCGCCTGGCTCGATCTGCTCCGCTCCCGCCTCCGCGCTGCCATTGCCCGCCGCCAGCCTCTTCTCGACGCCGCGAACGACGCCTGCCGTCTCGTCTTCAGCGAAGCCGACGAACTGCCCGGTCTCACCGCCGACCGCTACGCCGGACTGGCGATCGTCCAGCTCCGCCACAAGGCGCTCGACACCGCCGCGACGCGCGCCGCGGTCGCCGAAACCCTGCGCGACACCCTCGACCCGGACACCATTCTCGAGCGCGAGGACCCGCGCATTCGCGAGTTGGAGCAGCTCAGCTCCCCCGCCTCCGCCACCCTCTTCGCCCGCGACCCCGATCATCCCGCCACGCAAACTCTTTTCCGCCTCAACGGCCTCAAATTCCACTTTGACGCCGCCAGCGGCCAGAAAACCGGCGCCTTCCTCGATCAGCGCGACAACTACGCCGCCGCCGCCCGCCACGCGCGAGGCGAGGCGCTCGACGTCTGCACCTATCAGGGCGGATTCGCTCTGCACCTGGCCCGCGTCTCCCCGCGCGTAACTGGCGTCGACGTATCCCGCGCCGCCCTCGAAGTCGCGGAACGAAATCTCGCGGAGAATCGTGACGCGCTGCCAGCCGCCCAGGTCGACTGGATTGAAGCGGACGCCTTCAGTCTGCTCCGCGACTGGAGCGGCGCCGGCACACAGTACGACACCATCGTGCTTGACCCGCCGGCCTTCGCAAAGAGCCGCCGCGCCGTCGAGGGTGCCCTCCGCGGCTATCGCGAACTCAATCTGCGCGCCATGAAGATGCTGCGCCCCGGCGGACGGCTCATCACCTGCTCCTGCTCGCACCATGTTTCTCTGAATGATTTTCTCGAGACTCTGCGCGGCGCCGCCGGCGACGCCCATCGCCGCATGCGCCTCATTGAAGTCCGCGGCGCCGCAGCCGACCACCCCGTCGTCCTCAACATCCCCGAAACCGAATACCTGAAATGCGTGGTTCTTGAGGCGGACTAAGAACACCGGGTGCCCCACTTCTCCCCGCCTTTCGCGCCCAGCCTTCGTGCTCGGCTTTCGTGCTCGCTCGTCGTGCCCGGTTGTCGTGCCCGGTTGTCGCGCGAAGCGCGACGACGGTAGAAGCCCCAGCCTTTAGGCTGGGGGCCACGCCAGCAGGATTATTGGGCCTTTAGGCCCGGCGCCTTGTATCCGGGCACAGATTCTAACTCTGCGCGGCCCCTAGGCCCCTGAGGATGATTTTCCGTCCCATCGTGAATTTTCCCGCGCCGTCCGCGCGCCCAGAAACCCGGGGCTTCCGCCCATGCCTCTACGTCATCTCCGCCCAGGCCGGTGAGAGCTCGCGCAGCTGCGGCACCACATCCACAATCCGCTCCGCCGCGAAGTCGATCTCCTCTTCCGTATTGAAGCGACCGATGCCGATGCGCAGCGTGCTGTGCGCATCGTCCTCGCTCAGCCCCAGCGCGCGCAGCACATGCGACGCCTGAATCGACGCCGAAGTGCATGCCGACCCGCTCGACACCGCAACATCCTTGATCCCCATCATCAGAGACTCGCTGTCCACCCCTTCGAACGTCACGCTCAAATTCCCAGGCAGCCGCCGATTCCCGGATACATCCGCCCCGTTCACGCGCACGCGCTCCAGCCTCGCTGTCAGCATCCTCAGCAGGCGCTCGCGCAGGGCCGTCAGCCGCGCGGCCTCCTCCTCCATCTCCGCCGCAGCCAGCGCGCACGCCGCGCCCAGCCCCACAATCCCCGCCACGTTCAGCGTCCCTGAGCGCATGCCCCGCTCGTGACCTCCGCCGTGCATCTGTTCCGCCACCTTCACGCCGCGCCGCGCGTACAGCGCCCCCACGCCTTTCGGTCCGTAAATCTTGTGCCCGGAAATCGACAGCAGATCGATCTTCGCGCGCCCCACGTCCAGCCGCGCCTTGCCCGCCGCCTGCGCCGCATCGCTGTGGAACAGCACCCCGCGCTCCCGGCACAGCGCCCCAATCTCCTCCACTGGCTGCAGCGTGCCCACTTCGTTGTTCGCGGCCATAATGCTCACCAGCAGCGCTGGCTCCCCGTCCAGCTCGCGCCGAAGCTCCTCCGGATCGATGAGCCCTTCCCGCGAAACCGGCAGCACCGTCACCCGGCACCCCTGCTTGTCCAGCCATGCGCAGGGATCAAGCACCGCCTTGTGCTCCGTCGCCTGCGTGATGATGTGCACGCTTCGCCCCGGCTGGGCCAGCCGCGCCGCTTCCACCGCGCCCTTCAGCGCCAGGTTGTTGCTCTCCGTCGCGCCCGAAGTCAGCACGATCTCCTTCGCCGTCGCGCCGATCAGCTGCGCCACCTGCGCGCGCGCCGTCTCCACCGCCTGCTGCGCCGCCCAGCCCAGACCGTGGCTGTTGCTCGCCGCGTTTCCATAGGCCTCGGTCAGATACGGCAGCATTGCTTCCAGCACCCGCGGATCCAGCCGCGTCGTGGCGTGATTGTCCAGGTAAACGGGCAATTTCATCCCTGCTCCCATAGCGTTGGCGGACCCGCCCACGCCTACATCCGGATCGTCACCAGCTCCTGGCCCGCTACGGATCGCGGCTCCCCGCCCACCGTCTCCGCCAGGTCGGCGATGGTGATGTTCCGCAGCAGGTCCGAAATGCTGTCGTTCACCCGCGCCAGCGGCTCTTTGATCGTGCAGCTGTCGGTCAGCTCGCATGAGCTCTGCGTCGCCCCGCACGACGTAATGAACAGCGGCCCGTCGATCGCCCGGATCACCTCGAACGCCGAAATCTCCCGCGCCGGCTTCAGCAGCGAGTAGCCCCCGCTCATCCCTGCGTGCGAGCGCAGAATCCCTACCTTCGCCAGCCGCTGCAGAACCTTCGCCAGCAGTTGCGGCGGAATGTGGTAGGCCTGGGCAATATCGCGCGCGCTCAACGAAACCGGGTGCTCGGCGAGATACTTCAGCGCCATCAGGCCGTAATCGGCTTTTTTGGTCAGCCGGAGCATAAAGAACCCTGGGAGGGCCGTATCTCAAGTTTACGGCCCAGCACAAGCGAATTCAATCGAATAGCGCGCGCTCCCATGACAATCGCCGCCCCCGCGCCTAAGATGAAGAGTCTGCGGGTTTCCGGCCATTCGCTCCTGCTTCCTTCCACTTCCTCACGCAGCAAAAAACCAGGAGATGCCCCGTGTTCTCTTCGTTCTCTTGCCTTCCTTCCGCAAAATCCCTGAACTTTGCCGCCCTGCTGGTCGTCTTCGCCCTCGCCGCCGGCTCTCTGGCCGCCCAGCATGCCTCCCCCGTCTCCAGCGTCGATCCTTTCATCGGCACGGGCACCGGTCCCGGCGGCAGCATCAATCTCTTTCCCGGCCCCACTACGCCCTTCGGCATGGTCCAGCTCAGCCCGGACACGGAGAGCAACGGCTTCGGCTATCACTTCTACCAGAACACCATCCAGGGCTTCAGCATGACGCACATGAGCGGCGTCGGCTGCCCCGATGAAGGCGACGTCTTCTTCACCGCCACCACCGGCCCGGTCCAGACCCAAACCGTCGATTTCGCGTCGCCCTACTCCCACAGCAGTGAGGAAGCTTCGCCCGGCTACTATCGCGTGCTGCTCTCCCGCTGGAACGTCAACGCCGAGCTCACCGCCACCGGTCGCACCGGCGTCGCGCGCTTCACCTTCCCCGCCGGTCAGCCCGCGAACGTCCTCGTCCCCATCAGCCACACCCTCAACTACACAGCGGGCGCGCACGTGCAGGTGGTCGGCGATCGCGAAATCCGGGGCTACGTCGAGGACCGCGCCTTCTGCGGCAATCACCAGACCTACCGCGTCTATTTCGTCATGGCGTTCGACCGGCCGTTCGCTTCCTCCGGCACGTGGAACGGCGCCACGGGCTCACCCGCCTCGCCCTCCTCCGGTACCCGTGACGCGACACAGCCATCGCATGATGGCTGGATCGGGGCCTACGCCACCTGGCCCGCTCAGTCCCACCCCCAAACCGTAGAAGCCAAGGTGGCAATCTCCTATGTGGACCTCGCCGGGGCGGAGAACAATCTCCACGCTGAATCTGCCGGCAGAAGCTTTGCCCAAATCCGCCATGCCGCCGAGGCTGCCTGGAACCGCTCGCTCGGCGCAATCGACGTATCCGGCGGATCGCCCGTCCAGCGCACCGTCTTTTACACCTCCCTCTACCACAGCCTGCTCATGCCCAGCATCGTCAGCGATGCCGATGGACGCTATCTTGGCTTCGACGGGAAGATTCACCGCGCCGCCCCCGGCCATCGCGTCTACGCCAACTACTCCGGGTGGGATATCTATCGCAGCCAAATGCCCCTGGTCGCGCTCATTGCGCCCCGCCGCATGGAGGACATGGCGCAATCCGTGGCGCTCATGTACCGGCAGGGCGGATGGATCGGCCGCTGGCCGCAGATCAACCGGTACACCAACGTCATGGCCGGCAGCCCGCTCACCGTCGTCCTCGCCACCGCATGGCTCGACGGCCTCCACGGCTTCGATATCAAGTCCGCCTGGAACGGCATGTATCTGGATGCAACCCAGGCGCCGCCCCCCGGCAAGCCCTACGCCGGAGAAGCGGCCATCGACTGGATCAACAAGGTTCACTACGTGCCCAACGACAAAATGGAGTACGGCTCCGTCTCCCAGATCCAGGAAGACGCCATCGCCTACGCCTCGCTCTACCGCCTTGCCCTGGCGCTCGGCAAGCAGACCGAGGCAAAGACGCTCTACGGCCGCGCCCTGTACTATCGCAACGTCTTCGACTCTCAGGACAAATTCTTCCGCCCGCGCAATGCCGGCGGCCAGTGGGTGCCGAACTTCGATCCCCGCCAGGAAGAGCACGGCTTCATCGAAGGCTCCGGATGGCATTATCAGTGGCTGGAGCCCTCTGACCTTGCCTGGGTCGTCCAGGCCATGGGCCCCGATCTCTTCAACCAGCGCCTCACACACTTTTTCGATTACAAAAAGCCCGGCTGGTATGGCCAGTACTACAACCCCTACAACGAGACGGACCTCGAAGCCCCATTCGAGTTCAATTTCTCCGGCGAGCCCTGGCAGGCGCAGCGCGTTGTCCGCCGCGTGCTTGCCGGGAATTACACCGCCTCGCCCGACGGCATTCCCGGCAACGACGATTGCGGCGCAATGTCCTCGTGGGCGGTCATGAGCATGATGGGCCTCTACTCAGTCGATCCCGCCAGCCTGGCGTATGAGCTGGTCAGCCCCGTCTTTCCCCGCATCGTGGTGCATCTGCATACGCCCTATACGGGCGGGACGTTCACCATCGAGACATCCGCCAATCCCGGCAGCACGCCCTACATCGCCAGGGTCGCGCTCAATGGCCGGACGCACGCTCCGAACTGGATCGACTTCCGCGACATCGCGCGCGGCGGAACGCTGCGCTTCACCCTCGCCGCGCAGCCGGACCATTCCTGGGGCGCGGCTCCCCAGGACGCTCCGCCATCCCTCAGCCAATCCAGGCGGTAAACCCGGGGGGTCAACCCCGGCATTTTCTTAGACCGCGGCGGCCAGCGCCCCGCGCGCCGCCTCGGCTGTCGCGCGCACGTCCTCATCGGTGTGGGCTGTGCTCATAAACGCCGCCTCGAACTGCGACGGCGGCAGCCACACTCCGGCGTCCAGCATGGCGCGATGAAACGCCGCAAAGCACCGCGTGTCCGCTCGCGCTGCGCCCGCAAAGTCCCGCACTGGCTCGGCGCTGAAGAACCACGTAAACATCGCCCCGACGCGGTTTACCGTCAGCGGAACCCCGGCCGCCGCCGCGGCTTCAGCAACGCCCTCCGTTATCCTTGCGCTCAGATACTCCAGCCGCGAGTACACTTCCGCCTCATGCTCCCGCAGGTAGCCCACCGTCGCGATGCCCGCAGCCATCGCCAGCGGATTCCCGCTCAGCGTGCCTGCCTGATACACCGGCCCCAGCGGAGCCAGTTGATCCATGATCTCCGCCCGCCCCCCGAAGGCCCCGCACGGCAGCCCGCCTCCCAAAATCTTCCCCATCGTCGTCAGGTCCGGACAAATCCCGTACAGCTCCTGCGCTCCCCCCAGAGCCACCCTGAATCCCGTCATCACTTCGTCGAAGATCAGCACCGCCCCTTGGCGCTTCGTGATCCGCCGCAGCGCCTGCAAATATCCCCTGCCCGGCGGAATGCAGCCCGCATTCCCCACCACCGGTTCCACAATCACGCACGCGATCTCGCCCTGGTGCGCCGCGAACGCCGCCTCCACAGCGGCTTCATCGTTGTACGGCAGCGCCAGCGTAAAGTGCGCCGTCTCCTCCGGCACGCCCGCTGACCCCGGAATCCCAAACGTGGCCACACCCGATCCCGCCTTCACCAGCAGTCCGTCGGCATGCCCGTGGTAGCAGCCCTCGAACTTCACCACATACTTGCGGCCCGTGAACGCGCGCGCCAGCCGGATCGCGGACATAGTCGCCTCCGTCCCCGAACTGACGAATCGCAGCTTCTCCATCGACGGCCACGTCGCCGTCACCAGCTCCGCCAGATCGCCCTCGGCTGCCGTCGATGCGCCGTAGCTCGCGCTCCGTCCCGCCGCTTCGCGGATCGCCTCCACCACCCGCGGAAACGCATGCCCCAGAATCATCGGTCCCCACGAACCGAACAGGTCGATGTACCGGTTGCCGTCGGCGTCCCACAGATACGCGCCCGCGGCGCGCTCCACAAACGGCGGCTCGCCGCCCACCGCCCCGAACGCCCGCACCGGCGAGTTCACCCCGCCGGGAAACAGTCTCTCCGCCCGCGCCCGCAGCGCCGCCGATTTCTCCATCCTTCGCGACATGGATTCAGTATAGGAGGATGCCTCTCACTCACCACGTATCCCCCCGTCCGGCTCGCAGCTTCTCATTTGTGATCCCTGACTCTGCGGTACTGGTCAACTTTGAAATCCACAGGGCATTGCGAGGCGCGAGCGACTGGCGCACAATGAAGGCATGGATGTAAACACGCTGGCGTACAAGATCGTGCAGCAGTCAATAGGGGAAACGCCGACTGAGAAGCGCGACAGGAGCAGAGCTAAAGGAGGGGTCGCACGTGCGGAGTCCCTTACTCCAAAACGCCGGAAAGCTATTGCGAAAAAAGCGGCGAAGGCGCGTTGGGCATCCAAAAATAAAACCCCAGATGAGCCGTAGCCCATCCGGGGCATTGCGTTTTTAGGGCTTTCGCCCTATGGTGGTATGTCAATCGTAATCACGATGTCGCCGACGCGGATCGTGATCAAGATGCCTCTGGTGGTCCGGGTGATCTTGAGCATCGCCGGTACCTCCTATGAATTGACCTGGCTGCTCGTAACAGCCAGGTCTTTTCGTCTCTCGACGAAAAGCTCATTCAGAATCTTTCTCTTCCCGGTCTGCCTCTTCGGGCGGATTCTCCTGCTCGTATTCCTCCATCTTCTCTAGCATCCCCATTACGAATTTGCGATCACTCGCGGTCATGCTGAAGAGGTCGGTGTCGGTGCTGAGGAACATCCGCGCGCCGCCGGACAGAATAATCTCGCGGCGTGACCCCTGGATCGGAGCACCGCTCGCGGGCAAAGCCGCGCCCAGCTGCGCCTTTACCTTGTTGCCTGAGCCATTTGAGACGCGCTTGCGGCGCGATCCTGCCAAGCTACCTTTCTTTGTGAGCAGGGGCGAGAGCGGGATGCCGCCGTACTTCGCCGCCTGGAGGAAGAAACTGGCCGCCTTCCGGTGAGTCTCCCCTTCTTGGCCGAACTTCCGCATCTCCGCGTCAAAACTGCCGGGTGTGGCCTTCGTCAGGTCAAGGGACATCAGCGCGGGATAGGCGCTCCTCAGTACGGCTGCAAACTCCGTCGTCCGATGCTGCGCGTCCGCGTGCGCCACCTTTTTCAGCGCGTCGGTAGGTGCGCCGGACTCCGTAATGAGACGCAGGAACTTTAATGCGCCAATGAGCTGGCTGCGCATCCCCCCTGAATAGCTGGGCCACATCGTCGTGTCGATCTGATCCGGCAGGAACGAACGAAATGAATCGAGCACCGTGAGGAATGTGCGGAAGGGAACGTATGCAGGTGTTTGTGTTTTCGGCTCCGGCATCTCTGCCTCCAGTCACGTCTAAAATAGCATGGATTCACGGCAAAAGAAGGTGCAAAAGGTTTGCCCCATTCAGACTTTTTTTTGAGCCTTTACCGATTCAGAGTACGGTGTCCGGCAGGAGGAAGCCATGCTGGTCGGACAGACTGTGTATGTTCGAGTCAATGGAGGGCATCTCACTCAATGCCAAGTTATTGATTTGCATGACTATATTGTGGTTGTATCGGGAGACCAAGAGCTGTCTTTGGCGAAAGAGCAGGGGCGGGAGCCGCTAGGTATAGGGTTCCGTATCTCCGAAGTGTTCACATCTAAAGATGCAAATTGACACTTGACATTCAGGCGAAATGCAAGCATTATGTAAAGTATGAATCGCCTGAGTACAGCCGAAAGAGTACGAATCGTCGCAGCTTTGGTCGAGGGTATGGGCATCAACGCTGTGTGCCGCATGACCGGCACCTCCAAGCCCACAGTGCTGCGGCTGCTCTCGGAACTCGGACAGGCTTGCTTCTCCTACCACGACGCGAACGTGCGGCACCTGCATTGCAAGCGCGTGCAGTGCGACGAAATGTGGTCCTTCGTGGGCGCGAAGATGAAGAATGTCAGCGAAGAGAAAGTCGCGCAGGGATGGGGAGATACGTGGACGTGGACAGCGCTGGACGCGGATTCCAAGCTGATGGTTAGCTACCTGGTCGGGCAGCGTGGACCCGCCTGGGCGAAGGCTTTCATGGAGGATGTGGCATCGCGCATCGACTCTCGTATTCAGATCACGACTGACGGGCTCCGCGCCTACGCGGAAGCAGTCGAAGGCGTCTTCGGTATGGATGTCGATTACGCGATGCTGATAAAGCTGTACGGCAATGATTCCTTCGATACTAAGTACAGCCCCGGCGAGTGCATTGGAACGCGCACGGCGGTTCTACAGGGTAAGCCTGATCCGAGGCACATCAGCACTTCATTCGTGGAGCGCCAGAATCTCACAATGCGGATGTCGATCCGCCGTCTCACCCGTCTTACGAACGGCCACAGCAAAAAGCTGGCGAACCATGAGGCGGCAATCGCGCTCCACTACATGCATTACAACTTTTGCCGGATTCACTCTACGATCCGCGTCACTCCGGCAATGGAAGCCGGAATCTCGGATCATGTCTGGTCACTCAATGAACTGGTCGGGCTTCTGGAAAATTGAAAGTTGACCAGTACCGACTCTGCTGCCCGCGTGACATCCCCGCCGCTCATCGGCGATACTGAATCTCCGTGACTGCTCTCTGCTTCGGGCTCCGGCCGCGCCCCTCTCCGCTGTCTCGCCAACGCGCGGAAATCAGACCGCATCTTACTCCAGTCCTCTGGTTCCGTTGTCCGATTTCATCCCCGACTTTCAACCTTCAGGAAGGAACCCACGCCCGCCCATGACCAGCACCAAAGTGCGCAAGGCCATCTTCCCCGCTGCCGGTTTCGGCACCCGCTTTTTGCCCGCCACCAAATCCATTCCCAAGGAAATGCTGGCGCTGGTCGACAAGCCCATCATCCAGTACGGGGTTGAAGAGGCGCTCGCCGCCGGCTGCGACCAGATCGTCATCGTCACCGGACGCGGCAAATCCGCCATCGAGGATTACTTCGACATCAGTTACGAACTCGAATGCACCCTCGAGAAACGCGGTAAGCTCGACCTTCTCGCGGTCAGCCGCCAGGTTTCCCAGATGGTCCGCCTCTCCTACGTCCGCCAGAAGGAAGCTCTCGGCCTCGGCCATGCAGTCCTCATGGCACGCGACCTCGTCGGCGATGAGCCTTTCGCCGTCATCCTCCCCGACGACGTCATCGACGCACCCACTCCCTGCCTCAGGCAGATGGTCGACGCCTTCGACCAGACCCATTCATCCATCCTCGCCACCCAGATCATTGAAGGCCCCGCCATCTCCTCCTACGGCGTGCTCGACGGCAAAGCCGATCCCTCCAATCCCCGCCTCTTCAATGTCAGCGATCTGGTGGAGAAGCCCCAGCCCGGCGATGCGCCCTCCAATCACGCCATCATCGGCCGTTACATCCTCACGCCGGCTATCTTCGACGTGCTCGAACGCACCCCGCTCGGCGCCGGCGGCGAACTCCAGCTCACCGACGGCATCCGCGGCCTGCTCGCCACTGAAAAAGTCTGCGGCTTCAGCTTCGAGGGCACCCGCTACGACGCCGGCGATAAACTCGGCATGCTCAAAGCTACTGTCGATTTCGCCCTGAAGCGCGACGACCTCGGACCCCAGCTCCGCGCGTATCTCAAGTCCCTCAAGCTCTGATTCGTGGCCTCGGCCTGGAGCCAATTTTTCTCAGTTCGAGGAGCGAGGAGCGACGAATATCGGGAATCTTCGAGCGACGAAGAAATGGGGAAAATCGGCCCCAGCCCTTCGGGTTGCGGCGCAAACCGGTCCATACTTCGTTGTCATCCTCGACGATGGACCCAGCCTTCGGATTCCGCCTCGTCTGGACCGATTTTCGTCCGCAACGCTGCCCACGCGAAAGTTAATACCAGGCTCTAAGACCCGGCCACGTCGTCCGCCCTCGCCAAACGCGCTCCCAGCCCGATCAGTTCGTCCAGGCACTCCCGCGCCTCGGCCGCGTTCAGCGCCGCCATTGCATCCTCAACCAGCGTCACTCGGCAGCCCAGCCGCACCAGGTGTCTCGCCGCGCGCATGACGCAGAGCTCCGTCACCACGCCGTACAGCACAACATCCGGCCGCCCCAGCTGCTCCACCAGCGGCGCGGCGTTCGGATTCGTAAACACATCCAGCTCCTGCTTCTCCAGAACCACCTGCTGCCAGGCGCTCAGATCCGCCGGAATCTCCACGCGGCGATTAGGCAATACCAGCTGGCGCGGCAGACTCGTCTCCGGAATTTTCAGCTGCCCCCCCGTGCCCGCCACGCAATGCGGCGGCCATTGCTCGAACTCCGGATCGTCCTCCCGGTGCGCGTCCGCCGATGCCACCACCAGCACACGGTGCTCCCCGGCCCACTGCGTCAGCCTTCGCAGTGTCGGCACAATCGCCTCCGCCCCGGGAACGCGCAGCTTTCCCCACGGGCTCAGAAAGTCCACCTGGGTATCCACGTCCCAGAAGATCTGCGATCGATGCTCCATGCTCCCCTGGCCCGGCACCCGTAGCCGGAAACGCGCTTACGGTAAAGTATTGCTACCGTGATTATTAACCTCGCGCGTCGGGCGCACAATCACAACTGGGAGCTTGACCCGATTGTCCGCTCCCTCCTGGACACGGACTTCTACAAGCTCCTGATGCTCCAGTTCATCTGGAAGCATTTCTCCTCGGTCCCCGCCTCCTTTTCCCTCCTGAATCGCGATCCCGGCCTCCGCCTCGCCGATGCCATCGGCGTCGGCGAACTGCACGCGCAGCTCGAACACGTCAAAGGCCTCCGGTTCCATAAGTCCGAACTCATCTGGCTGGCCGGCAACACCTTCTACGGCCGCCGCGGCATCTTCGAGCCTGCCTTCCTCGACTGGCTCGAGCATGGCTTTCATCTCTCCGATTACGACCTCTCCGTCCACGACGGCCAGTTCTCCCTTTCCTTTCACGGCCCCTGGCCCGCAACCACTCTGTGGGAGATCTACTCCCTTTCGATCCTCAGCGAGCTGAAAACTCGCCTCGCTCTCAAGCGCCTCACCGAACTCGAGCTGGACATCCTCTACGCCCGCGCCAAAGCCAAACTCTGGCAAAAAATGGACCGCCTCCGCGGTGTTCCCGGCCTCCGCATCAGCGACTTCGGCACACGCCGGCGCCACAGCTTCCTCTGGCAGGAGTATGTGGTCCTCGCCATGAGCGACGTCCTCGATTCCAGCTTCATCGGAACGTCGAACACTTACCTCGCCTATAAGCACGACCTCGAAGCCATCGGCACCAACGCCCACGAGCTGCCCATGGCGCTGGCCGCTATGGCCCCCACCGGCGAGGACAGGAAGGCATCTCAGTACCGGCTGCTCGAGCTCTGGCAGAAGACCTACCAGGGCGAACTGCTCATCCTTCTCCCCGACACCTTCGGAACCACGCAGTTTCTCCGGGATGCTCCCGACTGGGTGGCGGACTGGACTGGCCAGCGCGCCGACAGCAAAGCACCCGAGCTGGCCGGCGAGGAATACATCGCGTGGCTCCAGTCACGCGGCCGCGATCCGCGGAACAAGCTCTTCATCGCCTCCGACTCGCTCGATGCTGACGAGATCCTTCGCCTCCACGCCATCTTTTCCGGAAAAATCCAGCCAGGTTCTTCCCCCCTCGACTTCCGCCACGCCGCCGATTTCTCCGACACCCGCCGCTGGCTCCCCGACCGGCGCATCCGCTTCTCTGCCGGCTGGGGAACGCTGCTCACCAACGATTTCCGCGACTGCAACCCCCAGGGCAATGTCAGCTTCGACCCGCCTCACCTTGTCTGCAAACTGCAGGACGCGGCAGGCCGGCCTGCGGTCAAACTGTCTGACAATCCGCGGAAGGCGCTGGGCGATCCCGCCGAGGTCGAGCGCTACAAGCGCATCTTCGGCGCCGAAGGCTTCGAACCGCGTCCCCTTCCAACCTGAAGAAGTTACTGCGGTTCACGGGGCCGCCCCGCCCGCTCTGGACGTCCTCGCCTCCCCCGGCGTAAGGTCGAAACAGGTTCGGGTGGCATCCTCGGGTTCCATGAGGAGCCGCACTGGAGACGATCATGAGCGTTCCGCATTTCCGCTCCTCGGATACCAATCCCTCCGCATCCTCGCCCATCACCTTCCCAGCCCTCCAGCAGAAAAAGCAGGCCGGCCGCCCCATTGTGGCCCTCACCGCCTATGACTACGCCACTGCGCGGCTGGTCGACGAGGCCGGTGTCGATCTCATCCTCGTCGGCGATTCGCTCGCCCAGGTCGTCCTCGGCTATGACAGCACCCTGCCCGTTACCGTGGACGAGATGCTGCACCATACCCGCGCCGTGCGCCGCGCCGTCCGCCACGCCCTGGTCGCCGCCGATATGCCTTGGGGCTCCTATCACCTTGGCGTCGATCATGGTCTCGCCAATGCTGTCCGCTTCGTCAAGGAAGCCGGCGCTCAGGCCGTCAAGATCGAAGGCGGAGCTCCCCGTGCCGAGCTGGTCGAGCGCCTCACCTCCGCTGAAATTCCCGTCATCGGCCACCTCGGCCTTACCCCGCAGTCCGTGCACAAAATGGGCGGCTACAAGGTCCAGGGCAAAACGCCCGCCGCCATCGGCGCCCTCCTCCATGACGCGCACACGCTCGAAGCCGCCGGCGCTGTCGCGATTGTCCTCGAAGGCATGCCCCGCGAAACCGCCGCCCGCATCACCGCCGAAATCGGCATTCCCACCATCGGCATCGGCGCCGGACCCGATTGCGACGGCCAGATCCTCGTCTTCCACGATCTGGTGAACCTCAGCTTCTCGCCTCCCGCCAAATTCGTCCGCCGCTATGGCGATGCCGCTGCGCTCTTCCGCTCCGCCGTTGAGAATTACCGGCGCGACGTCGAAGCCCACGCCTTCCCCGCCGATGCGGAAAGCTACCACCTCCCCAGCGAGGTCGCCGCCACTCTTGCGGATCGCGATTGCTGATGCGCATCACCCGCACCGTCGCGGAGACGCGCTCCGCCGTCGCTGAATTGCGTGGCAAAGGCGCCCTCGGCCTGGTTCCCACCATGGGCGCCCTCCACGCGGGCCACATCTCCCTGGTTCGGGCCGCGCGCGCCGCCTGCCACGCCGTCGTGGCCACCATCTTCGTCAACCCCACCCAGTTCGGCCCCAACGAAGATTTCTCGAAGTACCCGCGCACGTTCGACGCCGATTGCGCGCTCCTCGAAGCTGAGGGCGTCGATCTCCTCTTCGCGCCCGAACCCGCGGAGATCTATCCCGAGGGCTTCAGCACCGTAGTCGAAGTTGAAGGCATTTCCGATCGCCTCGACGGCCACTCCCGCCCCGGCCATTTTCGCGGTGTCGCCACCGTCGTCGCCAAGCTCTTCAACATCGTCGCCCCGGACAAGGCCTTCTTCGGCCAGAAGGATGCGGCTCAGGTCGCCATCCTGCGCCGCATGGTCCGCGATCTCAACTTCCCTCTGGAGTTGGTCGTCTGCCCCATCGTCCGCGATCCCGACGGCCTCGCCCTCAGCTCGCGCAATCGCTATCTCTCGCCCGGGGATCGGCAGTCCGCGCTGGTCCTGCACCGCACTCTGCACCGGATCGAGGCGCGCGCCGCGGCGGGAGAAACCGATACTGCGGCCCTCCTCGACGCCGGTCTCGCGGCCCTTGCCGACGAACCCGGCGTTCGCCTCGACTACCTCCGCATCGTCGATCCCAACACACTCGAGGATGTGCCCACGCTCCGCCACGGCGCCCTCGTCGCCGTCGCCGCGTGGGTCGGTCCCGCGCGCCTCATCGACAATGTGCTGATCCCGCCGCGCCCGTAGCGCGGCCAGCCCGCGGGTTCCGCCTCTTCACAAGCCGGGCTGCGGCGCGCTGCTCATGGGCGGCCCGCGATGCTCCGGAGGCGGCACAAAGTGCGGCGGCATCTTGTGGCCCTGATGGCACGTCCCGCAGCTCACGTGCTGGTCCTCCGGCTTCGCGTCCGGATCGTGAATCTGCGGCAGATACTGCGCGTTGATCGTCTGCGTCATCCGCATCATGATCCGCGCCATGTGCTTGTCCGGCTTCGCGTCCGACGCGAAATCCATGTGATGCGTCTGCTCGTTGACCACGTGGCAGAAGCTGCACCGCACGCCAAGTGAGCCCGCAATCCCGTGCATGATCTTGTGGAGCTGCTCCGGTGTCGTGTCCTTCGGCAGCACCTTCAGGTTCGTCGGCTTCGGCCAGTGATGCTCCTGCGCGGGCGCTCCACCGGGGGCGCCTGGCTGCTGGCTGAACATCGAGGGCGCGGTTACCGCAACGGCCGCCCCAAGAAAGGCGGCAAAATACAACCGGCTCTGCATCATCTGTTTTCCTGAGGCGCTGGGGTGGTACTGCGAGGCCTGTTCCGCTATCTTACACAAGCCGCCGGACCGCCCGCGATCTGTGATCCCCGCCGAACTCACCCGCTCACGTGCCGGTTTCCCGCAATCGAGACTCGCATCGGCCACTCCGCCGCCCGGCGAATTCCTACCCGCGCTGATACAACAATCTCCGCGGGAACAAACCCGTCGTCCTCCACGTGCAGCCCGCTGCGCCGGCTCGTTGCGTCCAGTCCGTTATGCGTCTCCCGCGCGATACCCAGCGCCCGGCACAGCCGTCCCGGACCCGAAGCCAGCAGCCGCGGATTCACGCTCTCCGCCAGCCCGCGCAGCTTCGCCATCGTCGCCATACCCTCCAGCGGCTCCAGCGCCCGCAGCAGCACGCACCCTGCCTGGCCCTCCGGCTCGCAGCTCAGGTTCAGGCAGTAGTACATGCCATAGATGAAGTACACGTACGCGAATCCCGGCGGCCCAAACAGCACCGCATTCCGCGCGGTCTTCCCCGCAAAGGCGTGCGCCGCCGGATCGTCCATTCCCAGGTAAGCCTCGGCTTCCACGATGCGCCCGGCCAGCCTGCGCCCCGCATACCGGCGCACCAGCACCTTCCCCAGCAGCGCCCGCGCCACCACCTCGGGCCGCTCCGCGTAGAACGCGCGCGGCAGCACCGGCAGCGCCACCTACTTCAGTCCCTTCAGCGCCTCCAGCACCTCTTCGGCGTGCCCCTCCGGCTTCACCTTCGGAAAGACCTTCAGCAACCGCTGGTCCGGCCCGATCACGAACGTCGTCCGCTCGATGCCCATCACCATCTTCCCGTACATGTTCTTTTCTTTCAGAACGCCAAACTGTTTGCACACGGTTTCGTCTACATCTGCAAGGAGGGGATACGGCAGGTCGTATTTTTCCCGGAATTTCCGCTGCGCCTTCGGCGTATCGCGCGAGATGCCCAGTACCACCGCGCCTGTCTTCCGGATCTTCTCGAATTGATCGCGGAAGCCGCAGGCCTCGATCGTGCAGCCCGGCGTATCCGCCCGCGGATAGAAGAACAGGACCACAGGCTTGCCGGCGAAATCCGAGAGATGGACGGTCTGCTCCTGGTCGTCCAGAAGCGCAAAATCCGTGACTTTGTCGTGGGTATTCATGGGTTTTCCCTCAAAAACAGCTCACATCCGGCGCGGCCCCGCCCCAGTATGATTGTTTTTACAGCGGTCCCCGGGGAATCCGCATCCCTCTCAAAGTCCGCGGCTTCACCCCGTCGACTTCAGTGTAGCGGCTCCAGGGCGCAGGCACGCGCGTTCCGCGCTGTAGTGAGGATTATGCCACGATCCGCAATTTTCGAGGGGCTCTGCGCCGCCGCCCTGGCCTGCGCGCTGCCCGCCTGGGGCCAGTATCCAGGTCATGTCAATCCCAATGCGCCGTCTCCTGGCGCCCAGCACCTGCGCGCCACTGCCGTCGTGGAATACACCGGGACGCTCGACCACATCGCCGCGAGCCGCCTCATTCCCCTCGCCGTCTGGGATGGCCTCGAATACGAACCGGGCGGCCTGTACCTCGCCAATCCCGCCCCGCTCGCCGTCCTCGGCGGGACCCAATACGAGCTGGAATCCGACGGCAAATCGAAGGGCTTCTATAACGTCGCCCTCTCCGAGCAGATGGCCGGCCTCTGGATCGGCGTGGGCCGGTTTCAGTCGCCCGCCCTGGAAGCCAAACTCAGGCCGATGAAGCATCTGCCAAAGATCATCGGCGGCGCAAAAAATACCAACCCCGGCGAGCCGCACTTTGCGCATGTCCCCACCGACGATCGGCAGACCGCCTCCGCCAATCAATCCGCCAGCTCCGGCACACCCACGCTGCAGCGCCGCTCCGCCGACGGAAACTCCGATACTTCCGGCAGCACAATCTCCGGCAATGGCGTCGGGGTAGCCTCCCAGCCCGATCCCGGCCGCCCAACCCTGCATCGCCGCGATTCCGAGGCCACCCAGTCCACCGCCAACGCCGCCCCGATCGACCCCGACCGCCCGCGCCTCTCCTACGCCAATCCCAATCTCAAGCCGCAGGGCCCCGCCGCTCTCTACGGCATGCCCAGGGATATGAAGCAGATTGCCGGCGTCTCCGACAGCCGCAAGCTCGACACGGAATCCTACGCTTTCGTCTGGGCGAATCCCGCCGGCGAAGCCAAAATGCAGCTCGCTCTGGAGAACATCGCTCAGCAGGCGCTTACCCCTCCCCCGCCCGCTCCCCCACCCGCCCATCCCTCCCGACATCCCAAAGCTGCGCCGCCGCCCCCGCCGCCCACCCTCAGCGACGTCCAGTTCCGCGTCTTCAGCCTCACCTTCGGCGGCGGAGCCACTATTGTGCTTTCCGCACGCACCCAAACCGACCCTGTGCAGTACGTCACCATCGTCGCGCAGCCGGATTTCTACGGGAATGCCCAGGTCCTGCTCAAGCAGGTCACCAATGCCAACAATCTCGATGCGGTGCCGCGCCTGCGCCTGATCGATGCCGTCGATACCACCGGCAGCGGCCGCGGCGACCTCATCTTCGAGCTCCGCGGTTACACCTACCGCCAGTTCGCCATCTACAGCGTCTACGGCGGATCCGCAAATCGTGTCTTTGTCACCCAGCCCATTCAGACGCCCCAGGCTGTGCTCAATCCCAACTCGCTTTCATAGCTTCGGAAGCTGACTCGTATTCCAGCCGCCGCCCAGCGCGCGGATCAACTGCACGCTGGCCACGAATTGCTCCGCGGCAATATTCGCCTGAGTCCGCTCGCTGGTCAACTGCGCCGTCTGCGCCGTCAGCACCTGCAGGTACGTCGTCACCCCGCCTTTGTACTGCTGCGTGCTGATGACCAGCGACTGCTGCGCGTCGGCTACCGCCTCGGCTTGCGCCACCGATTCCTGATCCAGAATGCGCAGCGCTGTCAGATTGTCTTCCACGTCCTCGAAAGCGCTCAGCACCGTCTGCCGATAATTCGCCACCTGCTGCAGGTAGGCGTCGCGTGCCTGCTGCGTCAGCGCATGCCGCCGCCCCCCTTCAAACAGCAGTTCCACCGCGGACGCCCCCAGCGACCACATCTCGCTCGGCCCCTGCACCCATGTGCCCGCCGACCCGCTCAGAAAACCGCCCGTGCCGTCCAGCGAAACAATGGGATAGTACGCGGAGATCGCAATCCCGATCTGCGCGTTCGCCGCGTCCACCTGCCGCTCTGCCGCGGAGATATCCGGCCGCCGCTCCAGCAATTCCGACGGCACGCCCGCCGGCGCCACCGGAGCATTCCCGCTCAACGGCATCGGCGGCAGACTGAACGAAGGCGCCGGCACTCCGATCAGCGTCGCGATCGCGTGCTCGTACTGCGCCCGCGCTATCTGCACGTCGATATCCTGTGCGCGCGTCGTATCCAGCTGCGTCTGGGCCAGCGCCACGTCAGCCTGCGTCGCCACACCCCCGCGAAAGCGAACCTCCGTCAGCTTCAGGTAATCGGCGTACGACTTCACCGTGCTGTCCAGCAGTTGCTGCTGCAGGTCCAGCCCGCGTAGTTCGAAGTAGTCTGACGCCAGCTCCGACCGCAAGCTCAGCTCCACACTCGCCAGCACCGCGGCGGAAGCCTGCGCGCTCGCCCGCGTCGCCTCCACCGTCCGCCGCACCTGCCCCCACAGGTCGGGCTCCCACGACGCCTGCCCGCCCAGGGTAAAGGTGTTGTATTGGTAGACGGAGAGGTTCTTCACCGCATTCGACTGGTTGTACGAGTTCCGCGTCCGCGTCGCCGATGGTCCCGCCCCAAGCGCCGGGAAGTACTGCGAGCGCGCCACGCGGACCTGCTCTCGCGCCTGAAAGTATTGCTCCATCGCCACGCGCAGTGCCTGGTTGGAAACCCTCACCTTCTGCTCCAGCGTATTCAGCTCGGGATCTCCATACACCTGCCACCACGCGCCCCGCAGCGCATTGTCGCCAGGCGCCGCATGCGCCCAGCTTCCGTTCGGCGGATTCGGCGGTGGCGTATCCTTCCACGCCGGCGCTGTCGGCGCTGTCGGCGTGTGATATTTCGGCCCCACCGTGCATCCCGCCAACCCCAGGAGCAGAGCGAACGCGCTCACCCCCGCGACGCGAAGAGCTCTCACCGGCCGCCCCCCTGCGAATCCGCTCCACCCCTGTTCCCCACCGCCGTTCCCGGAACTCCGCCCTGGCGATTCGCCGGCACCACGCGCACTTTTTCGCCGTCGAGAATGGAGTCAGGCGGGCTCTGGATGACTTCATCGTCCGGCGTCAAACCCTGCGTCACCTGCACCACGCGCCCGTCATCCTGCCCGATCGTGATCGGCACCAGCTTCGCAACGTCGTGATTCACCACCAGCGCCACCTGTAGGCCGGCCTCGCGGAACAGCAGCGCGGCCGCCGGAATAATCAGCGTCGGATGCGCCACATGCAGCTTGAAATGCACCTGCGTGTAGTCGCCCGGCACCAGCAGGCCCTCGGGATTCGGCACGTCCACTTCCACCAGCAAGGTGCGCGAAACCGGGTCGATGGCCCGCGCCGTGCGCGCCACCTTCCCCTCGAATGTCCGCCCCGGATACTGCCGCAGCGTGAGCTCGGCCGCCGTCCCCGGTCCGCACATCGGCGAATCCACCTGCGGCACGTTCACATACACGCGCATCGTGTGTTCATCGTCCATGTGGAACATTTCCTGCGCGCCCGCCGTGCCTGCGCCCGCGTTGATCAGCGTTCCAGTGTCCACATCGCGTGCCGTCACCGTGCCCGTGAACGGCGCAAATATTTTCTCGAATCCCACCAGCGCCTGCAGGCGTTGCACGTTGGCCTGCGCCGATCGCACAGCCGCCGTCGTCGATGCCGCCTGGCTGACAAAGTTCTGCGTGTCCTGCGTCGCCACGGCGTTGCTCTTCAGCAGTTCCGTATACCGTTTCGCCTGCTTGGTCGCGTATCCCGCGTTCGCCTCCGCGGTGGCCAGATCCTCTTTCGCCTGCGCCAGCTCCTGATCGATCTCCGGGCTGGCAATCACGGCCAGCAGCTGCCCCTTGCGCACGTGCGCCCCGATGTCGAAATACCACTTCATCAGGTAGCCGTTCGTGCGCGCGTAAATCGGCGAATCCACCCAGGCGTACATATTGCCCGGCAGCACCAGCTCCTGGCTCGGCTCCCCCGTCTGCGGCGTCTTCACCACCACATCCGCAAGCGCCAGCTCGTCCGTGTGCTGCCGCAGCGC